>DATAEW010000018.1:0-51228 GCA_036257815.1 Solirubrobacterales bacterium
CCGCCATGCGGGGGAAAATCCATCGCGCGGACCGGTTGGCCAGCGCGACCCAGCCGGCTGCGTCACCCTGCGCGGCTCGGCCGGGGATCGGCCTGCCGTCGCCCTCGAAGCGGGCGGCGGCGGCGAGGTCGAGGCGGGAGAGGAAGCCCGCCACTTGGCGGGCCTCGGTCCCGTAGCCGGCCGCGGCGTAGGCGAGGGCGGCGGTAGACGCGTCCCGAGGCCAAACGTAGGCCCAGTCGTCGCGGGCGCCGGCGGCCACCGCGCCGGTCCGCCGGTCGGTCAGCGCCCGCAGCGTCAGCAGCGAGCGCCGGTACATCGCCCGCGCCCAGGCGGGCGCGCCGGGACCGAGCGGGTGCGCCCGGGCGAGCCAGCGCCGGTCGCGCGCCGCCGCGGCCCGAAGTAGCCTTGTGCACCGCCCGTGCACGTCTTCGGCCGCCGCGCCGGGGACGGGCGGGACAGCACGACCCACGCTGCAGAGCAGGTCGAGCCGCCCCGCCCGTGCTTCGCGCGCGCACCGAACTCCGTCCGCAACGGAGACTGAGACCGAGGGTGCCCCGGCGCCGCTCACCGCGATCACCACCGCGAGGGACGTCGCCCCTGCCCCCGCCGTCAACACGCTGCGCTTGTTCCCGAACCGCGCCACCGTCCGCACCACATTCGTCCCCGGCAGGTAGCGCTGGGAGACCGAGTCGGCCCGCCAGGGCGGCAGCCACGGGCCGTTGCCGAGCCGAACTCGGGGCACGATTCCGGTGGTCGGCGCCACGGTTCCCGCCGCTTGCCGATCGGACGGGTTGTCGATCAGCCCCCGTCCCGCGGGCCCCGACCGCAGGTCGATGACGTCGCCGTAGGAGTCGACCGCCGCGGTCAGCCCACCCGACCCGACCGCCGCGGTGCCGAGGAACGGCGGCGGCAGCCCGGGCAGCGGCGCCGGCGTCCGCGGATCGGTCGCCGAGCCCCCCGAGACCAACAGGAGCCCAAGCCCCGCCGCGGCGAGCAAGCCGATCGTTGCGCGCACCCGGACCATCCCGCAATGCAATCAGCCCCAGCGCCCCCGTCCCGCTAGCCTTCCCCCTTGCGGCCGGCTCCGCGCCGCCTCGGGCGAGGTAGCTCAGTTGGTAGAGCACACGACTGAAAATCGTGGTGTCGCCGGTTCGAATCCGGCCCTCGCCATCGCTTTCTGCGCTGCAAATGAGCAGGTTTTCGGTGACGGTCAGGAGGTTCTGAATCGGCCGCGACAGGCTTATTTCCGGCCTCGTCGTCCAATCGTCCCCATTGGCGCCCTCGTTGAGGTCGAGCGTGAGGCCCGCTACCTGCTCGCGGGCGCGTTGCACGAGCCGGTCGAAGCTGGTCCCGTGGCTGCGATCGACGCGCTGCTCAAGCTGCGCGTAGACATCCATCGTCATCTTCGAGTCGGCGTGGCCGACCTGTCCCATGACCACTTCACGTCGAAGTTGTTGGCGAGCAGCGCAATCGAGATGTAGGGGCGGCGCAGCGTGTGCGGTGTGGTGTGAGGGAGCGCCGGCAGCCCGCTCGCAGTCATCCGCTCGCTGGCCAGCTTCGCCGCCTCGGCGACGACCTGCGCGACCCACTGCCGGTTGAGCGGCCGCCGAGCAGGTTGGGGACGAGGTAATCGTGCGCCCATGCGGCGCAGCCGGCCCAGGTGCTCGACCACCGCCTCGACGAGATCGGGACTCATCTGCACCTCCCGCGCGCCGGGTTGAAGTCGATGTGCCCGTCCTCAACGGCACCGTCGAGGATCGCGCCGAGCGCGTCGAGCACCTCGCGGACCGACGCGGGCCCGAGCGGGACCGGCACGTCGGCCGCGGCGGTCGCGGAGGTCGGCGCCGGCCTTGATCGCCTTCCGCAGCTCCTTCGCAGCCTCAGCCGGCGCTAGGCAAGGCCATCCGCGCCCTGCGAACCGAGCGCGATCTGAGCCTGCGAGCCTTCGCCCCGCAGGCGGGCATCACGCCCAGCACGCTCTCCTTAGTCGAGCGCGGCGAAGCCAACCCGACCTGGGCACGGTCAAGTCGATTGCGGACGCCCTTGGTGTGTCAGTTGCCGACCTGGCGAAGGTGCAGAGAAATTCGACGACTGAGCTTACGTCGGGGTGCTGTCTTCCAGGGGATCGCGATCAGGTAGATCCATGGGGAGCTTCGAAAGCTCGCCAAGAACGGTGTCGAATGCGCGACCGCCCGCCTCCATGACGTAAGCCGTGGATGATGCGACGGCATGCATGATCGCGCCGTCGAATGCTGTTGAGGCGTGAAACTTCGGTGGAAGGCCAAGCTCGATGCTCATGCTCAACGCGCCCCAGTTTGGATGGGTGAATTCAGATAGCGGTCCATAGTAGATGTCGACGAGTTCCGCAGCATTGAACTTTTTCTCGCCTGGAATCCGGGCAACCATCGCCGTCAGCTCGGATCGAGCCGAACGGATTAGCGCATCGACCTTGATGGGCTTGATGTGAGGCGAGCCGAAGATCCCGATTCCGCCGAGCGAAAGCCTGAATACCAGTTTGTGGACATCCTCTACCCGACCCTTGCGAACCCGCGGCAGTAACTCTCCCTGCATATAGATCGGCACACAGCAAGTCTCGAACAGGGCTCGAGCGACAGGGGGGGCTGCATGTGGGTTTCCCTTGTTGATCAGAGTGATGATGGCCTCGGCGAGATGCCTCACGCGAATCGAGAGTCCGGCCAACGTGATGGCCACCAAGAACTCCACGTTGTTCCGGCGCATCGAGTTGGCTCGGGCTTCGCCTTGCTTCACTGACATCTGGGCGTTGCTGAGTCGCTGAACCCAAGCCCCCGTCTCGGCCTCGATCACATCGAAGTCGTCGGTGAACTCGTCAAAGGCCTGACGAACCGCAGTCGAAACTCTCGGCACTTGTTCCTACCTCAGTGCAAAGAGTCGTCGCGCTCAGCGAAAGATGGCGATGGGGCTGACGACGGCAGCCGGGGCGTCGACCTTCGAATCGGCGAGAATCTCATTCTCAAGCAACTCGGCCTCCATCTCTTTCCGATTGAGTAGGTTGCGAAGCGCCGGCATCATGTCGATGAAGCTGTACTGCTCGCCTTGTTTGAGCTTGCGCTCGACAGAGCAGTAGAGCCGGGGCCTCTCCTTGCAGTTCGTCCGCCGCGACGCGTAACCAATTGTCGTGGAGCGATGCGATGAACCGAAAGTCCGGACTACCGAGTGCCGAGGCAATCAAAGGAGTGCCCTCGAGCATCTGGTTGATCAACCCAAGCACTCCAAAACCCTGTACGGCCTCGGGATCGAACTTCTCACCGGTTAGCTCCATGAGTTCTTTCATGGGCTCAATCGCAGCCCTCACCTGCATGAACTGGACAATCTGCGGCAGCTGGAGCTGACACTCGATCTCCAGTACCTCCCCACGCTCAAGCTGCTCCCATATCTCGTCATCGAAGGAATCGAGCCACTGAACGCTCCCCGAGCTTTCGAGCAGACTGGCCAAGCGGCTAAAGCCACTCTCCTCGGTCTGACGCACTTTTCGAGCGCGTGACTCCTGTCCGCCCTTGGCTGCCCCGACCTCGGCGGCAGCCGGCCCAGCGGACAGGCCGACCGTGCCGCCTCTCTCCGACGAGGCCGTCGTACTCTGATCTTCCTCGCTGTAAAGGCCCCCCTCAGCCTGAGCCAAGAACTCGTCGGTGAGGTCACCGTCGAGATAAAGAAATCGGCGCAGCCGCATCTTGGCCATCTATCCCCTCCAATCGTGGTGCGTGAGAGCTAATCGAGATAGCTCTCGATGTTCTTCGCCTCATCGAAGTCGCGACGATGTCGATGCCACGAATCGTCTGCTTTGCTGCGGATCGCTGCAACCTGAGCTTGGCTCAGGTCACCTGATTCATGAAGGGCGTCAACGAGCGCGTTGAGCTGATCTTCGATGGCCACCGTCTTCCGTTGAGTCAGCGCTAACTCTGGCTGAAAGATGCGATGCAACGGACTTGACTCCTGCTCCAGGTCCGCATCCGCTACAAGTCGGAGCAGATGGAGGCGGTCGCCAGCCTTGCCTTTCCAGAGGCACCGTCCGAACCGCACTTCAAGGGGCGAGTCACTCACGCCCACGCGGGTGATCGGGAAATACCCTCGCTTTGCTCGCTGCTCGCGGATTGCAGTCTCAAGCACCGTGTCGTCATTGCCCTTGACCTCGACCAAGGCTTGGATCAACAGCGTGCCGTCGCCTTCGTCGGCGGTCTCCTTGTATTTCCTGGGTTGCAGGGACAGCCCGAGCATTTCTAGGGAGCTGGCCGTTGGTAGTTCCTCGATCTCCTGGAGTTCTGCGTGATGGCGATGCGTCGAATCTCCCTCTTGGTACGAGTAAGAGGAGTTCAGAACGCGCCATCGCACCCCATCGCCAAACAGCGCCTGCTCCTCCTTCTGCGCGGCTGATAGCTCGCTATTCACTTCGGCGGACCGCTCGGCTGAGACATCGAAAGAGATGCTGACGCGCCGAAGGTCCCGGCCGGTGTGCGGAGATTGCTCTGCGCCAAGCTCCTCGACCGGGACGTCATTGTCGGCTCCGAGCAGCATGATCTGCAGCGTCGGTTGCTCATCATTTGCCATTGAGCCACAAGCTAGTTGAGTGACCGGCGGATACCGATAGAGGAACAGCACGTATACATGAGGTTCTTGGGGGTGGCGGGTCCCGAATCCGCGAGACGGGTCTGGTCCGGAAATGGCGCCTAGACTTGGCTCATGGCCACGCGTCGTCGCGCTATCCGTGTCACCTCCGACGCCTATGTTCGACTTGAGCGCGAGGCGGTTCGTCGCGCCGTGAGTCCGGATGCGCTGGCCGATGAGTTGGTGGCCGCTGAGCCTGCGCCGGCCAGCTCCGACTTGGAGAGCACCTTGGTCGACCTCACTGAGATACGCAGTCGCGTCCGCGGGCCGGTCGATGCCGTTGCCGCGGTTTGTGAGAGCCGCCAAGCACGCGCGGTACGCTGAGGCTCATGACCTTCACGCGAATCACCGTTCGAGCCGATCAGATGGGTGGAGTCCCGTGCGTTCGTGGGCTGCGGATTCCCGTGGCAACCGTGGTCGGCATGGTTGCCGACGGCATGGGCGAGGCTGAGATCATCACCGCCTACCCGGACCTGGAGGCTGAGGACGTTCGCGAGGCGATGCGCTACGCGGCCGAGGCTGTGCGGGAGCGCGAGCTGCCGCTTGTCGCCTCCGGGTGAGGTTCCTGATCGACAACGCGCTGTCGCCGGTGCTCGCCGAGCGACTGCGGGAGGCAGGGCACGATGCCGCGCACGTTCGCGATTACGGCATGCAGGCGGCCGCCGACGAGGAGATCTTCGTACGCGCCCAGCAGGAGCAGCGCGCTGTGGTCTCCGCCGACACCGATTTCGGCACGCTCATCGCCACCCGCCAGGAGCGCTCACCCTCCGTCATTCTGTTCCGTCACGGCACCCAGCGACGCCCCGAGCGCCAAGCGGCGATCCTCCTGTCGAACCTTGAAGCCATTGAGGCCGACCTGACCGAGGGCAGTGTCGTCGTCATCGAGCCGTCCCGCATTCGCGTGCGCTCCCTGCCGCTGGCGCCTTGAAAGGCGCTACCTGTGCCGCAGCACGGAGCATGATTGGGCCTCCCGGCTCGGGGCTGAGACGACGGCCGTCGCGGCGGGGACGGGCCCGATCTCGTCGCCCAAAGCCCCCCGAAACCCCTGGAAACCATCAGCGGCAGCCACAGCCGCCCCTCACGAGAGCCCGCCACCACGGCAAGGTGTCCCGTCCTCATGGCCCTCTGAAAATCGTGTCGCCGGTTCGAATCCGGCCCTCGCCATCTCAGGCCAGGTCCGCCTCCAGGCAGGGACGGTTAGTTGCAGGGGCCGGCGTCGATCCCTCTTCAGATTCCGGATCGAGACGAAAGTGGCGCGCTCGCCTTTGGAACGTCGCGTTCGCTAAAGAAACATCGAATATTTTCGAACCTGCTTCACTCGCCCCGCGTAACGACCAGGGCGGGGAGAGGAGGCGAGATGGAGCGTTTCACCGGGGTGTCACATATGGCGACGGCGGCGGGGCAGCTGCAGAAGAGCCATGCCCGGCACGAGTCCCATGTCCAACCGTTGCCCGAGGGAAAGCCCGGCCGGGCCAAGGCCAGGGACGTCGGCATCGACGATCCCGGCGACGGCGTCTCCTTCTATGTGATCGGCGACCACGGCGGGGTCAAATCGCCAGGTCCCCAGAACGCGGTCTCCTACGCGCTGCAGCAGCCCAACGCCGGCGTCTCCTTCGTCTACTCGGTCGGCGACATCGTCTACTTCTACGGCGAAGAATGGGAGTACCCGCACCAGTTCTACGAGCCCTACGCGCACGTTCCGGTGCCGATCCTCGGCCATCCCGGCAACCACGACGGCGACATCAAGGGGAAGACGACGAAACGCAAGCCGCTCGACGGCTTCATGGCCAACTTCTGCGACGAGAAACCGTCGGTGCCGCCGTGCGATCCCGAGCTCGAGTTCGGCCGCCACACTCAGACCCAGCCCTACTGCGACTGGACCCTGCAGCTGGAGGCGGTGACGATCGTCGCCATCTACTCCAACGTCCCGCCCGGCGGCCACCTGGAACCGCAGCAGATCGAGTGGCTGACCGGCGAGCTCGCCGACGCCGACGCCAAAACGCCGCTGATCGTCTCGCTGCACCACCCGCCCTACAGCGTCGACTCCCACCACGGCGGCAGCGAGGAAATGGGGACGATCCTCGACAAGGCCTTCGACGACTCCGGCCGCACGCCCGACCTGGTGATGTCAGGACACGTCCACGACTACCAGCGCTTCAGCCGCAAGCGCGGCGATGAGGAGATCACCTACCTGGTGATCGGCAACTCCGGCTACCACAACCTCCACCTCTTCGCGAAGGACACGAAGGTGGGGGAGGAACCCGAACACGGCAAGGGCGTCCGCTTCGAATACGGCGACGCCAAAGAATATGGCTTCCTCAAGCTCACCGTCTCGAAAGGCAAGATCGCCGGCGAGTACAGCGGCGTCAGGCCGGGCACGATGCCCGACGGCTCCGACGCCAAGGTGACGCTGGCCAAGGACAAGTTCTCTACTTGAACTGGGTCACGGTGACGCTGACCGCCACCTGGGAGCCGGCGGTGCAGTCGGTGTCGCCGATCACCCGCATCGAGATCTGCTGCGGGACCCCGGGCTGAGCGAGCCCGACCGGCCCCGAGGCGCTGGCAAGGGAAACGGGACTGAAATCGCTGCCCCCGGTCGGCGCCGCCGTCAGGTCGAGGAATCCCGAGCCGAGCCTGAGGAGCTGGCCGTTGACCAGGGGCTGCACGACCACGGCGCACGGTTCGGCGCCGCTGCGGGCCAGGTCGATGGCCCGCGCTTCGACGTTGACCAGGTCGGTGACGCCGGTGGCCGGGGTGAAGCCAGCGGTCCCCGAGAGCGGGATCGGGATCGCGCTGTTGACCGAGTTGACGAGCGCCGGGCCGCCGCTGGCACTGGCCACCACGCTGGCGCCGGGGGCGAGCTTGGCGAAGTTCACCGCCCCTTCGGCGAGCTTGGCCGTGCTCACCGCCTGCCCCTTCAGCTTCGGCGTGGTGACCGCGTTGTTCTTCAGCTTCGCGCTGGTCACCGCGCTGCGCTTGATCTTCGCCGTGGTGACGGCGTTCTTCTTCAGCCTCTTGCTGCCGATCTTGCCGGCGGCCCAGACGACCCCGCCGGTCAGGGCGAGGAAGAGGGCCAGGGTGGCGATCACGTTCGCGTAGGTCAGTCTGCGTCGCAGGAGCCGCATTGGAGCCTCCTCTGGGTTGCGCTTTGGCTGAGAACCGGTCTCTACCCGGTCAGCCAAATTAGCTGCCGTCGAAGTCGGCGACCAGCTCGGCGACCCGGCCGGCGATCTCCTCGCGGGTGCGGCGGACCTCCTCCAGCGGCCGTCCCTTGGGATCAGGGAGGTCCCAGTCGAGATAGCGCTTGCCCGGGATGTAGGGGCACTCGTCGCCGCAGCCCATCGTCACCACGACCTCGGCCCACTCGGCGTCCTCGCGGCTGAGTCGATGTGGCGGGCGAGCGGAGAGGTCGATCCCCAGCTCCGCCATCGCCTCGACCACCTCGGGGTGGACCCGGTCGGCCGGGGCGGTGCCGGCGGAGCGTGCCTCGTGCCGCCCGGCGGCCGCGCGCTCGAACAGCGCCTCGCTGATCTGCGAACGGCCGGCGTTGTGCAGGCAGACGAAGAGGACCCGCATCATTCCCCTGCCGCGAGGTCCGAGCGGTCGGGAGGGCGGACCAGTGCGGCCGGTCGTCCGCCGCGCACCGCCTGGTATGCGGCGGCCCCGGCCGCGGCGCCGAGAACGGGGGCCGTGAGGTAGATCCAGAGGTCGTGCAGATGGCCGGAGACGAGCGCCGGGGCGAGCGAGCGAGCGGGGTTCATCGAAGCGCCGGTGATCGGGCCGCCGAACAGGGCGTCGAGGCCGATCACGCCGCCGATCGCGATCGCCGCGCCGGCGCCGACCGCCCGCGTGTCGGTGGCGACGGCCATGATCGTGAACATCAGGAAGGCGGTGAGGATCGCCTCATAGGCGAAGGCGCTGCCGACGCCGACGCTCGGCGCGGTGGTTCCGAGGTCGGCCGGGCCGCTCGGCCAGATCGCCAGCAGCAGCGCCGCGGCCGCAAGCGCGCCCACCACCTGGGCGCCGACGTAGGAGACGGCCTCGCGGGCGGGCAGGTGGCGGGTGAGGGCAAAGGCGATCGTCACCGCCGGGTTGAGATGGGCGCCGGAGAGGTGGCCGGTCGCGTACACCATCGCCATCACCACCAGGCCGAAGACCAGGGCGATGCCGAGGACGCCGAGCGTGCCCGGATGCTCGGCCTCGGTGACGATCGCGCCGCAGCCGGCGAAGACGAGGGCGAAGGCGCCGAGCGCCTCGGCCGCCGCGCGCCGCGGCAGGGCCGGCGGGCCGAGCCGCTCCTCCTCGGGAGCCGGCGCCGCGACCTCCTCGACGGCGCTCAAGCGAACACCTCGCGCACCGACTCGAGCGCCCCGGGCACGAGCCTGAAGTAGCTGTAGGTGCCGCGCGTCTCGCGGCTGATCAGCCCCGCCTCCAGCAACTGCTTGAGGTGGTGGCTGACGGTCCCCTGCGAGAGGCCGAGCAGCGGCTGCACCTCGCAGACGCAGACCGGCTCGCCCTCGGCTCGCAGCAGCAGGTTGACGATCCGCAGGCGGTGCCGATCGGCGAGCGCCTTCAGCACCCGCTCCATCTCCGCCGCCCGCTCCTCGTCCAGCGAGGTGCCGGCCAGCGGCGTGCAGCAGGAGATCGTCGGCAGCGCGGTCATCGTCGGCAGCATAGGCAGTTCATCGATATCTGTCAATGAACTACCGGCGCGTCCGGAACGGAGATAGCATGTTGAGGAAATCCAGCAAATTTCGTAAACATTCTCTACACTTGACAGGTGGCAAGGGTCAGCGAAAGCAGGCAATTGGTGGAGGGAATCCTCCGCCTGCGTCGGGTGGAGCGGATCCCCGAGGCCGCCGCGGACGTCGCCCCCGTGCGACGGGACCTCGAAGCACGGCTCGGACCGTCCCTGACCCGCTCGCGCGCCGCCCAACTGCTCGGCGTCAGCCAGACTGCGCTGGACCGCTGGGTGGCGGCCGGCCGGGTTCCCACGATCGTCACGCCAGCCGGTCGACGGGAGGTGCCGCGCCGATTCGTCATCGAGCTGCGCGAGGAGATGTCGAAGTTGATGGCGGAAGGGCGCACCCGACACCCACTCGCTGCCGCGCTGGCGGCCAGGCGTGAGCAGGCGTCGAGCATCGGGGGGCCGGTCCACGCCGATGGGCTGGCAGCCCCGGAGGGGCATCGCTCCGCCGAACGGCGTGCCCTCGCGATGCACCGCGTGATCGCCGGGCGACTGAGCGACACGATGCTGGAGGAAGCGCGGGATCGCGTCGAGCGGATGGAGGCGGAGGGTCATCTCCACCCGCGTTACTCCAAACGCTGGCGGGAGGTCCTCGCCCGGCCGGTCGGCGAGGTCGCCGCCGCGCTCGTTGCCACCGACCAGGAGGGTGTCGACCTGCGGCAGAACAGCCCCTTCGCCGGTGTCCTGAACGAGCAGGAGCGTCGACGCATCATCGACACGGTTCGATAGCGGTGCGGCGCAGCGAGCTGGAGCATCTGATCCGGGCGGCGGCGGTAGTGGCGGAAGACGACGAGCTGATCATCGTCGGCAGCCAGGCGATCCTCGGCCAGTTCCCCAACCCGCCGGCCACCCTGCTCGTTTCGCGCGAGGCGGATCTCTACCCGCGCAACCGGCCGGAGCGCGGCGACGAGATCGAGGGCAGTCTCGGCGATGGTTCCTACTTCGATGCGACCTACTCCTACTACGCGCATGCTGTCGGACCCGAGACGGCGACCCTCCCGACGGGCTGGGAACAGCGGTTGATCCCGGTTCGCAACGAGAACACCGGCGGCGCAACCGGCTGGTGCCTCGAGATCCATGACCTTCTGCTCTCCAAGTGCGTGGCCGGGCGGGAGCGCGACTGGGATTTCGTCGAGGAGGCGATTCGGCATGGCCTCGCCCAAGCGCAGGAGCTGTCGCGGCGGGTTGGGGACCTTCCCATCCCGGAGAACCGCCGCGATGAAGTGGGGCGGATGGTCGAGGGCGCCGCAGCTCGGGCGGCGGCCAGGGGGCCGGCCTGATGCCACGCCTCGACCCGCGCGAGCTGCTCGCGATCTACGCCGGCGGGGTGGTGGGTGCGCTGGCCCGGGTCGGCCTCGAGGAGGCGGCCCCGCATGGGGTCGGCTCCTGGCCCTGGGCGACCTTCGCCGCCAACATGGTCGGGGCGCTGCTGCTCGGCTACTTCGTCACCCGGCTGCAGGAGCGGCTGCCCCTGTCCAGCTACCCGCGTCCCTTCCTCGGCACCGGCCTGTGCGGCGCGCTGACCACCTTCTCGACCCTGCAGCTGGAGCTCTTCGACATGCTCGACGGCGGTCACCCGGGGCTCGCCGCCGCCTACGCCGCGGCGAGCCTGGCCGGCGGCTTCGCCTGCATCCACCTGGCCACCGCGGCGACGCGGCGGACGAGGACCGTGCGGTGAACGCCGCCGCCTGGATCGGCGTCGCCCTGGCCGGCGGCGGCGCGGCGCTGGCCCGCTTCCTGCTCGACGTCGCGGTATCCGAGCGGGTCGCCGGCGATTTCCCGGCGGGGACGCTGGCGGTCAACCTCAGCGGCTCGGCACTGCTCGGGATGCTCGCCGGGGCGGCGCTGCACGGCGTCGCGCTGACGATCGTCGCCGGCGGCGCCCTCGGCTCCTACACGACCTTCTCCACCTGGATGCTCGAGTCGCACCGGCTCGGCGAGGTCGGCGACGGGCGGGGACTCTGGCTCAACCTCGCGGTCTCACTGCTCGCGGGGCTGGCGGCGGTGGCGCTCGGGCACTGGCTGGGGAGGCTGCCGTGAGCGGCGGCGAGCAAGGCGCGGCGGCGCCCGGCGGGCAGCCGCCGGCGACGCTGGCGGCGGGCGGCGAGGCGCTCAAGCTCGTCCTCTACTCCGGTGAGCGCGAGCGCCATCGCGGCCGCTTCCTCTCCGAGTCCGCGGTCGACCTCTTCGAGCGCGCCGGCCTCGCCGCCTCGGTGCTGCTGCGGGGAGCCGAGGGGTTCGGCGGGCGGCAGCTGCTGCGGACCGATCGCCTGCTCTCGCTCTCCGAAGACCTGCCGCTGGTCGCGGTCGCCGTCGACCGCGCCGAGCGGATCGAAAGCGTCGCCGAGGAGCTCGTCCGCATCGCCGGCCGCGGCCTGCTGACGCTCGAACGGGCGCGCTTCGCCGGCAGCGCCCAACGGCCCGAGGACGAGCCGCACCGCGAGGTCAAGCTGACCGTCTACACCGGTCGCCACGCTCGCCACGGAGGTGCTCCCGCCCACGTGGCGACGGTCGCGGCGCTGCGCCGCCAGGGCGTCGCCGGCGCCACCGCCCTGCTCGGCGTCGACGGCACCGCCGCCGGCCGCCGTCTGCGCGCCCGCTTCCTCGCCGCCAACCGCTGGGTGCCGGCGATCGTCGTCGCGGTCGGCGAGCGCGCCCGGATCGCCGCCGCCCTGGCGGAACTGGCCGCCGAGGGCGATGCCCCGCTGGCGACTCTGGAGGCGGTCCGGGTGCTGCGGCGAGACGGCGTCGCCCTCGATCCCGGCTTCCGGTGTCACCCATCCGGAAACGAGACGGATAAGTCACACCGATCCACCGAGAACCCTCGCGTGGAGGGCCCCTGGACGAAGCTGAGCCTCTACTGCTCGGAGTGCTCCGAGCACGCCGCCCGCCCGCTCTACCTCGAGTTGATCCGCCGCCTCCGCGGCGAGGGCGCGGCGGGGGCGACGGCGCTGCGCGGGGTCTGGGGCTACCACGGCGACCATGCGCCGCACGGCGACCGGCTGCTCGCCCTGCGCCGCCACGTGCCGATCGTCGTCAACTTCCTCGACGCGCCGGAGCGCGCCGAGCGCTGGCGGGCGATCGCCGCCGAGCTGACCGCCGAGACCGGCCTGCTGACCGCCGAGACGGTTCCGAGGGTCTTCGCCTTGGGGTGATCCGGGAGGGCTCGGGGTGGCGCGCGTGACCGCCGCGGCTGGCCTGCGGCAGGCGGCGGACCTGTCCGCGCCCGTCTCTACCTTGGGTCGGGCGATGGATGGGCAGACCCAGATCGAGGCTTTCGCCCCCGACCCGGCCGCCGCACCGGTCCCGAGCTCGGCCGAGCGGGTGCCGCTTCCGGAGTCCTCTGAGCCGGCGCCGCGGGTCCCGCTTGGCGAGCTCGAGGACGGGCAGCGGGTGCGCGGCGTCTTCGCCGTGCGAGCACGCGAGCTGCGGCGCAAGCGCAACGGCGAGCCCTGGCTGCGGCTGGAGGTCGGCGACGCCAGCGGCAGCGCCGAGGCGGTCTGCTGGGAGGAGGCCGAGGAGCGCTACGCGATCTGCGGCTCCGGCTCGGCGGTTCACCTCTCCGGCGTCTTCGAGGTCAACGAACGCTGGGGAGCGAAGATCAAGATCTCGGGCCTGCGCGCGGCCGAGCCGCACGAGTACTCGACCGAGGACCTGGCGGCCGCCTCCGACGTCGACGCGGAGCAGCTGGAGACGCGGATGCGCGAGCTGCTCGACGAGGCGATCGAGGACACGCAGCTGCGCCAGCTGCTCGACTACTTCTTCGGTGAGCTCTCGCCGACCTGGCACCGCTTCCGCGACGCGCCCGCGGCCAAGGTCTACCACCAGGCCTACCGGCACGGGCTGCTCGAGCACTCCCTTTCGGTTGCCCAGGCGGTCAACGCCGCAGCCGGCTTCTTTCCGGGCATCGACCGCGAAGTGGCGGTGGCGGGGGCGCTGCTGCACGACATCGGCAAGACCGTCGCCTACAATGACGATCCGCTGGCGATAGACCTCACCGACGCCGGCCGCCTCGAAGGCGAGATCCCGCTCGGCTACTACCTGGTGCGCCGGCAGATCGAGGAGATCTCCGGCTTCGACACCGGGCTCGCCCGCTGCATCCTCCACGTCATCCTCAGCCATCACGGCTCGCTCGAGCACGGCTCGCCGGTCGTCCCGTCGACCCGCGAGGCCGTCCTCGTCCACATGATCGACAACCTCGGCGGACGCCTCGGCAGCTTCGACCGCCTCGAGCGGCAGCTGCCGGCCGGCGAGTCCTGGTCGGGCTTCGACCGCGCGCTCTCCGGCGCCGCCTTCTTCTCCCAGCGCGCCGCCTGAGGGACCCGTCCTCGCGGGCTGAAACCGCGCCGCGGCCGGCCGCGGCGATCCGTGTCACTTCCGGCACGCTTCGGCGGCGCAATTGGCACCTTCGTGTCTTGTTCTGTTGCAGACAAAAACTTACGCTGCCTGGCATGATGAGAACGATGACTCGCGACAGCTGGACCGATGAGCGCCTCGACGACCTCAACGGAAGGGTCGAGCAGGGCTTCGTTCGGGTGGACGATCGGTTCGATCGCCTGGAAGAAGACGTCGACCGCCGGTTCGCGGCCGTCGATGAGCGGTTCGACCGCCTGGAAGCCAGCGTCGACGAACGGTTCGACAAGGTCGACGAACGGTTCGACAAGGTCGACGAGCGCTTCGACAAGGTCGACCGCCGGCTCGAAGTGATGACCGATCGGCTCGAAGCGTTCAACCGCAGCCTCCTGGGCGGCATGTTCGTGATCGTTGCCGCCCTGCTCGGCATCCTTGCGACCCAGTTCTGATCGCACCCCGCCCGGACGGAACCCTCCCGAGTCCGGGCGCGGGGCGTTCAGAGAGCGCGGTCGCTCAGAACTTCACCGTGCAGCGCTGTATCCGGTGCACGTCGCCGTGGGCGCGCTGGATGCACCTGACCAGCCTCTGCGGGTCGCCTGCACCGTGCGCCTTCGCCTGGTGGAGGGAGCGGCGGACTTCCCGCTGCACTCTGCGGTTGACGTCTTCGATCGTCTTGTCGATGCCGCCGAAGTTGGCTTCTTCCAGGGATTTGCCGATGTTCGAATTGACTTCGTGGCTGATCTGCTTCGTCGTGTCCAGAGCGGGCTTGACGAGGAAGTAGCCGACCGCGGCGATGATGCCGACGGTCACCAATAGCCGGATGATCCCGGAAGTGAGAACCCCGAAGAGGTTGCGCAGGATTTCCATGGCGCCAGGGGCACACTATCCTGCGGGGCGTGGCGAAGGACACTGAGAAGCTGATTCGCCAGCTCTCGTTGATCTCGTTCCTGATGGCTCAGGGGAGGCCCGTCTCGGCCCTCGAGATCAAGCGCGAGGTGGAGGGGTACAGCGACATGAACGACGACGCGTTCGCGCGGCGCTTCTACGCGGACCGCGCCGAGCTCGAGAGCCTTGGCATCCAGCTCGGGGTCGAGAAGCCCGGCGAGGGCTTCTTCGAGGCCGAGCTCTACTCGTTGCCGCCGGAGAACTTCTACCTCGAAGCGATCAAGTTCTCCGACGACGAGCTGGCCGCCCTGAGCACCGCCCTGATGCTGCTCACCGACGGCGGCTTCGCCTACGCCGAGCCGCTGCGGCTGGCCCTCCAGCAGGTTGCCTGGGGACATCCGAACCCGCTCAACGAGGGCGAGCGGGCGCCGGTGGAGATGGCGATGACCGCCTCCGCCGGCGGTCGCGAGCTTTCGCAGCGCCTCTCGAAGATCGAGACCGCGATCAGCCGCCGCAAGACGATCGAGTTCACCTACTACACGATGGAGCGCGGGGAGACCGAGAAGCGCAAGGTTGACCCCTACCACCTGGTCTTCCGCGGCGGCCAGTTCTACCTGATAGGCCACTCGCACGAGCGCGACGCGGTGCGGGTCTTCCGGCTCTCGCGGATCCAGGGCAAGGTCGGATACGCGTCCAAGGCCGAGCACGACTTTTCCCCGCCCGAGGACTTTGACCGCCGCGACTACGGCAGTCGCGCCGACTGGCAGCTGGGGGAGACCAAGGGCACGGCGAAAATCTTCGTCCGCGAGCGAATCGCCTGGCTGATCGAACGCGACTTCGGCCGCTACGGCGAGCTGCGGGAGGCCAAGAAGTCCGACGGCGCGCCGGGCAAGGGGCGGATCTTCGAGACCGCCTATGCCTCCGAGCGCGAGCTGATCGCCTGGGTCCTGCGCTGGCGTCAGAACGCCCAGGTGCTGGCCCCCGACGACCTGCGCGAGGAGGTCGAGGGCCGGGTGGCGCTGCTGCGCCAGCGCCACCAGAACGGCTTCGAGCCGGCCGAGATCGTCGACCGGCCGCTGCGCGAGCAGCCGCGCCGCGCGCGGGGCAACGGCCGCGGTGAGGCGGCGATCCGCCCGGAGCGCTTCGCCCGCCTCGTCACCCTCGCCGGGCTGCTGATCGAAGCGGCGAAACGGGGCGAGCGCCTGCAGGTCGCCGACCTGCGCAACCGCCTCGAATTGACCGACGAGGAGCTGCGCGAGGACGTCGAGCTGCTCAACGTCGTCAACTTCGGCGGCGGCACCTACGTGCTCTACGCGGAAATCCTCGGTGAGGAGATCGAGGTCGACTCCGAGCCCTACGGCGACAACTTCGCCCGCCCGGCTCGCCTGCTGCCCCTGGAGGCGAAGGCGCTGGTGGCGGCGATCGACCTCTTCGGCGACCATCTGCCGCAGTCCGACCTGCAGAGCGCGAGGCAGAAAATCGTCAAGGCGCTCGGCCACGATCCCTCCGAGGAGGGGTTGGAGATCGCCGCGGCCGGCGGCGGTGACGCCGAGGTGGCGCGGATCGTCAACGACGCGATCGCCAGGAGCCGGGTCCTCGAGCTCAGCTACTACAAGGAGAACGAGGACCAGTTCACCGACCGGCGCGTCGAGCCCTACCGGCTGGAGAACGGCCGCGAGGGCTGGTACGTCGAGTGCTACGACCTGACCAAAGGCGGCGTGCGGCACTTCAAGCTCGACCGGGTCAAGGAGGCGAAGCTCTCCGAGGAGAGCTTCGAGCCGCGCCCAGAGGTGGAGGAGCTGGCCGGGGTCGAGGGCTGGATGACCCACGGTGAGGTGCCGACCGCCGAGGTGGCGCGGGTCTGGGTATCCCCCGAGCGGGCGCGCTGGCTGCGCGAGGAGCGCACCGTGGTCGAGGAGCTGGCCGACGGCGCGGTCGTCGTCGAGTTGCCCTACGCGGGGAAGCCCTGGCTGGTGCGGGAGATCCTCCGCGGCGCCGGCGACCTGGTCGTCCTCGAGCCGCCCGACGCCCGCGAGGCGATCGCCAAAGAGGTCGCGGGCTGAGACCATCCCGGTGGGGGTTCCGCTTAACTTTTTCGAGCCGCGTCAGTGGCTATCGACGGTGCGCAGCGGCGAAAAAGCGCAAGACGCTCCACCCCCACCGGGACGGCCTCTCGCGTGAGCTTGGCGCCGGGGCATCCCGAGGTCCTGAGGATCGTCGCGCCCAATCCGGGGCCGATGACGCTGGAAGGGACCAACACCTACCTCGTCGGCTCCGACCCCTGCGTGGCGATCGACCCCGGCTCCGACGACCCCGGCCACCTGGAGGCGATCCGCGCCGCGGCGGCCGAGCGCGGGGGGATCGGGATGGTGCTGCTGACCCACTCCCACGCCGACCACGCGAGGGGCGCCGAGGAACTGGAGGTCCACGTGATCCTGCCCCAGCACGGCGAGGTCCACGCCGGCCTGCGCGTCCTCGCCACCCCCGGCCACGCCGCCGACCATGTCTGCTTCCTCGCCGGCGGAGTCTGCTTCAGCGGCGACCTTGTGCTCGGCCTCGGCTCGACGATCGTCCCACCGGGCGGCGGCGCCCTCGCCGCCTACATGGACTCGCTCGCCCTCCTGCAGGCCGAGGAGATCGACCTGATCGCTCCCGGCCACGGCCCCTGGATCACCGATCCGGAGGCCAAGCTGGCCGAATACGTCGAGCACCGCACCGCCCGCGAGCTGCGCCTGCTCGCCGCCCTCGAGGCCGGCGAGCGCTCCCGTGCCGCGCTGCTGCGGACGGTCTGGGACGACGTGCCGGTCGAGCTGCTGCCGATGGCGGCGATGGCGATGGAGGCCCACCTCGAAAAGCTGGGCGAAGAGGGCCGGCTGCCGGGCAACCTGCGCGAGTAGCGCGCTCGCTAACGGCGTCCGGGGCCGGGGAGGTACCGGGCGACCCCGACGTCGTTGACGGTAACGCCGCTGGGGCTCCGCCGGCTGACCGTGCCGGCGACCACGATGCGGCCGCGAGCGTCGGTCGTCACGGCGCGGACGACACTGTGCCGCCTGCCGAACCTGGTCACCGCCTTGCCGTCCACCCCGAATCCGGCGTCGACCTCGCCGGCCGCGGTCAGTCGCTGCAGGAGGAAGTTGCCGCCAAAGCCGCCCGCCAGCAGCACCCGGTTGCGGGAATCGGCGCCGACCGTCCTCACCTCAGCGGTTTCGGGCAGCGCGACGCGGTGAGCGCCGGCGTTGCCGAAGCGCCGGTCGGGAGATCCGCCAGGCTCGACTCGAGCCACCTCCAGGGGGCCTTCTTCCAGACCTTCCGGCCTGGCGGCCAGCAACAGCGGGCGCATCCTGGCGTCGAGAGCCGTGGCGTAGGTGTAGAGAGGTCGCCCTGACCGGCGAACGTCGAAGCCGCCGCGTGGGTAGCCCGAGGGGTCGAGGCTCTGGAGCAGGGAGGGAAACCCTTCACCCCGCCCTGGGCAGCTCGCCTTCAGGGGCGCCTTGGAATAGATGATCCGTCCCGCCCCGTCGACCAGGGGGAACCGGTCGTTCGAGACCTCGCCCTCTCGACGCACGCCAGCGTTCCCGAACGAGGAGTCGAGCTGGCCCGTGGTGGTGAGACGGACGATGAAGCCTTCGGTCGGTTCCCATCGGTACGGAGTCATCAGGTAGGTCTCGCAGCCGCGCAGCTCGGCGATCGCGTTGCCGGCGATCACCGGGCGGCCCTCGGCGTCGAGCGCGAGGCCGCTCGCTTCCACCGCCGGCGCCGTGTACTGGGGCTCGAGTGGCGTTCCCGGGCCGGCGGGCACGGTAGGCGGCGTCGGGAAGCCGAAGGTCGATTCGAACGTGCCGCCGTTGCCGAAGGCCGGATCCGGGCGCCCGTTGGGAAGCAGCCGCTCGACCACCACCGCTGCCGGTCGCAGTTCGGGGCCCGAGTCGACGTCCCGAAGGGTGGCGGCGATCACCAGCCGCCCCTGCTGGTCGACCGCCAGGCCGGCGAGGCTGAATTCCCCCGGTTGCGGCTGCAGGGCAACCCGTCCGTCCCCACCGAAGCCGAAGGCCCGGTCGACCTGTCCCCGCAGGGTGAGCGCGATCAGCTGCCCAGACAGGCCGACCACGATCCCCCCCGACTTCGTCGAGGCGACAAACATGCGGCCGACCTGCCTGCTCGTGCCGATCATGACCGCGCGGCCGTGCCTGCCGAAGGCGCGATCGAGCCGGCCGGCGTGAGCTCGCGACGTGGCGCGGCGCTGTCCCGCGGCGCTCGCGGCGGTGACCGGCGCCAGCGACACGAGGGCGCCGATCGCCCCCAGCAGCGCGAGCCCGCGGATCCACTCGACTCCGCCCAACAGCGCGCCTTTCTCTCTTCTCCCCATCCGCGGCCCCCGCGTTCCTTGCTCAGACTGACAGAACCGGTTGCGGGGGTGAAGTGGCAGTCGGGTAGGCGGCAAGAACTGGCTGGGCAGCCAGTCTGATAAACCACTCGGCATGGGTCGGCGTGGGAAAGGGAGCAAGGCCGCTAAGGCCGGACTGCTGGCTGGAGCCGCCGGCACCGGCCTCGCCGCGGCGACCGCGGCGGCCGCCTGGCACTGGCTGGCGCGCCGGCCGCTGCCGAAGCACCGGGGCCGGATCGAGCTGCCGGGGTTGGAGGGGCCGGTGAAGGTTCGCCGCGACCGCTGGGGCGTCCCCCATATCGAGGCGAGCGGCCGCCGCGACCTCTACTTCGCCCAGGGCTTCTGCCACGCCCAGGACCGGCTCTGGCAGATGGACTTCTACCGGCGGGTGGTCGAGGGCCGGGTCTCGGAGATGGCGGGGCGCGAGGGGCTGCCGCTCGACCGCCTGATGCGCACGCTCGGCATCTGCCGCGTCGCCCGGGCCGAGGAGGCGGCGCTGGGCCCGGAGCTGAGGGCGCAGCTGGAGCGCTTCTGCGAGGGCGTCAACGCGGGCGCGGCGGCCGCCCCGGCGCCGCCCTTCGAGATGCAGCTGCTGCGCCTGCGCTGGGAGCCCTGGCGGCCGGTCGACATCCTCAGCCTCGGCAAGCTGCTCGCCTTCGGCCTCTCGACCAACTGGGAGCGCGAGCTGCTGCGGGCCGACATGCTGCGCGAGCTGGGGCCGGAGCTGACCGCCCGCCTCGACCCGACCTATCCGGCCGACAACCCGATCGTCAACCAGCAGCCGTGGAGCGGGGACGGGACGGCGATCGTCGAGCAGATCGACGCCGTGCGCCGCACGATGGGCCTGGCGACCGAGGCCAGCGGCTCCAACAACTGGGCGGTCAGCGGCGCCCGCTCGGCCACCGGCTCGCCGCTGATCGCCGGCGACCCCCACCTGCCCCAGAGCATGCCGGGGATCTGGTACGAGGCCAGCCTGCGGCTCGGCGAGCGCTTCGTCCGCGGCGCCTCGATGCCGGGCATGCCGGGCATCTACATGGGCCAGAACAACGACGTCTGCTGGACCTTCACCAACGTGATGGCCGACGTCCAGGACCTCTTCGTCGAGCGGATCGAGGGCGACCGCTACCTCTTCGAAGACGAGTGGCGGCCGCTGCGGGTGGTGCGGGAGGAGATCGCGGTCAAGGGGCGCGAGGAGCCCGAGGTGCTCGAGGTCCGCCAGACCCACCACGGCCCGATCGTCAACGAGGCGCTCGGTGCCGACGAGGGCGAGCCGCTGGCCCTGCGCTGGCAGACCCTCGACGAACCGACCGCCTTCCCCGGCATGTTCGAGCTGCTCGAGATCGCCTCCGGGCCGGAGCTTGTGGCGAAGCTCGAAGGGCACACCTCACCCGCCTCCAACCTCGTCTGGGCCGACCGCCACGGCTCGATCGGCTACAAGCTGATCGGCCGCCTGCCGCGCCGCCCCGGCGGCTGCCCCGACCTGCCGAAGCCCGGCTGGAGCGGCGAGTTCGAGTGGGACGGGACGGTCCCCTACGAGGAGCTGCCGGAGCTGACCGACCCCGAGAGCGGCTTCCTCCTCACCGCCAACAACCGCACCGTCGGCGATGAGTTCCCGCACCACATCACCAGCGAATGGCTCGACGGCTTCCGCGCCAAGCGGATCGAGCAGCTGCTCGAGGCGACCGAGAAGCACGACGTCGAGAGCTTCGAGGCGATGCAGTCCGACAACCTCTCGCTGCCCGGCCTGGAGACGGCGCGGCGGCTCGGCCGCCTGCAGCCGAGCGGGCAGCGCGAGCGCTCGGCGATCGAGCGGCTGCGCGGCTGGGACGGGCGCCTGGACCCGGAGACGATCGCCGGCACGATCTACCAGGCGTTCCTGCTGCGGCTGGCGCGCGAGGTGGCGCGCGCGGCGATCGGCGACCGCGACCTCTGCGAGCGCTGGCTGGACCGCGCCGACAACGGCTTCACGCCCCACGTCACCTCGCCCTGGCGCTGGCATTCGCACCTGATGGCGCTCTGGGAGGAAGCCGACGAGGAGCTGATCGGTCGGCCCTGGGACGACCTCGTGCTGGAGGCGCTGGGCGGCGCGCTCGACGACCTCAGCGACCGCTTCGGCCCCGACCCGCAGAGCTGGCGCTGGGGCCGGGTGCACGAGATGGAGTTCCCCCACCCGCTCGGCGAGGCCAACCCGCTGCTGCACCGGCTGCTCAACCGCAGCCTGCGCGCCGGCGGCGCGCAGGAGACCGTGAGCCAGATCGCCTACGACCCCAACGACCCCTATACGGCGGTCTGGGCGCCGAGCTGGCGGATGGTCGCCGACCCGACCGACCCCGACCGCTCGCGCTGGCAGATGTTCACCGGCCAGTCGGGCCACCCCGCCAGCCCGCACTACGACGACCTGCAGGCCGACTGGCTCGACGGCCGCACCCAGCCGATGTGCGGCGAGGGCCCCTGGGCGGAGCTGGAGCTCGCGCCGCTTGACTGACCCAGCAATCGGGCCAATTGCGATCACAAATTTGTTATGATTTGAGCGTGACTCCGGGCCAGCTGATACGCGCCGCGCGCCAGCGCCACGGGATCAGCCAGGCTCGCCTGGCCCGGCGGCTCGGCACGCAGCAGTCGGCGATCAGCAGGCTGGAAGCGGACCGGAACTCTCCCAGCGTCGAGACCTTGGAACAGGTCCTCAACGCGATGGGGGAGCGCTTGGCGCTGCGGGCGGAGCCGATGGAGCGCGACTACGACCCGGTGCACCGCCGGGCGAGCGCCGCGCGCCCGCCGGGCGAGCGCCTGGCGCTGGGCATTTCCTGGAACCGCATGGCCGGACGGTTGGCGGAGGCCGGCCGGCGCGCCCGTGGCTGAGTCATCCGCCCATCTGGATGCGGAGCGGATTTTTCGGGCGCTAGACGAACACGAGGTCGCCTATGTGTTGATCGGTGGCCTCGCGGTCCAGGTCTACGCTCAGGTTCGTACGAACATGAGCGCCGAGCTGATTCCCGCTCCCGAGCCCGCGAATCTCGAGCGGTTGGCGGCAGCCTTGCGCGATCTCGGGGCCCGGGTGCTCAACCCGGGGGCGGAGGAGACGCCGATACAGGCGGCGATGCTTCCGCGCGCGACGATCTGGCAGTTCGCGACGCGCGACGGTGGCATCGATGTGATGAACGAGGTTCCGGGCGGCGCCCCCTACGCCGAACTCAGCGAGCGGGCGCTGCACGTGCGCCTCAGCGGCATCGACGTTCCCGTGGTCGACCTCGACGACCTGATCCGAATGAAGTTGGCCCGCGGCCGGGCGGTGGATCTGGCGGATGTCGCCGCCTTGACCGATCCGGAGGCCCCGGGCTGAGTGGTCTGCGCTCGCTTCCCTGCGAAGCGGTCGAAACTAACCGCGGCTGAGTAGCGGGTCGCCGCTGGCCGCAGCGGCCGATCTGACCAGCTCGACGATCTCCGGCGCGGCCTTCTGCGGCGAGCCGCTGTCGAAGGGCGGGTCGGGGTCGTACTCGATTCCGAGCTGGACCGCCTGGGCGACCTCGGGGCCGGCCTCGGTGGCGACGAGGTGCAGCGCCATGTCGATCCCGGCGGTGACCCCGGCGGCGGTCAGCACCTTGCCGTCCTGCACCCAGCGGCCGCCGACCGGCTCGGCGCCGAACTTGGACAGGGCGTCGAGCAGCAGCCAGTTGGTCGTCGCGCGCCGGCCCCGCAGCAGGCCGGCGGCGCCGAGCAGCAGCGAGCCGGTGCAGACCGAGGTCGTCCACTTGCTGGTCGCGTCGATCCGCCGCAGCCAGCCGAGCAGCTCCTCGTCCTCCAGCAGCTCGCGCGTGCCGCGTCCGCCGGGGACGAGGACGACGTCGGCGCGCGTGACTTCGGCGAGCGCGTGGTCGGCGACGAGGGCGAGGGAGCCGCCCTCCGCGCGGACCTCGCCCTTTGCCGCGCCGACGGTGCCGACGTTCCAGCCCGGCACGTTGCGAAGGACTTCGAACGGGCCGACGGCGTCGAGGGGGGCGATTCCGTTGAACAGGACGATCGCGATCTCCATGCCGGCAATGGTCGCCGGCGGCGGCCGGGGGCGCCAGAGGCAGGAATGCCAATGTTCGCTAGATTCCTGCCATGAAACGGCATCGGGTCGTCGCGCTGTGCCTCGACGGGGTCGTCGCCTTTGACCTCACCGCGCCGGGGCAGGCCTTCGGCAGCGCCCTCGACGCGGAGCAGAGGCCCCTCTACGAGTTCTCGACCTGCTCGCCGGGAGGCGGGGAGGTGCGGACGACGAGCGGCTTCGGCATCCGGACGCAGGGCTGCCTCGAGGCGCTGGAGGGGGCCCAGACCGTGGTCGTCCCCGGCTACTTCGCCCTCCTCTCGCCGCCCCCCGGGGAAGCGACCGCGGCCCTGCGGGCCGCCGCCGAGCGCGGCGCCCGCGTGCTCTCGGTCTGCAGCGGCGCCTTCGCGCTGGCCCACGCCGGATTGCTCGACGGGCGGCGGGCGACGACCCACTGGCGCTGGGCCGGCGAGCTGGCGGCCCGCTTCCCGGCGGTCGCCGTCGACCCGGATGCGCTCTTCGTCGACGAAGGGGAGGTGCTGACCTCGGCCGGGCTGAGCGCCGGGATCGACCTCAGCCTGCACGTGATCCGCCGCGACTTCGGCGCCGCGGTCGGGGAGCGGGCGGCCCGCCACATGGTCGCGGCGCCGCACCGCGACGGCGGTCAGGCGCAGTTCTTCAAACCCGACCCGCCCGCCATCTCCGGCTCGCTCGAGCCCACCCGGCGCTGGGCCGAGGTCCGCCTCGCCGAGCCGCTCGACGTCGCGGCGATGGCAGGCCACGCCGGCGTCAGCCCGCGCACCTTCGCCCGCCGCTTCCGCGAGGAGACCGGGACGACGCCGCTGCAGTGGCTGCTGGCCCGCCGGGTGCTGGAGGCGCGGCGGCTGCTCGAGGAGTCGGAGCTGCCGGTCGAGGCCGTCGCCTGGCGGGTTGGCTTCGGCAACGCGGCCTCGCTGCGCGAGCACTTCCGCCGCGCCACCGCGACGACGCCGACCGCCTACCGGCGCGCCTTCCGGCCGCGGGCTCTGGCTTGAGTAGGGATCCCTCGCGACGGATCGGACTTTGATCCCAGTGGAGTGTGGTCAAAGTCGGATCCGGCGCTGGCCGCAACGGGATGAGGGCTACGGGGCGATCTCGAACCGGCGCAGCGGCGGCACCGACTCGGCGGCGATCGCCACCGCCGCCGCGAACCCCGGGCGCACCTCGAGCGGAGCGACGGCGACCCGGGCGCCCGGGGGCGGGCTCGCCAGGCCGACGCCGAGGCACTTGCCGACCGCCTCGCGCCGCGTCCAGGCGGCGTGGAAGACCTCCGGCTTGCGCGCCGGCGGCGCCGCCACCACCCGCTCGGCACCTGTGGCATCGAGCGCCCGCGGGGCCAGCGCCTCGATGTCGCGGTCCGGGTCGATCCACTCGATGTCGATTCCCACCTCGGCGCCCACCGCCACCGCCACCGCGGCCAGTCCGTGGGAGTGGCTGAGGTTGAAGCGCAGTCCCTCCTCGGCTCCCTCCAGCCGCGGCTTGCCACCGTCACCGGCACGCAGCTCGATCTCGGCCGGCGGGAGATCCGTGTAGCGGCCGAGTACCCCGCGCAGGGCCCAGCGGGCGGCCACCCAGCGCCGGCGACCCAGTGGACGGAGCAGCCGCTCGGCGCGTTCCCGCTCCGCCGCCGGCAGGCTCTGCGGCCCCGGCCACCCGGCGGCGTCGAGGTCGGCCTCCCAGACGTGGATCTCACCCTCCGGGGTGGCAGTCATTTGGGACTCATACCGTCCGGAATGACTGCCACCGGGGGTGGAGAGGGGAGACCCGCTCACCTGTGCCCGCAGCTGCGGCCATCGAGCCGGCCTCGGAGCGGCTACCCGCCGCGCCCGGGCCGCCGCGCTTGCCGCCGGTGGTCGATCGCGATCCGCAGCTTGCGGGAGATCGCCGCGACGTAGGTCGAGTCTTCGGCGATGAAGGCGCGGAAGCGGGTGCGGTGGCGGATCTTCGGCCGGAAGCGCGCGGTGCAGGCGCGGTCGAGGCGCCGGGTGGCCAGGTGGCGGCGGCCCTCGAACAATTTCACCGGCTCGCCTTTGCGCCCGGCGCAGGGGGAGACGAAGGCGGTGATCAGGGCCCGCTGGCCGCGCCGCACATGCCGCCCATGCGCCTTGATCCCGATGAAGGAGAGGGCTCGCGGCGGCGGTGCCGAGCCGAACCGCGAGCAGTCGGCCGGTTCCGGGCCGACCAGCCGCGAGACCGCGCCGTTGCCGGAGACGGCGTAGAGGCGACCGCAGGCGTCTTCGCCGAAGGAGTTGAGATTGCCGACCGTCAGGCCCTCGGGGCGGTCGGTCGCGGCGGGTTTGCTCGGATCGAAGGAGCGGATCTGGCCCGTGCAGAGGTCGCCGTAGAGGTAGCGGCCGTAGAGGCCGGCCAGGCTGGGGTCGCGGACCACGTAGCCGCCGATGATCGCGCAGCGGCCTTCGGAGTGGGTTTCGTATTCGAAGATCGGCGGGACGAATTTGCCGGCGTTTTCCGGGCACTGGGGATCTTCGAGCGCTCCGCCCGGCCCGGGAAGCGACCCCTCCATGCAGTTCCAGCCGTAGTTGGCCCCGCCGCCGAGACCTGGCGCCGCCGCGAAGTCGACCTCCTCGCGTTGGCTCTGGCCGACGTCGCCGATGAACAGGCCGCCGGTCGCGCGGTCGAAGGAGAAGCGGAAGGGGTTGCGCAGCCCGAGGCTCCAGATCGGTTCGTAGTCCCCGGGAACGCCCGCGAACGGGTTGCCGGCCGGGACCGTGTAGGGGAGGGTTCCGCTGGGGTTGGGGTCGATGCGGAGAACCTTGCCGAGGCCGGTTTCCATGTTCTGGGCGTTGTGATGTTCGTCGTTAGCGCCACCGCCGTCGCCGGTGGAGATGAAGAGCATCCCTTCGGGGCCGAACTGGAGCTGGCCGCCGTAGTGGTTCTTGTCTTCCGGGTGTTCGATGGTCAGCAGGTTGCGCAGGCTGCCGATCGGCGCCGTGGTTCCACTGGCTCGCAGTTCCGCCACGTGGATCTTCTGGTCGGGGCTCTCCTCGCCGGTGTAGTCGACGAAGAGGCGGCCGCTGGCGTTGAAGTCCGGGGCCGGGGCGATCGAGAGCAGCCCTCCCTCCCCTTCGGTCCCCACCAGCGAGCTCAAATCGGCGAAGGTGCTGACGGCCCCGTCCCGCACCTCCTCGATCTTCCCGCCCCGCTCGACGACCAAGAGCCGTTCCGGATTGCCCGGGTCGGAGGTGACGTAGATCGGCGCTTCGAAATTGCCGATCGGCTGCAGGGTCGCGGCCCCGGCGCTCGCGGCCGAGCAGAGGCAGGCGATGGCGGCAATCGCGGTGGCTAGGCGGCGGATCACACGGCAAAACTTAGCGCTGGCGCGATCGGCGGCGTTCCGTAGAGTCCGGCCGGTGAACCGGCGCGACCAGATGAAGCTCAGCGGGGCGGAGTTCCTGGAACTGCTGGAGGGGGAGCGGATCGCCGTCATCTCCAGCCTTGGACCGCGCGGCTGGCCGCACTCGATGCCGCTCTGGTTCGTCCCCCGCGAGGGCGAGGTGTGGATCTGGACCTACGCGAAGTCGCAGAAGGTACGCAACCTCGAACGCGATTCGCGGGCCACCGTGCTGGTCGAGACCGGCCACGACTACGCCGAGCTGCGCGGGGCGATGATCGAGGCCGAGGCGGAGCTGCACGACGACCTCGAGACGAAGCTGGCCTTCGCCGAAGAGCTGACGCTCCGCTATGCCGATGGTCTAACCTCGCTCGGCGCCGCCGCCCGGGCAGGTTTGGAGGCCCAGGCGCCGAAACGGGTCGCGATCCGCTTCAAGCCGGTCCGCACCGCGACCTGGGATCACCGCAAGCTCGGCGGCACCTACTGAGCCCGGTGACATCTCCGCTACATCCGCGCCGCCGCCGTGTTCCAGACTGACCCGCCACCGACCCGCCACCGATCAACCCGCCATCTCCAACACTTCAAGTCGATGAGAAAACGCCTTTCCGTTGCAGTCACTCTGATCGCGCTCTGCCTCGCGGCCGCGCTCTTCGCCGGCATCCAGGCAGGTTCCGCCAAATCGCCGCTCCACGCGCCCAAGGGCTTCTTCGGCATCGGGCCGCAGACCACCCTCAGCGAAGAAGACGCCGCCTACATGAAGGCCGGCGGGATCGAAAGCGTCCGCTGGCCGGTTTCCTGGGCCGCCGTGCAGCCGACGCGCACCGGCGGCTACAACTGGGCCGGCTTCGACGAAACCGTCGCCGTCGCCTCGCGCCACGGGTTGCAGGTGCTGCCGTTCCTGCTCGGCACCCCGCGCTGGTTGGCGGGCAAGGAAACCACCCTGCCGGTCGCCAACGGCCAGCAGCGCAGGGCGTGGACCGAATTCCTCCAGGCCGCGGTCAAACGCTACGGCCCCGGCGGCGAATTCTGGACCGAGCACGCCCCCGGCGTGGTCAAGTACGAAACGCCGATCGCCACGCCGACCCCGATCCGCTCCTGGCAGATCTGGAACGAGGCCAACTTCTTCTACTTCGCCTACCCGGTCTCCCCGCAGCGCTACGCGCAGCTGCTGAAGGTCTCCGCACCGGCGATCAAAGCCGTCGACCCGAGGGCCAAGGTCATCCTCACCGGCCTGTTCGGCGAACCGACGGCGCACGGCGCCCGCGGGATGCCCGCGGCCAAGTTCCTCGAAGGCGTCTACCGCACCCCGGGGATAAAGAGCAGGTTCGACGGCATCGCCCTGCACCCTTACGCGGTCGACACCGAAACGCTCGAAGAACTGGTCGAAGCGCTGCACGAAGTCACCGTCGCCAACCACGACCGCGTCCCCCTCTACATCACCGAGATGGGCTGGGGCTCGCAGAACGACTTCAACCAGGTCGCCTTCGAGCAGGGGATCCAGGGCCAGGTGCGCCAGCTGCGGGGCGCCTACGGCTACCTGCTGGAAAACCGCAACAAACTCGACCTCAGGCAGGTCTACTGGTTCTCCTGGCGCGACCTCAAGGGCTCCTGCAACTTCTGCGACTCCGTCGGCCTGTTCAAGGCCGCGGGCAAGCACCTGCGGCCGAAGCCCTCCTGGCAGGCTTTCGTCAGCCTGACCGGCGGCAGGTCGCGGCCCTAGGAGGGTCGGGCTTCTGCTGCCGCCGACTCAATAGCGCGGGCCGTCCAGCTCACGGTCGGGACACCCAACATCCGTCCAGGATCGGAATCCGGGCAATATCTTCCCTTCCCTTTTCGGCCACGAAAGGAATGGTGGATGTATCTCGAGGAAAACCCCGTCGGTAAGTCACCGCGCGCCGCCCTGGCGGGAGCGCTCGTCGCAGCAGTCGCAATGGTTCTGCTTTTCGCGTTGCTTGCGAGCGATGCCGCGGCTGAACTGATCCACCTGGAGCCGGCGCCGGTGATAGTTCCCACCGCGGCGAGCCCCGCGAAGACCCTGCAGGTAGCGCCGAGCGCCCCAGCGGCTGGAGGATCGTCCGCCTCGCAGGTAGCGCCGAGCGCCCCAGCGGCTGGAGGATCGTCCTCCGAGCCCACGTCCTCTGAGTCCACGACTTCCGAGCCTGCGTCGGGTGAGAGCCCCCAACCGTACAAGTGGGACACCCTCACCGGCGAGGAACCGAGATACAACATCCGGGGAGGGTGGGAGTTTGGCAAGGTGGTCGACGACTACACGTATGAGGTCGTCGAGATGCTGCGCTTGGACTTCCCGGGCTGGGCCGAGGTTCTCGTCGGGACCGACGACGACGTCAAGCAACTGATTGCCAACGCCCAGCGCGTACAGGATTCGATCAAGCAGCTGATCACGGACATCCGGAATCCAGCGTGGAATCCAGCGTCGAATCCAGTTACCACCCCCGACGACGGGAATCCCGCTCCGGAGCAAGTCGGAGCTCCGGGGTCGAATCCAGTGACCATCCCCGACGCCGGGAATTCCGCTCCGGAGCAAGTCGATGGAGCCCCGGGATCAGACGCTGGCCAGGGTGCCGGATCGGGGCCACAGGGCCCAGATGGTGGTAACGGCGGTGGCGGCAAGAACCCGGATAGCGACGACCCGAACGCGGCCGAGAATTGACGTCGTGGCCGGCGAGCCGACTTGCGGCTCGCCGGCCTTAGCCTGAGGCCTCGAAGCGGCGCAGCTCGGCACGGACGATCGTCCGCCTGCGCAAAGGGGTTTCTGCCGGATCGGGATCGGCTGGGATCTGTGGGGCATGTTGCCCCAGCGGTCAGGCGGGGAGTTCGTCGATGCGACCGTTGACGAGCCGAGCGCGATCCGCGCCAAGCGGCCCCAACAGTCGACGCGGTCGAAATCGCATCCTCGCACCAGGGGTTCGAGAACCCGAGGATGCCAGGATCGGTCGGCATGACATCGAGGGTCAGGCGCGGCTCAGCGCTCTGCCACCGACAGAGGACCGGCGACTCCGCCGCCTCCTGCAAGCCACGCCCACGCAGCCGATCGCCGAGCCGGTAGAACTCGGCTCTGGTCGCGACCTCGCAGATCACATCGACGTCGTCGGTGGCACGGGCCGGCGGCGCGCCAGGCTCGGTGATTCAGAGGTGGACGGTGGCGCCGCCGACGGCGACGACCTCGTCGACCAGCGGACCGAGCACAGCGGCAGCAACCCTCGAGCTGAAGCGCGCTCATCGGCTTGAGACCGAGGCCAAGGAGCGGAGCCGCTCCGAGAGCAGGTCGCCGGCCACTTTGCGGACGCGCGCATCGCCCGTCCGGAGGCTGTCGAGCAGGGAGAGGAGCTCGCCGAGTTCGGGCCATTCCTCGACTGCTTCCGGCGCGGCTGGATGAAGCGGCTCGATTGCCTGGCCCCGCACACGGCCCTGGGCGTAGGGCCACACCGGCGGCGGCTCCTCGCCCGAGGAGCGGATCGCGCCGGCCATCGGCTCGGCAGCCCATGCCGCTGGCACGCCGGGCACTAGGGCGCCGAGCTGCGCCGGCGCGACGAAGCGCAGCGCATGGACCGCGAACTCCTCGAAGTGAGGGACGTGGACCTCGCGTCGATCCGCCGAATACAGGTCCGCCGCCTTCGCCCGCGCCAGGGCACGCTGGACGACAGGGTGCGGGACCCGCAGCCTGTCGGCCAGTGAGCGGTAGCTCCACGGCTGGTCCTGCGCGAGCAATCCCGCGAGGACGTAGATGTCGGTGTTCTTGACCACGAGCAGAGTGTATGGTGTATCAATACAACATACAAGTAGGTCAGATCCAGCCCGCCTGGAAGACCGGCCGGGCGGTCAAATTCGTGTGCCGGGAGACATCGTGCGCAAGCCTGCGAGTCGTGCGGCGGCGGCCTGGCGCTCGTCGTAGGTCACAAACGCCTCGATCGGATCGAGGGCGACCGCGGATGCGACATGGATCGCGTCGAGGGCGCGCAGGGCGGGCTCGGCAAGCGCCCCAGCCCCTTCCAGCAAAGCCCGATCGAGCGGACACAGCGCAAGCGCGTCGATCAGCTCGGCACTGCGTTCGAGCAAAAGGTCGAGGGGCAGCGCGGGATCCTGTGCGACCGCGCGACGCACCGCGCGAGGAATCTCCGTCAGGATCAACTCGCTGCTGACCAAATCCGCATCGGTCAGAAAAGCGCGCAGCGCCTCCGACTCCGCCTCGTCGCGGACGAGCTTGACCACCGCGGAAGCATCCGCGTAGAAGACGGCCACGGTTCAGCGGTCGCCGCGGATGTCGTCAAGCGCGCGACTCAAAGCCCGTGGGTCGCCCGTCAGCTCAAGCGGTCCCGGCAGGTCCGAACGCGCCGGACGCGACACTCGGCCTTCGGCGATGAGCCGGTCGAGATCGGGCCCACTGCTCGGCGCCGGGCCAAGCTCGGCCACCGGCCGGTTGCGATCGGTGACAAGCAGTCTCTCCCCGCCGCTCACCCGGCGCAGATAGACGCTCAAGTTCTGTCGCAGCTCCGCAACGCCGACCGACTCGCTCATGTACATGAAGGTAGCAGAAGCCTGAAAGGCGCTCTAAACCCCGGCCTCGGCCCTGGCGGTGGCGACAGCCCCGAGGGTGGCCGGGTCGAGCTCGAGCCTCGCGGCGCCGATCCAGCCGTCGACCTGCGCCGGGGTGCGGGCGCCGACGATGGCGCCCGCCACGGCGTCGAAATGCAGCGTCCAGGCAATCGCCAGCTCGGCCGGCGTCGCCCCGATCCCGTCGGCGATCGGACGCAGGCGCTCGACCAGGTCGAGGGCGCGCTCCACCTGGGGGCTTTGAAAGCGCGGGCGGCGCCGTCGCCAGTCGTCCTCCGGCAGGGCCGCCAGCCGGGAGAGGGAGAAGCGGCCGGAGAGCAGTCCGGACTCCAGCGGGCTGTAGACGAGCGCCGGGACGCCGTTGGCCGCCAGCCAGGGCAGCTCCCGTTCGGTGGCCCTCTCCTCCAGCAGCGACAGCGGCAACTGGGCCGAATCGAGCGTCCCGATGCGGGCGCAGCGTTCGAGCAGGCGGGGGTCGAAGTTGCTCACGCCCGCCCAGCGGACCTTGCCCTCGCGGCGCAGCTCGCCGAGCGTGCGCCAGGCCGTTTCGACCGTCTCCTCGTCGTCCACCGGCCAGTGCAGCTGGTAGAGGTCGAGGCGCTCGACCCGCAACCTCCGCAGCGACGCCTCGCACTCGGCGCGCAGCGAGGCCGAGCTGAGGTCGCGATGGGTCGAGCCGGAGCCCGGGTCGACCCGGATCCCGGCCTTGGTGAAGACGAGCGGCCGCTCGTCCGGCGGCAGCGTGGCCAGCGCCTCGCCGACGATCCGCTCGGCGTGACCGTCCCCGTACACCGCCGCGGTGTCGATCCAGTTGACGCCGAGCGCGACGGCGTGGCGGAGGGTGGCAATCGAGTCCGTGTCGTCCTGAGGCCCCCAGCCGACGCCGCCGAATGCCCACGCGCCGAGCCCGACCCGGCTCAGGGGCGGCAGGCCTTCAGGGCGAGTCCAACTGCGCGGCTCGCCCTCGGGGCCGGCCGCTAGATTGGGTCCGTCGATCATGGGTTCCGCGGATCAGATCAGGTTGAGCGCCGTCGTCCCCTGCTACCGGGAGGCGCAGTCGATCCCGGTGATGCACGAACGCCTGACGGCGGTGTTCAAGGAGCTGGGGGTCGACTGGGAGATCATCTTCGTCGACTCGGGCAGCCCGGATCATACGCCGGAGGTTCTCGCCGAGCTGGCCTCGCGCGACCGCCGCGTCACCGTCGTGCGCCACACGCGCGAATTCGGCTCGCAGGGCTCCTACTCCAGCGGCATGCGGCTGGCCACCGGTGACGCCGTCGTCCTCCTCGACGGGGATCTGCAGGATCCCCCCGAGCTGATCCCGCAGATGTTCGCTCGCTGGCGCGAGGGATACGAGGTGGTCTACGGCAAGCGCATCAAGCGCGAGGAATCGAAGCTGATGAACGCCTCGCGCAAGGCCTTCTACCGGGTCTTCGAGCGGCTCGCGTACGTGTCGGTCCCGGTCGACGCCGGCGACTTCTCGCTGCTGGACCGGCGCGTGGTCGACGCGATCAACGCGCTGCCCGAGAAGCACCGCTTCGTGCGCGGCCTGCGCGCCTTCGTCGGCTTTCGCCAGATCGGCGTCCCCTACGAGCGGCCCGAGCGTCTGTTCGGACGCTCCTCGAACAGCTTCCTAAACAACATGGGCTGGGCGCGCCGGGCGATCATCTCCTTCTCCTACGCGCCGCTGGACCTGATCGGCTGGCTGGCCCTCTTCACCACCACGGCCGCCGTGCTGGCCGGGATCGCCGAGATCGTGCTGAAGATCGCCGATCCCAACGCGGCGCCGAAGGGCTACGCCACCCTGATCGTGGTCGTGCTGTTCATCGGCGGCGTGCAGATGATCTGCTTCAGCGTCATCGGCTCCTACCTCGCCCACATGTACGAGGAGATCAAGTCCCGGCCCTCCTACATCGTCGACCGCGTCCTCAACCCGCCGCGCGGCCGCGATGCCTCCGAGCTGGCCACCACGGAGCTCGCCCACGCCGAGGTGCGGGTGGTCGCGGAAGGGGACGAGACCCCTTGCTAACGTGCTGAGGCAGGACGGGCGCGGCCAACGCGGACGTCTATGCGGTCACCCCAATCCCGCCTTCGCCGTACGCCGAGGAGACCTGCCATGAGCCCCGATCCCGATCGCGCCGCTGAGCTGCGGAGCCAGATCCTCGATCTGGTTCGCGAGTACCACGACGTGGCGTTCGCTCCCGGTGAGTTCCGGCCCGGGGAGAGCCAGATCCATTTCGCCGGCCGCGTCTTCGACCAGAACGAGGTCGTCAACCTCGTCGACTCCTCGCTCGAATTCTGGCTCACCACGGGGCCCTGGGCGGAGAAGTTCGAGAAGCGGTTCGCCCGCCTGCACGGTCTGCGGCACGCGCTGCTCGTCAACTCGGGTTCCTCGGCGAACCTGGTCGCCCTGTCCTGCCTGACCTCCAGCAAGCTGGGCGACCAGGGCCTGCGCCGCGGCGACGAGGTGATCACGGTGGCGACCAGCTTCCCGACCACCGTCAACCCGATCATCCAGAACGGCCTCGTGCCGGTCTTCGTCGACGTCACCGTCCCCACCTACAACATCGACGTCTCGATGCTCGACGCCGCGCTCTCGGAGCGCACCCGGGCGATCATGGTTGCCCATACCCTCGGCAACCCGTTCGACCTCGACGCCGTCAAGGCGTTCGCCGACAAGCACGACCTCTGGCTGATCGAGGACTGCTGCGACGCGCTGGGGTCGACGTATCGAGAGCAGCCGGTGGGGACCTTCGGCAACCTCGCCTCGGTCAGCTTCTACCCCGCCCACCACATCACGATGGGCGAGGGTGGCGCCGTCCTCACCAACAAGGGCCTGCTGAAGCTCCTGGCGGAGTCGTTTCGCGACTGGGGCCGCGACTGCTGGTGCGATCCCGGCAAGGAGAACACCTGCGGCAAGCGCTTCGACCACCAGCTCGGCGACCTGCCCCGCGGCTACGACCACAAGTACATCTACTCCGACGTCGGCTACAACCTCAAGCTCACCGACATGCAGGCCGCGGTCGGCCTGGCCCAGCTCGACAAGCTGGAGTCCTTCGTCGCCGCCCGCCGGGCGAACTTCCGCCGCCTGCACGAGGGTCTCGCCGACCTGCGGGAGTGGATGATCCTCCCCGAGCCGACCCCGCACAGCGACCCGAGCTGGTTCGGCTTCCCGATCGCCCTGCGCGAGGACTGCCCAGTCGACCGCGATCGGCTGCTGCGCTTCATGAACGACCGCAAGATCGCGACCCGGCTGCTGTTCGGCGGCAACCTGCTGCGCCAGCCCGCGTACCTGAACGCCGAGCACCGGCGGGTGGGGGATCTGCCCGTGGCTGACTTCGTGATGAACAACGTCTTCTGGGTCGGCGTCTACCCGGGGCTGAGCGCGGCGCAGCTCGACTACATGATCGAGAGCTTCCACGAGCTGTTCGCCCCGGCGACGGGGGCTGCGGGGCGGAACGGCAGCTCGAAATCGACCGTCCTGGCGGAGCGCGAGTAGTTGCGAGCTTCGGACTGGATCGCGAAATTCCTCGCCGCCCAGGGCGTCGAGGCGGTCTACGAAGTGGCGGGGGGGATGATCGCCAACTTCATCGACGCGCTGCACCGCGACGGCCAGCTGCGGATCGTCGCCTGTCACCACGAGCAGGCGGCGGGCTTCGCCGCCGAGGGGCACGCCCGGATCACCGGGGTCCCGGGGGTCGCGATGGGGACCAGCGGGCCGGGGGCGATCAACCTGCTGACGGCGCTCGGCAGCTGCCATTTCGACTCCACGCCGGCGGTGTTCATCACCGGCCAGGTGAACCGCTCCGAGCAGAAGCGAGAGCGGCCGATCCGCCAGCTCGGCTTCCAGGAGACCGACGTGGCGGCGATGGCGGCGCCGATCGCCAAGGCGGCGATGCGGGTGGAGAGGATCGAGGATCTTCCGCGGTGCCTGACCGAGGCGTTCGCGCTCGCCCGCGCCGGCCGCCCGGGCCCGGTGCTGGTTGACATCCCGCTCGATCTTCAGCTCGCCGAGGTCGATGCTCCGCTGCCAGCGTCTCCGGAGACGCCGGAGGCCCTCGAAACGGCACCGGTCCCCGACGATGCGGTCGCTCGCATCCTCGACGATCTCGCCCGCGCCGAGCGCCCGTTGATCCTCGCCGGCGGCGGCCTGCGCGCCGGCCGCGCCGTCGCCGGCTTTCGCCAGCTTGTCGACCGACTCGGGGTGCCGGTCGTCAACTCGCTGATGGGCGTCGACGCGCTGCCGTTCGACCACCCGCTGCGGGTCGGGCTGATCGGCACCTACGGCAACCGCTGGGCGAACATCGCGCTCTCTCGCTGCGACGCGCTGCTGGTCCTCGGCAGCCGGCTCGACATTCGCCAGACCGGCGCCGACACCGACGCCTTCGCCGCCGGCCGGACGATCCACCACGTCGACTGCGATCCCGGCGAGGTGAACAACCGGCTCAGCGACTGCCACGAGCTGATCGCGACCCTCGCGGAGGCGATCCCCGCCCTCCTCGAGGCCGCGGGCGACTCTGCCGGAGCCCGCCACGAAAACTGGTCCGAGGAGATCGCCGAGCTGGCCGCGCGCTGGCCCGACACCGGCGAGCTGCCGGGGATCGAGGGGATCAACCCGAACCTGCTGATGCACCAGCTCTCCAACGGCGCGGCGGCGGCCTACGTGGCCGACGTCGGCCAGCACCAGATGTGGGCGGCTCAATCGCTCGAGCTGAGCGGGGGGCAGCGCTTCCTCACCTCGGGCGGCATGGGGGCGATGGGATCGGGCCTGCCTCTGGCGATCGGCGCCGCGGTGGCAAGCGGCGAGCCGGTCGTGGCGATTGCCGGCGACGGCGGCTTCCAGCTCAACATCCAGGAGCTGCAGACGGTCGCCCGCAACCAGCTGCCGGTGAAGATGGCGGTCGTCAACAACGGCTGCCACGGGATGGTTCGCCAGTTCCAGGAGTCCTACTTCGACGGCCGGTACCAGTCGACGGTCTGGGGGTACTCGGCGCCTTCGTTCGTCGCCGTCGCCGAGGCCTACGGGATCGCCGGTCGACTGGTCGAGGACCCCGAGGACGTCGCCGGGGCGGTGGCGGAGATGTGGGCGGCCGAGGGGCCGTACCTGCTCGAGGTGGCGATCGACATCAGGGCCAACGCCTATCCAAAGATCGCCTTCGGGCATCCGATCAGCGAGATGGAGCCCTTCGTCGCCCCCCGGGCGATGGAGTCGACCTAGTGTCCTAGCCGCCGAAGCGCTCGAGCTGATCGAGCGTCACCTGGCGCATCTCGGCGCCGGCCTCGAGCTCGCGGTACCAGGCGGCGGTTGCGGCGAGGGCATCGGACAGCGGCACCAGCGGCCGCCAGCCGAGGCGCGAACGGGCGAGCGAGGAGTCGAGCTTCAGGTAGTGCGCCTCGTGGGGATGCGGTCCCTCGTCGATGCTCCAGCGGATCCGCTCCGGCCACAGCGCCGCCAGCCGCTCGATCAGCCAGCCGACGGGCTGCGCCTCCTCGTCGGCGGGCCCGAAGTTCCAGCCGCCGGCGTGCTCCGGGGACTCCCAGATCGCCTGGGCCAGGACCAGATAGCCGCTGAGCGGGTTGACCACGTGCTGCCAGGGCCGGATCGAGTTGGGGTTGCGCACCCGCGCCGTCTCGCCGGCCAGGGCCGCCCGCATCAGGTCGGGCAGCAGTCGGTCCTCGCCCCAATCGCCGCCGCCGATCACGTTGCCCGCCCGCGCCGAGGCGAGGCGCGGGCCGTCTGGATCGGAGAAGAACGAGCGCCGGTAGGCGCTGGTCACGAGCTCGGCGGCGCCCTTGGAGCTGGAGTAGGGGTCGTGCCCGCCCATCGGCTCGTCCTCCCGGTAGCCCCACGCCCACTCGCGGTTCTCGTAGCACTTGTCGGAGGTCACGTTGACCACCGCGCGGACGCCCTGGTTGAGGCGAACGGCCTCGAGCAGGTTGACGGTCCCCATCACGTTGGTCTCGTAGGTGGCGCGCGGCTCGGCGAAGGAACGGCGCACGAACGGCTGCGCGGCCATGTGGATCACGACCTCCGGGCCGGCGGCGGCGACCGCCCTCGCGACCGCGTCCGGGTCGCGCACGTCCCCCTCCACGCTCTCCATTCCCTCGGCCACCCGAGCCAACTCATGGAGCGAGGGTTGGGTGGGGACGCCATTGGAGAAGCCGGTCACCTGTGCCCCCAGCGACTGCAGCCAGAGGGACAGCCAGGCGCCCTTGAAGCCGGTGTGGCCGGTCACCAGCACGCGGCGGCCCCGCCAGAACTCCCGATCCACGGTGCCGCCCTGCTGGCGCGCGCCCTCGCTCATCGCCGAGCTAGTCCCAGACTCGCCACGGAGGCGAGCCCGAGTTCCAGAGGTCCTCGAGGACGTGGCGGTCGCGCAGCGTGTCCATCGGCTGCCAGAAGCCGTTGTGGCGGTAGCAGGCCAGCTCGCCGTCCTCGGCGAGCCGACGCACCGGCGCCTGCTCCCAGACGGTGCGGTCGTCCTCGAGGTACCGGCCGACCGCGGGGTTGAGCACGAAGAAGCCGCCGTTGGTCGCCACGTGGTCGCCCGGCGGCTTCTCTTCGAACCGCCGAACCCGCGGCCCCTCGACGTCGAGGGCGCCGAAGCGCCCCGGGGGCTGCACGGCGGTGACCGTGGCAATCCGGCCCTGCTCGCGATGGAACGCGATCAAGGCTGAGATGTCGATGTTCGCCACCCCGTCGCCGTAGGTGAAGCAGAACTCCTCCTCGCCGACATAGGGGAGCGCGCGCTTGAGGCGCCCGCCGGTCATCGTCTCCTCGCCGGTCTCCACCAGGGTCACGCGCCACGGCTCGGTTTCCGACCGGTGCACCTCCATGCTGCCCGAGCTGAGGTCGAAGGAGACGTCGCACGTGTGCAGGTAGTAGTTGGCGAAGAACTCCTTGATCAGGTAGCCCTTGTAGCCGAGGCAGATCACGAACTCCTCGATGCCGTGGGCGGCATAGATCTTCATGATGTGCCAGAGGATCGGCTTGGCGCCGATCTCCACCATCGGCTTGGGACGCACGGAGGTCTCCTCGCTCAGTCGCGAACCGAGGCCGCCTGCCAGGATCACCGCCTTCACCGGGCGCGAAGGCTAATCCATGGCCGCGATATTGTGCGCCGCTCGTGAGCGAGGGGACCCCACCGCTGAGCCGGCGTGTCCAGTCCGTCGTCGCCGAGTATCCGGGAGCAGTCGCGATTGGCGCCTACGCGGTGCTCTCGCTGGCCGCCCTCGTCGCCGCCTACTTCTCGATCTTCATCGAGTTCGCGCCCTACGACGACGAGGGCACCCTGCTGGTCGGGGTCGATGCCTTCGCGCACGGGGCGACCCTCTACCGCAACGTCTGGTCCGTCTACGGGCCCTTCTATTACGAGCTCTTCGGCGGCCTGTTCGCCCTCACCGGGCACGCGGTGACGACCGACGCCAGCCGCATGATCGTGATCGTCATCTGGGTGGGGACCAGCCTGCTGTTCGGCCTCGCGGCCCAGCGGCTGACCGGCCGCCTCCTGCTCGGGCTCACCGGCATGGCAGCCGCCTTCGGGGTGCTCGTCGTCCTCGCCAACGAGCCGATGCACCCGCAGGGCCTCTGCGTGCTGTTGTTCGCCGCACTCTCGCTGCTCGCCGTCTTCGGCCTCGCCGGGCGCGCCCGGTGGACCGGCGCCGCCTTCGGGGCGGTGCTCGCCGCGCTCGTCCTCACCAAGATCAATCTCGGCGCCTTTGCCCTCGCCGCCGTCGTCCTCGCCGCGGCGCTCACGGTCGAGCCGCTGGAGCGTCGTGCCTGGATACGGTGGCCGGTCCCGATCGTTTTCCTGGCGGTCCCCCTCTTCGTTCTCGACCGTGACCTCGAGCTCGCCTGGGTGCGGGAAATGCTGGTCCTCGAGGTGCTCGCCGGGCTTGCCGTGATCGTCGCCGCGCGGCGGCTGCGCCCGAAGCGGAACGAGGGCGAGGGCGACGGCGACGTGGTGAGCTGGCTGCTCGGCGCCCTCGCCGGCTTCGCCGCAGCCGCCGTGGCGATCCTGGTCGCCATCGTCCTCACCGGCTCCAGTCCGGGTGACGTTTACGACGGGATGGTTCGCCAGGCCTTCCGCATCCGTGACGTCCTCAGCGGACAGTTCCCCTTCCCGGCCGTCTCGGCGATCGACTGGGCGGTTCTCGCCGTGGCCGCGGCTGCGCTCTGTTCCCGTCGCTGGCGGCCGCAGGGGAGCGCACCCTCGATCTGGCCGGGGTTGCTGCGGGCGGTGGCTGGGATCGCGATCTGGCTCACCGTGACCCACATCGTGCTGATCGGGCTCAACCCGTCGAGCGCGAGCCCGCTGGTCGTGCCGATGCTGCTGGCCTGGATCGTCGCGATTCCTCCGGCCGGCCCGCGGCCGACGTCGGGGATGCGCTTTCTCCGAGTGATGCTTCCCGCCGTGGCGGTGGCCGAGACCCTGCAGGCCTACCCGGTGCCGGGCAGCCAGCTGGGAATCGCCGCGGTTTCCTTCGTCCCGGTCGGGGCGCTCTGTCTCGGCGACGCCCTGACCGAGCTGCGCGCCTGGAGCGAGGCCCGCGGCGCCGTCACCGCTGATGGGTTCGCGCCCGTCGCCTCGGCGGCGGCGTTTGCCCTCGCCGCCATCTTCACCCTCAACGCGATCGTGATGCCCGGAATCACCAACGCCATCGCCTACCACGACCTGCCGAAGCTCCGCCTCCCCGGCGCCGAACTGATGCACCTGGCGCCGCCGCAGGGCGAACAGTACGAGCAGCTGGCGGGCCTGCTCGCCCAGTACCGCTGCACGACCTTCATCGGCTACCCGAACGTCAACAGCCTCTATCTCTGGTCCGACCTGGAACCGCCACCGCCCGTGGGGCCGAACGCCTGGATGTACAGTCTCGACGCGGCCGAACAGCAGCGGGCGGTCGATGCCCTGCGCGCCTCGCCCAGGCCCTGCGCAATCCGCAACGAAGAACTCGCCGCCCCGTATTTGAAGGGCCTGCCGCCGCCGCAGACGCCGTTGGTGCGCTACGTGTTCCGCGAGTTCAGGCCGGTGAAGAGCGTCGGCCCGTTCGAATTCATGCTGCCGAAGCCCGGCGCCCGGGTTCGGTAGCGTCCGCCGCCGTGAGCCACCGCTTGCTGATCACCGGCGGCGCCGGGTTCGTCGGTTCGAACCTGGCCGTCTCGCTCGCCACCAGGCATCCGGAGTGGGAGGTCCTCGTCCTCGACAACCTCTACCGCAAGGGGTCGGCGCTGAACCTGCCGCGCCTTGCCGAGGCCGGGGTCGAGTTCGTCGAGGGGGACGTGCGCCGGCCCGAGGAGCTGGCGGCGCTGCCGGGGATCTCGGCGCTGGTCGAGTGCTCGGCCGAGCCCTCGGTGATGAGCGGGGTCGACGGCGACACCGGCTACCTGGTCCACACGAACCTCACCGGCGCCTACAACTGCCTCGAGCTGGCCCGGCGCGACGGCGCCTTCCTCGTCTTCCTCTCGACCAGCCGCGTCTACCCGGTGGCGCCGCAGGTCGAGCTGCGGCTGGAGGAGGGCTCTACCCGGTTCGAGATCGCCGCCGAGCAGGCGGTGCCCGGGGTCTCGCCGGCGGGAATCTCCGAGGCCTTCCCGCTGGAGGGCGCGCGGACGCTCTACGGCGCCACCAAGCTGGCGGCGGAGATGCTGATCGAGGAGTACCGCGGCGGGCTCGGCGTGCCGGCGGTGGTCGACCGCTGCGGGGTGATCGCCGGCCCCTGGCAGATGGGCAAGGTCGACCAGGGCGTCTTCACGCACTGGATGCTCGCCCACCACTTCGGCAACCCGCTGAACTACATCGGCTTCGGCGGCGAGGGCAAGCAGGTGCGCGACCTGCTGCACGTCGAGGATCTCGTCGACCTGGTCGAGCGTCAGCTGCTCGATCCCGGTGCCTGGGACGGGCGCACGGTGAACGTCGGCGGCGGCCGCGAGTGCAGCCTCTCGCTGCGCGAGACGACCGAGATCTGCCGCCGCCTGACCGGCAACGAGGTGCCCATCGCGCCGGTCGAGCAGACGCGGCAGGGGGACGTGCCGATATACCTGTCCGACTGCACGCGACTCTTCGGCCTCGACGAGTGGCGCCCGCGTCGCAGCGCCGAGCAGGCGCTCGCCGACATCCACGCCTGGATCGCGGCGGACGAGGAGCGAATCGCCGAGGCGTTGGACATCAAAGCCCCGACCGGGGGAAGGGAGTAGGCAGCGGATGCCGGTAGCGATCATCACGGGAGCCGGGGGCCTGATCGGCTCCGAGGCGGTCGAGCACTTCGTCGCCGAGGGCTTCGACGTGGTCGGGATCGAGAACGACATGCGGGCGCGGTTCTTCGGCCCGGAGTCCTCGACCTCGCACGTCACCGAGCGCCTGGTCGCCGAGCACTCCGAGTTCCACTGGGAGAACGCCGACATCCGCGACGCCGAGGCGGTCGAACGGATCTTCCGCCGCCACGCCGGCCAGATCGAGCTGGTGATCCACACCGCCGCCCAGCCCTCGCACGACTGGGCCGCCAGCGCGCCCCAGGTCGACTTCAGCGTCAACGCCAACGGCACCCTCAACCTGCTCGAGGCCGCCCGCGCCCACTGCGCCGACGCGCCCTTCGTCTTCTGCTCGACCAACAAGGTCTACGGCGACACGCCGAACCGGCTGCCGCTGCGGTCGCTGGAGAAGCGGCTGGAGCTGCCGGAGGACCATCGGTACCACAGGGGGATCGACACCTCGATGTCGATCGACTCCTCGACCCACTCGCTGTTCGGGGTCTCCAAGGCGGCGGCTGACCTCTTGGTGCAGGAGTACGGGCGCTACTTCGAGATGCCGACGGTCGCCTTCCGCGGCGGCTGCCTGACCGGCCCCCAGCACGCCGGCGCCAAGCTGCACGGCTTCCTCGCCTACCTGATGAAGTGCGTGGTCACCGGCACCCCGTACACCGTCTTCGGCTACGACGGCAAGCAGGTGCGCGACAACATCCACAGCGCCGACCTGATCGCCGCCTTCGACGCCTACCGCAGGGCGCCCCGCCCCGCCGCCGTCTACAACATCGGCGGCGGCCGCTTCTCCAACTGCTCGATGCTCGAGGCGATCGAGGCCTGCGAGCGGATCGCCGGCCGCGAGCTGCGGTGGGAGATGGGTGAGGAGCCGCGGATCGGCGACCACCGCTGGTGGATCTCCGACCTCGCCCCCTTCCAGTCCGACTACCCGGACTGGAAGCCGCGCTACGGGATCGAGGAGATCCTGCGGGAGATGCACGAGCAGAACCTCGAGCGCTGGACCGTGAGCACGGCGTGAAGCTCTCGGTGGTGATGCCGGCCCAGAACGAGGAGGGGTCGGTCGGGACAACGGTCGAAGGCGTGGTCGCGGCGCTGGAGCGCGAAGGCATCGACTACGAGGTGATCGTCGTCAACGACGACAGCGAGGACTCGACCGAAGCGGTGGTCGCGGCGCTCGGCGCGGAGAACCCGCGGGTCCGGGTCCACCGCTCCCACCTCGAACGCGGCTTCGGCAACGCGATCCGCGCCGGGCTCGACGTCTTCGAGGGGGACGCGGTGGCGATCGTGATGGCCGACGCCTCCGACGACCCCAACGACCTCGTCCGCTACCACCGCCTGCTCGAGGAAGGCTGGGACTGCGCCTTCGGCTCCCGCTTCATGCCCGGCGCCCGGGTCCACGACTACCCGCGGCTCAAGTACGCGATCAACCGCCTCGCCAACCAGTTCATCCGCGTCCTCTTCCGCCACCGCTACAACGACACCACCAACGCCTTCAAGGCCTACCGGCGCGAGGTCATCGAGACGATCCAGCCGCTGCTCTCCAAGCACTTCAACCTGACGGTCGAGATGCCGCTGAAGGCGATCGTCCGCGGCCACAGCTACGCCGTCGTCCCCACCTCCTGGACCAACCGCACCAGCGGCGAGGCGAAGCTGGCGATGAAAGAGATGGGCAGCCGATACCTCTTCATCGTCCTCTACGTCTGGCTGGAGAGCACCCTCAGCCGCGGCGACTACCAGGTCCGCAGCCCCTCCTAGCTAGGAGGGGCTTGGCGAAGCCCTGCGCGCCGGTCCCTCCTAGTCCTTCCGCCCGATCACCAGGAACTGCTTGCCGAGCAGCCGCCAGGCGAGGGGCGTCCTCAGGTAGAGCCCGGTCAGGGCCGGCGAGGGGGGGAGGATGCCGCGGAAGGAGTAGGGGAGGTAGCGGGGGATCGTCCGCTCGATCTCGAAGCCGGCGGCGTAGAGGTGCTCGCCGATCGCTACGTGGGTGAGCGCCACGTAGTGGTCCGCGCAGTCCCAGTACTCGTCGGCGCAGTAGCGGTAGTTGGGCCCCATGATCGCGATCCGGCCGCCCCGCTCCATCGCGTCGCGCATCTTTTCCAGGAAGGCGGCGATCGCCTCCTGGTCGTAGAGGTGCTCGAGGAAGTTGGAGACGAAGACGCCGTCGAAGTGTCCGGCCGGCAGCTCGGCGTCCATGATCGAGGCGGTGATCACCGTGGTGTCGGGCTTGTGGGCGGCCTCGTCGTAGCTGACCGCGTCGACCGCCCAGGTCTCCCGGGCGGGGACCGCGCCGATGAACTCGCCGCGGCCGGCGGCCGGGTCGAGCACCTTCTGCGGGCTTCCCATCACCCCGTGGACGTGCGGGGCGATCCGCTTCCAGACGGCGATCCGGCCGTCCTGGTCGATGTCGCGGAAGCGGTACTGGTAGAGGCGCTCGTAGTTCATTGCGGGCGGTCTGCTCCTTGGGTAGATCGGCGCGGCGACCCTCGGTCGCCTCGGCTGAGTATGCGAACCTACCGGCCGAATGCGCGGGGCGGTTCCTCACTAGATGGTCACCGGCGAACTCCTCCTCCTGCTGGGCGGCCACCTGCTGCTCACCGGGCTTCCCGGCGCCGCCGCGGCGCTGCTGGCGGCTCGGCTCGGGGTGCGCTGGCTGCCGGTCCTCCTGGCGCTGGCGCTGGCGGCCAGCGGGGCGGTCGGCCTGCTTGGCTTCTGGAGCTATTACGGCGGCCGGGTTCTCGGCGAAACCTTCTCCTACTTCATCCTGCTCGGCTCGGCCGGCGCGGTCGGCTGGTGCCTTTACGAGGGCCGGATCGCGCGCTCGCTGTTGCGCGGCCTGGCGACCCCGTTCGCGCTCTGGGCGCTCGGCTCCGTCTTCCTCACCTTCCTCGGCTTCGTCCACGGCGGCGTCGACCACCCGATCGCCACCTCGACCACCCGCTTCTCGCACGCCCTGCCGACCGACAGCGAAATCCCCTTCTTCTTCACCGAATGGTTCTTTCACCATGGCCACCAGCTGCCGATCCCCGAATTCCCCGGCGAATGGCTGGCCAGCGACCGCCCGCCGCTGCAGATCGGCTACGCGCTCTTCCAGCATCCCTTCCCCGGCGCCTGGGGCAGGGAGGGCCTCAGCTACCAGGTGCTCGGGGTCGTCCTGCAGCAGCTCTGGATCGTCGGCCTCTGGGCGCTCCTGCTCGCCGCGCGGGTCGGCCGGCTGACCCGGGGCCTGGCGATGATCGTCGTCGCGGTCAGCGATCTGGCGATCGTCAACGGATTCTTCGTCTGGCCCAAGCTCCTGCCCGCGGCGATGCTCCTGGCGGCCGCGGCGCTGGTGATGACGCCGCTCTGGCTGCAGCTGCGGCGCAACCTCTGGGCGGCGGCGCTGGTCGCGACCCTCTGCGCGCTGGCGATGCTGGGCCATGGCTCGAGCGCCTTCGGGATCGTCCCGCTGGCCCTGGTCGCGGTTTGGCGCGGCCTGCCCAGCTGGCGCTGGCTCGGCGTCGCCGTGGCGGTCGGCATCGTCCTGATGGCGCCCTGGTCGGCCTTCCAGAAGTACGCCGACCCGCCGGGGAACCGGCTGGTCAAGTGGACGCTGGCCGGCCGGCTCGAAGTCGACAACCGGGGCAGCCTGGAAGTGATCGAGGACGCCTACCGCGAAGCGGGGCTCGGCGGCACCCTGCACAACAAGGCCGAGAACTTCGCCACGATCAGCGGCGGCACGATGGCGCCGCGGGCGCTGGAAGCGGCGCTGGAATCCGGCAACCTGAGCGAAATCGTCCGCAACGTGCGGATCGTCGGCTTCTTCTACCTCCTGCCCTCGATGTGGCTGGCGCTGCTGGCGCCCGTGGCGATGGCGATCGGCTGGCGCCGCCGTGGCCGCAACCCCGTGGAATGGGGCTTCGCCCTGGCCTGCTTCCTCGTCGCCTTCGTCGGCACCGTCCTCTGGGCCCTGTTCGTCTTCGGCAACGGGCCCGACCGCACCCTCGTCCACATCAGCAGCTACCTGATCCCGATCCTCGGCATGGTCGGCGCGGTGGCCGGCCTGCGGGCGGTCCTCCCGCGCTTCGCGCTCGCCTGGTTCGGGCTCGGCGCCGTGCTCAGCCTCGCCGTCTACGCGCCGGCGCTCGACCCGCCCGAAGGCAGCTCCTACTCGGCCGCGCTGGCGATCGTCGCCGTGGCCGCGCTTTCGGGCTTCGTCCTCCTCGCGCTGCGCGGCGGCGAGTCGCCGGAGCCGGGGGCCGCGGGCGACGCGCTTGCCGCCCCGGCTCCGCTCAAGCGGCGACCCGCCGCCGCCACGGTCGCGGGGGACGGCGGCGAGCCCAGCCGACAAAGGAGCTGAGGCGCGGCAGCCCCCGGCGCAGGTTCGGGTTCTCGTAGGGGTCGACCGCGGCGAGGCCCCCCCACCTGGCGACCAGCCGGTCGATCTCCCAAGCCTCCACAACCGCTTCCCGGGTGGAGGACTCGAAGTGATGGAGGACCAGGTCGGGGTCGTAGACGACAGTGTGGCCGGCGGCACGCAGCTTCAGGCAGTAATCCATGTCGTTGAAGTTGATCGGCAGCTCCCCGGTCAGCCCGCCCACCGCTTCGAAGACTTCTCGCCGGGACATCAGGCAGGCGCCGGTCACCGCCATGCAATCGCGGGCGATCAGGACCGAGTTCGCGTAGCCGCGAAACTCGCGGCTGAAGCCGAGGTAGGTGTGGTGCGGCAGGCCATTTTCGAAATGGACGCCCACGTGCTGCAGCCGGCCGTCACCCCAGAGCAGCCGTCCGCCCACCGCGCCGATGTCCGCGCGTTCGGAATACATCACCATCCGCTCGAGCCAGTTCGCGGTGATGACCTCGACATCGTCGTTGAGCAGCAGCAGGTGCTCGCCGCTGCTGTGGACGGCGCCGAGATTGATCTTGGCGGAGAAGTCGAATGGCCCGGCGAAGCGGACCAGCCGCAGCCGCTCGCCGGCGATCCCACGCAGCTGCTCGAGGACTCCCGGGGGGGTCGAGTCGTCGTAGACGACGACCAGCTCGTAGTTCTCGTAAGTCGAGCGCTCGACGATGCCGCGGACGCAGTTGACGACCAGGACCGTCGGCTGGAAGCGGACGTCGCGCGCCTGGCCGTTGGTCGGGATGACGATGCTGACCAGCGGTTGCCGGCGCAGGCGAGGGTGCAGGTGCAGCACCCCGGGGTCGGCCGGGTCCATTTCCACCTCAGCCGAGAAACCGATGCGGTCGCAGTGGGCCTGGACCGCGCGGGCGCCGGCTTCGAAGGCCCAGGGCTTCGCTGCCGCGTCGGCGGCGGCGGAGGTCTCCAGGATCCGCCAGTGGTAGAGGACACGCGGCACGTGGAGGATCGCCCGGGCCCGCTCGGTCACCTTGAGCACCAGGTCCCAGTCCTGGGAGCCCTCGAAGGCGGGGTCGAAGCCGCCGACCGCCTCGACCAGCGAGCGCCGCAGGACGCTGAGGTGGCAGGTGTACATCTGCGTGCGCAGCCGCTCGGGAGACCAGTCCGGCTTGAAGAAGGGGTGGGAGTGGTGACCGGATGCGTCGATCTTGTCCTCGTCGGTGTAGACGTAGTCGGTCTCCGGCGTCCGGTCGACCGCCTCGGCCACGTGGGCGAGGGCGTCGGGATGCAGCATGTCGTCGTGGTCGAGCAGGGCAACGAACTCGCCCCGCGCCATCGCCAGGGCGTCGTTTGAGGCAAGGACGATCCCGCCGTTGGACTCGCGGTAGGCGACCCGGATCCGCGGGTCCTGCGCCTTGGCGGCGTCGAGCAGCTCGCGCACGTGCGGCTGCGCGGAGCGGTCGTCGACCAGGCAGAGCTCCCAGTCGGGGTAGCTCTGGCGGCGGACCGAGCCGAGCATCTTCTCCAGCACGCCGGCCGGCGTCTCGTAGACCGGCGTCAGAATCGAGAACCGGGGGGCGGCCACGATCCGCGGCTAGTCCCCGCCGAAGCGGCGACGGGCGGAGCCGAGGAGCGCACGCAGGCCGGCGACTTTGGCGAGGAGCTTGCGTTTGAGGCCGAACAGGCCGCTGGTCTGGGCCTCCAGCTCGGTCACCCGACCCTTTGCGAGGCCGAGTTCGGCCTCCATGCCGATCAGCAGGTCGCGCAGCCGCAGGATCTCCCCCCGGCTCTCCCGCAGCTCGACGGCCTCGCGGTGCAGCCGCGCCAGCGAGCGGTCGTAGCGACGAACCAGTTCCTCCACGGACTCGCCGGTGCGCGTGTAGAGGACGGCACCGCGGTTGACGCAGGCGAGGTCGCGGTCGAGGTCTCGGTAGAAGCCCTCCCCTGCCAGCGCCGCCGACCAGTCCTCGGCCAAGACCATCAGCTGGTCGGTGGCCCCGCAGAGGTTGGCGATCGCGGCGGCCCGCTCGGCCGGCGGGGCATCCTCGAGCGCCTCGATGCAGACGATCAGGTCGTAGCGGCGATCCAGCGGCTCGCTCGGCGAGTCAACGCCCGAAGCTTCCACCCCGCGCTCGCGGAGTGCCTCGACCAGCGAGCCGGCCCCACCCCCGGCGCCCAGAACGGACGTGGGCCGCAGATCCCTGACGATTTCTCCCGCGACCTCGGAGAGTCCCTGCTCAGGGCTGGTCGGCGCGACCTGCTCGGACACCCGCCGCAGTCTACCCGCCGCTCGGTCGCGATCCGGGGGCGGCAATACACTGCCGCACCGCCATGGAGAGGAGCCTTCGCAATGCCCCCGTCGTCCTGCTCGGCGTGGCGCTGGCCGCGGCCGCTGCGATGACCCTTGCGCTGACCGCAGAATTCACCTTCCTGCAGGACACCTGGGAGTTCCTCATGAACCGGCGCGATCCGTCCCTGGACGCGCTGCTCACCCCGCACAACGAGCACATCGTCGTCTTCCCGGTGCTGATCGAGGAGCTCCTGGTGCATATCTTCGGGATGACCTCGGCGCGGCCCGAAGCGGTCGTCCTCGTCATCTTCCTGCTCGCCACCGCGGCGCTCCTCTTCGTCTACGTTCGCCGCCGCCTCGGGCCCTGGCCGGCGCTCTTCGCCGCGGTCGCCCTGCTCTGCCTCGGGCCGGCCTGGGAGGCCCTGCTGTGGCCGTTCGAGATCACCTTCATCGGCCCCGCCCTGTTCGGGCTGGCGATGCTCCTGGCGCTCGAACGCGGCGACCGGACGGGGGACGTCGCCGCCTGCGCATTCCTCATCCTGGCGCTCGGCTTTTCCGGCTTGGGAATCCCCTTCCTCCTCGCCGGGGCGGTGGCGATCGCGATCGGCGGCCGCGAGACCTGGCGCCGCCGCGCCTTCGTGGTCGCGGTGCCGGCTCTGCTCTACGCGGTCTGGTACCTCGGCTGGGGCCACGACGCCGAAACCCACGTCACCCTGCACAACGTCCTCGCCTCGCCGCGGTTCGTCGCCGAAGGGCTGGCCGCCGCGGTGGGGGCGTTGGCCGGGCTCGGCGTCAACCCGGACGACGGCGCGGTCGAACTCTTCTGGGGCTGGGCGATCCTCGCCGCCCTCGTGGTCGCGCTCGGCTACCGGCAGCTGCGCCGGCCCGGTTTCGACCGCGGCCTCTGGCCGGTCGCCGCCGCCGCCGCGGCCTACTGGTTCCTGATGGCCTTCAACCAGATCCCCGGCCGCGAGGCGGCCGCCAGTCGCTACCAGTACGGCGGCGCGATCTTCGTCCTGCTCATCCTCGCCAACCTGCTGCACGGGGCGCGCCCGCGCCGCAACGGGCTGATCGCCCTCGGCGCCGTCACCGCGCTGACGATCGGTCCCAACCTCGTCGTGCTGAAGAACGGGCGTGACACCCTGGAAGTCCAGTCGGTGCTGACCAGGTCGGACACCGCGGCGCTTGAAATTGCCAGGCGCACCGTTGACCCGGCGTTCCAGCTCAGCCCGGAAGTCGCCGGCACCGGGACCCTGGTCGACATCTCGGCCGGCCCCTACTTCGCCGCGGTCGACGAATACGGCTCGCCGGCCTACTCGGTAGCCGAGCTGGCCGCGGCCCCGGAGGACGGGCGCCGCCAGTCCGACGTCGTCCTCGCAAGGGCGCTGCCGCTTTCCACGGTGACCCGGCTGAACTCCTACCGCCCGGGCGGCGTCGGCGGCTGCACCGCTCTGCCCGCCGGGGACGAAAAGCCCGAGGTCGCGGTCGGTTCCGGCCTCACCAGGATCGAGGTCGCACCCGGTCCCCAGGCCTCGTTCTCCCTGCGCCGTTTCGCGGTCGGCGAGTACCCAGTCTCGACCGAAGGCGCCGCCGGAGGTTCGGTGACCCTGCTGCGGATCCCCCGCGACGCCGCGCCGCGGCAGCCGTGGTACCTGCGGGTGGAAGCGCCCCAGCCGGTCAAGGTCTGTCGTTAGGCCGGCGGCCTCAGAGGTTCTCGGCGATGCGGGGGGCGTCGCGGTTGAAGATCCAGGCGCCGAAGGCACAGGTCGCGAGGAAGATCAGCGCGGCGGGGATGAGGTGTGACGCTCCGCCGGCTGCCTGCACGGCGGTGGGGGCGCCCGGTTCGGTGAGCAGCCAAACCCGGATCTGCTCGAAGATCACCGCCAGCGGGTTGATCATCAGTATGTGTTCGTAGGGGACCCCGTGGAATTCCTGCACCGTCGGTTCGTTGAAGGCGGTCACCGGATAGAGGATCGGCGTCGCGTAGAACAGCACCTGGCCGAGCACGACCCAGATGATCGCGACGTCGCGGAAGCGGACATAGAGCACGGAGAGCGCCATGCAGACGGTGGCGGTGAGGATGAAGAGCGCAGCGAGGGCGACCGGAAAGAGCAGCCAGGTCCAGGCCGGCTGAACGCCAAAGGCGAGCATGAAGCCGAAGACGATGATCAGATTGAGGCTGAGGTTGAAGGCGCCGGTGAGCACGGTCGACATCGGGATCACCAGGCGCGGGAACTGAGTCTTGCGGACGACACCCTCCTGGTTGACGACCGATCCGACCGCGTTGGTTCCAGATTCCTGGAAGAAGGTGAAGAGGACGATCCCGAGCAGCAGTAGCGAGGGATAGTGTTCGACCTGCGCGCTGCCGATCCTGAACACCTTGGTGAAGACGAAGAGCAGGACGCCGAACAGCATCAACGGCCGGACCAGCGACCAGACGTAGCCGAGGACGGTGCCGAAGTAGACGCGCTTGAACTCGGTCACCGAGATCAGCCAGAGCAGGTCGAAGAAGCGTCGCGCCCCGCCTCCCAAGGCCGACGGACCGCGTACCTCTCGCAGCGGCGGTTCGCTCGCGTGTGCGTTCACGGTCCGCCTCGGGGCTCGATCCGGGCCTCTATCGAGTGCGGCAGCTCGACGATTCCGTGGGTCCTCGCCGCGCCGCCGTAGACGACGAATCTGATCGCTTCGTGCACGTAAAGCGCGACGCCGGCGCTGCCGTTCACGCCCAGGTGCAGGGAGTAGCGGCCCTGGACGAGGAGATTGTCGACCTCGACCTCGACCTCCACTCGATCGCCGGCCCGCAGGGCGTATGAGCCGTCCTCTCGAGTGGCTCCGGTCCCGAACTGAAACACGCCGATTCCATCGGCGTTGGCGAGGATGAAGCCGACCCCGATACCGTCGGACTGGCGGAGGCACTCCAGGACCAGCCTCACGCGAAGGCGTTCTCCGTGTTCCACGTTGTCGACCCGCTGACCGTCGGGGCTCTCCATCCATGCGTCGAGCAGGCGGAACTCGTCGCTGGCTTGTCCCGGGACCGCTCGATCGGATCCTTGGGCGTGGTCGAAGTTGAGCCTCAGGTAGCGCCGACCGACCTCCGCCGGATCCCCAATGCACTGGATCCGGCCGTCGCCGATCAGCATCGCGCGATGGCAAAATTCCTCGACCGTCGACATCTCGTGCGTGACCAAGATGATCGTCTTGCCCATCGCTTTCATCTCGCGGAAGGCGTCGGCGCACTTCTGCTGGAAGGCCGCGTCGCCTACCGCGAGGACCTCGTCGATGAGGAGGATGTCGGCGTCCACCTCGAGCATCAGCGAGAAGGCGAGGCGGACGAGCATGCCCGAGGA
>DATAEW010000017.1:0-3982 GCA_036257815.1 Solirubrobacterales bacterium
GGTGCAAGCGCCGGCCCGGCGAAGGCGAAGTGCGACGAGGACGCCGTCAAGGGCGCCGACTACGTCTACAAGCTCACCGCGCAGAACCTGAGCTGCGGCAAGGCGGCGAAGCTGGCGACCGAGTTCAACAAGTGCCGGCACGAGAACGGCGGCGCCACGGGCAAGTGCAACGGCGTCTCGGGCTATGACTGCAGCCAGAAGAAGCTCGACTCCTCGCCGACCCTTCTGCAGGCCAAGGGAACCTGCACGAAGGGCTCGAAGAAGTTCGTCGAGACCTTCGGCGAGTTCACCTAGCGCGCCAAGCGCTAGGGCATGAAGTCCTGATCGACGCGGTCGAGGACTGCGTCGGCGGCGATCTCCGAGCCCTCCTCGTTCAGGTGGATCCCGTCGGACTCGCGGACGATGGTCTCCTCGCCGTCGACGTCGATCGCGTCGCTGTACTCGTAGCCGGGCGTGAAGATCGGCACGGTGTCGATCACCCGCACCTGGCTGCGCCACGGCTCGGCGGCGACCTCGATCGCCGCGTTGACCATCCGCATCACCTGCTGCGAGTCGGGGTCGCGCGGCGTCATCACCGTCAGCCAGTAGACCTTCGCCTCGCCGTTCTGCCGGAAGGCGTTCATCACCTGGCGGACCCGGTTGGCGTATGCAGCGGCGTATTCGGGACCGCAGCACTGGATGTCGCCGTTCGGGCCGGGCAGGGGGAATCCCTCGGTGGCGCCGATGAATACGACGACCGCGTCGGGTTGGTATCTCCCCACCTGGGAGGTCGAGAGCCGGCCCCAGTCGACCAGGGACGAGTTCGATATCCCGGTGCCCAGGTGCGGGTCGCGGATCACCTCGACGCTGTCGGGCGCCAGACGGCGGGCCAGGATCGTGTCGAGCGGGGTTGCGAGCGAGTCGCCGGTCACGAGCAGCGTGCCGAGCTCCTGCTTCGGCGGCGGTTGCGCCCCGATCTCCGCAGGGTCGAACGCCTCCGGGGTCACCGGCGGGACCTGTGAGCCTCCGCTGCCGGCGCCCGCGCCCGGCGTCGCGGTCTCGAACCCGTCGCCGCCGAGCTCCTCGTCAGGGGACAGGCCCGAGGTGAGCTCGCTGGTCGCGGTCGCGAACGGGAACCGGTCGGCGATCCAGCCGGTCGGCTCGCCGACGGCGTCGACCAGGTCCCGGCCGATGCCCGAGTCGAGCTGCGCCGCGGCGTCCTTCACCGAACCTCCGGAGAGCAGCACGCAGAGCACGGCCGTGATCCCCACCGCCTTGACGGCGTCCCAGGCGCCGAGGTTGAGCAGGCCCTGGCGTTCGAAGCGGCTCATCTGGCTGTCGTCGCGATGCTCGGTCAATGATCTGCATCCCTCAGAACTGGAAGTAGATGAAAGGGGGGACCCCCTGGCTCGGCACGGTAGCCCCAACGAGGATGATCGTCGCCGCCAGCGCCACCGCCAGCATCGCGGGGCGGAGCCGCTCGAGGCGCAGCTGCAGGGTCTCGGTCCAGTCCCGCGGTAGGAGCTGGGCGACGATCACCACCGCGATCGCGAGCACCACCGGCGCCGTCCACAGGGTCGCCTCGCCGGGGGCCACGAGCCGGCCGAGGAAGGTCCAGAACAGGTCCAGGCTTCCGGAGCGGAACAGGATCCAGCCGAGGCAGACGAGGTTGAAGGTCACGAACCAGCGCAGCCAGACCGGCGTCCGGCGTCCCACGCGCCCGTCGAACGCGTGCTCGGTGCACAGCATCGCTCCCTGGAAGGCGCCCCAGAGCACGAACGTCCAGGCGGCGCCGTGCCAGAGGCCGCCGAGGACCATGGTGATCATCAGGTTGCGGTAGGTGAACAGGCGGCCGCCGCGGCTGCCGCCGAGCGGGATGTAGAGGTAGTCGCGCAAGAAGCGCGAGAGGGTCATGTGCCAGCGGCGCCAGAAGTCGCGAAACCCGGTGGCCCGGTAGGGGCTGTTGAAGTTCTGCGGGAAGATGAACCCCATCAGCAGCGCCAAGCCGATCGCGATGTCGGTGTAGCCGGAGAAGTCGCAGTAGATCTGGGCGGCGTAGCCGTAGACGGCGAGGATCGCGTCGGGCGCGCCGTACGCCTCCGGGACGCCGAACACGGGGTCGACCAGCTCGCGGGCGAGCACGTCCGCGATGGCCACCTTCTTGATCAACCCGAGTCCGATCAGCGCCAGGCCGGCGCCGACGGCGACCTTGTTCGGGTCGCGCGGGGTCTTGAGCTGCGGCAGGAACTCGCTCGCGCGCACGATCGGCCCCGCGACCAGGTGCGGGAAGAAGCTGAGGTAGATTGCGGCGTCCATCAAAGACGCCGGCTCGGCGTCGCCCCGCTTGACGTCGACCACGTACGTGATCGCCTGGAAGGTGAAGAAGCTCACCCCGATCGGGAGCGCGATCGTCAGCAGCGGTAGCGGCAGCCCCAGGCCGACCGTGTCCAGGGTGTCGCCGACGTCGGCGACGAAGAAGGCGTAGTACTTGAACACCGCGAGGGTGAGCAGGTCCAGCGCCACCGCGATCCCGCAGATCCACGCCTTGCGGCGGCGGTCTTCGGTGTCGTGGATCAGCCGGACGGCGAGCTGGTTTCCGAGCGTGATCCCGCCGAGGAGGAGGCAGAACTTCGGGTCGGCCGCGGCGTAGAAGACGTAGCTCGCGACGATGATGAACGGCTTCCAGATCGGCGGCCGGTCCATCAACAGCCAGGAGAGGGCGAGGACGATCGGGAAGAAGATCGCGAACTCGATCGTCGGAAAGAGCATCTGGGCGTGTAGGTTTCCCCGCCGGAAGCGAGCGGCGATGCTAGACGACCGTCTGGATCAGATGAAGGCAGCGAGGGGGCTGACGGGACTGGCGCTGATCGTCTCGTTCGTCGCCCTGCTCACCGCCGGAAGTGCCCGCGCCGCCTGCGGCGGGGTCGAGGAGGAGAAACCGCGCAAGAACGCCAACCTCGGCCGTGCGCCGCTTGCGATCGGCGACTCGCCGATGCTGCTGGCACTGGCGGACCTCGCCCAGGTCGGCTACCGGGCCAACGCCCGAGGCTGCAGGCAGTACCCGGAGGGCCTCGAGCTGATCAAGGAGCAGAGGAAGGACGGACGCCTACCGCGGCTGGTGGTGATCGCCCTCGGCTCCAACGGAGTGATCACCGAGGGCGACCTGCGCAAGGCCCTCGACCTGGTCGGTAAGAAGCGCACCCTCGGCCTGGTGACGCCGCGCGAGTCCGGCGGCGGCGCCGGTCACGACGCGCAGCTGGTGCGGGAGTTCGCCCACGACCACAAGAACCGCACCTACCTGCTCGACTGGGTCGAGTACAGCGCCGGCCACTCGGCCTGGTTTCAGCCGGACGGCCTTCACCTGACCTTCGAGGGCGCCGACGCGATGGCGCGGCTCTTCAAGAAGGCGCTGAAGAAGGTCCTGTCCCCGCCGCACTAGCCCGCGAGCTCGCGGAGTTACGATCGGGTGCGATGCGGCCGGCCATGCGATCGAAGCGGGTGGCGACCGCCGAATCGATCCGGCGGCTGACGGGCGATGCCGACGAGCCGCATGTGCACGAGCCGGGCGCGCGGGTGCCGGCGGCGCCGTTCTTCCTGCCGTTGCACAAGTGCTTTGGGCGTTCGAAGCGCCTAGGCAGACCGTGAGGCCGGCGCCTGAGGCGTCGGCTCGCCGCGATCGATGCGCCGCTGCTCGGTGCGGGCGACGAGGTCGTAGGAGCCGGCGTTGCGGCCGCGGCGGACGCGGCCCGGCGTCACCGGGCGCGACGGAGCGTCAACACGCGCGCCACCGAGTCCTCGAACCGCTTCCTCGCGTTCGCGCCGGCCGAGCGGAGGTCGGCACGCAGCCCGCTGGCGGCGTCGACCGCGGTGCCGAGGTCACCGAACAACAGCAGGTCCGCCCCGGCCGCCGCGGCGCCCCGCGCGGCGCTGACCGGGCCGCCGAAGGCCGCCGTCGAGGCGGTCTCGAGCGCGTCGGTGATCGAGACGCCGTCGAAGCCGAGAC
>DATAEW010000020.1:0-13070 GCA_036257815.1 Solirubrobacterales bacterium
TCCTCTCCGCCCTCGGGCCCGAGGTCGATGAGGCGGTCCGCGGTCTTGATCACGTCGAGGTTGTGCTCGATCACGACGACCGTGTTGCCGGCGTCGACCAGACGCCCGAGCACGTCGAGCAGGCGCTGCACGTCGGCGAAATGCAAGCCGGTGGTTGGCTCGTCGAGGATGTAGAGGGTGTTGCCGGTGGCGACCTTGGAGAGCTCGGTCGCCAGCTTCACCCGCTGCGCCTCACCGCCGGAGAGCGTCGTCGCCGCCTGGCCGAGGCGAATGTAGTCGAGGCCGACGTCGTGCAGCGTGCGCAGGCGGCGGGCGATCTTCGGCACGTTCTCGAAGAAGCCGACCGCCTCCTCGACCGACATCTCGAGCACGTCGCCGATGTTCTTGCCCTTGAAACGGACCTCGAGCGTCTCGCGGTTGTAGCGCTTGCCGTGGCACTGCTCGCAGGGGACGTAGACGTCGGGCAGGAAATGCATCTCGATCTTGATCTGGCCGTCGCCCTTGCAGACCTCGCAGCGCCCGCCCTTGACGTTGAAGCTGAAGCGACCCGGCTTGTAGCCGCGCGCCCGCGCCTCCTGGGTCTGGGTGAAGAGCTGGCGAATGTGGTCGAAGACGCCGGTGTAGGTGGCCGGGTTGGAGCGCGGGGTGCGGCCGATCGGCGACTGGTCGATGTTGATGATCTTGTCGATCGCCTCGAGCCCGTCGATGCCGTCGTGGGCGCCGGGCCGCAGCTTCGCCTGGTGCAACCGGTTCGCCACCGCGTGGTGCAGGGTCTCGTTGACCAGCGTCGACTTGCCCGAGCCAGAGACGCCGGTTACGCAGCAGAAGACGCCGAGCGGGACCGCCACGTCGACGCCCTTGAGGTTGTGTTCGCGGGCGCCGCGAACGGTCAGCTCGCCGCGCGGCGCGCGGCGCTCCGCCGGCACCTCGATCCGACGCTTGCCGGAGAGGTACTGGCCGGTCAGCGAGGCGGGGTCCTTGGCCACCGCGGCCGGGGTCCCGGCGGCGATCACGTGGCCGCCGTGCTCGCCGGCCCCGGGGCCGAGGTCGACCAGGTGGTCGGCGGCTTTCATCGTCCCCTCGTCGTGCTCGACGACGATCACCGTGTTGCCGAGGTCACGCAGACGGTCGAGGGTGGCGATCAGCTTCTCGTTGTCGCGTTGGTGCAGGCCGATCGAGGGCTCGTCGAGCACGTACATCACCCCGACCAGGTGCGATCCGATCTGGGTCGCCAGGCGGATCCGCTGCGCCTCGCCGCCGGACAGGCTGCGGGCGGAGCGGGCCAGCGAGAGGTAGCCGATGCCGACGTTCTCGAGGAAGGAGAGTCGCTCGGTGATCTCGCGCACGATCAGGCGGGCGATCGCCCGCTCGGTCTCGGTCATCTCCAGCGCGGCGATCCACTCGGCGGCGGCCTGGGCCGAGAGATCGCTGAACTCGGCGATGCTGAGGCCTCCGACCTTGACCGCGAGGCTCTCCGGCCGCAGCCGCGCGCCCCCGCAGGCCGGGCATGGCTGCTCCGCCATGTAGCCCTCGATCCGCTCTCGGTTCGTCTCCGAATCGGTCTCTTCGTAGCGCCGCTGCAGGTTGTTGACGATCCCCTCGAAGCGGACCCGGTAGGAGCGGCGGCGACCGAAGCGGTTGGTGTAGGAGACCTGGTGGCGCTCCTCGCCGGTGCCGTAGAGGAAGACCTCTTTCTCGAACTTCTTCAGCTTCGACCAGGGCTTGTCGACGTCGACGTCGTAGCTCTCGGCGACCGAGGCGATCAGCCGCCTCCAGTAGGCGGTGATGCCGCGGTTCCAGGGTTGCAGGGCGCCCTCGGCGAGCGAGAGCGTCGGGTCGGGGACGACCAGCTCGGGGTCGATGACGCGCTGGAAGCCGAGCCCGTGACAGCGGTCGCAGGCGCCGTGGGGCGAGTTGAAGGAGAAGATCCGGGGCTCCAGCTCGGGGATCGAGGTGCCGCAGTTGAGGCAGGCGAACTGCTCCGAGAAGAGCAGTGGCTCCGGCCGATCCTCGCCGACGATCTCCACCTCTATGAGCCCGGCGGCCAATCCGGCGGCGGCCTCGACCGACTCCGAGAGGCGGCGCCGCAGCTCCGGTTTCATCACCAGCCGGTCGACGACGATCGAGACGTCGTGTTTGTACTTCTTGTCGAGGACGATGTCTTCGTCGAGACGGCGCAGCTCGCCGTCGATCTCGGCCCGGGAGTAGCCCTCGAGCCGCATCTGCTCGAGCAATTTGCCGTACTCGCCTTTGCGGCCGCGGACGATCGGCGCCATCACCATGAACTTGGTCCCGTCCTCCAGCGTCATCAGCCGGTCGACGATCTGCTCCTGGGTCTGGCCGCTGATCTCCTCGCCGCACTCGGGGCAGTGGGGAACGCCGATGCGCGCCCAGAGCAGGCGCAGGTAGTCGTAGATCTCGGTCACCGTCCCGACGGTCGACCGGGGATTGCGCGAGGTCGTCTTCTGGTCGATCGAGATCGCCGGCGAGAGGCCCTCGATCGAGTCGACGTCGGGCTTCTCCATCAGCCCGAGAAACTGCCGCGCGTAGGCCGACAGCGACTCGACGTAGCGCCGCTGGCCCTCGGCGTAGATCGTGTCGAAGGCAAGGCTCGACTTGCCGGAACCCGAGAGCCCGGTGATGACGATCAGCGCATCGCGCGGCAGCTCGAGGTCGATGTCCTTGAGGTTGTGCTCGCGGGCGCCGGAGATGACGATGCGGTCGGAGGCGGCCACTGCCCTCGGATTCTACGCATCCGAACAGACGTTCCCCCTCAGGGGACTAGTGTCCTAGCGGGCAACCTTCCACTTGAACTGCGCCGGCGTCGGATCGACGAGGCCCTGCGGATTGACCGCGCGCACCCGGAAGACGTGAGCGCCCGGGCGCAGCTTCCTCGCCTTGAACGGCGAGCGGCAGGGTTTGTAGGGTTTCTTGTCGAGCTTGCACTGGAAGCGCGAGCCGGGCTGGTCGGCGAGGAAGGTGAAGCCGGCCGTGGGCGGGGCCGCCGCTTTGCGCGGCTTCTTCTTGAGAGTCGTGTTCGGGGCACCGCCGCCGGTCGGCCCTCCCCCGCCCTGTCCCGGCGGCGGGGGCGATTGCGGCGGAGCGGCAACCTCCACGGTGGCCTTGCCTTCGCTCGCCTTGTGGGTGACGACGCCGACGTCGCCTTGATACGCGGCCGCAAGGATCTGACTTCCGGTCGCCTCGGGCGTGTAGAAAACCTGACAGGAGGCCGTCGCGCCGCCGCCCACGATGTCGCACCGCGGCTGGCTGAAGGTCCCCGGGGCGGACGCCTGGAAGTGCACCTCACCCGCCGGCTTGGCGGCCGCGGACGGGCTCAGGTCGGTGACGGCGGCGGTGCATTCGATCTGGTGGCGGACCTCGACCGAGGCAGGGGCGCACTGGAGCACCGTCTTGGTCGCGTGATTCACGGTCACAAAGATCATCGCCTCGCCGCTGCTCGCGTCGTGCTTCGAATCGCCCAGATAGGTCCCGGTGATGGTGTGCGGCGCCGTGCCGGTGGCCGTGGGCGTGTAGAGGATCTTGCAGGAGGACCTGCCGGACGACCCGGGGCCGAGCAGGCAGGTGTCGGCGCCGCCGAAGCCCCCGGCACCGTCGCTGTGGAAACGGACCTTGCCGCTCGGCACGTTCGCCGCGCCGGATTCGTCGGTGACGGTCGCTCGGCAGGCCACAGCTTCGCCCAGCACCACCGGCTCGGAGCCGCATGAGAGCTCGACCGGGGTGGCGGTGCCCACCTCGTCGGCGCCGATGTCGGCGGCGGCGCCCAAACTCCGCCCCTGGCCGTCGAGGTCGGCGGCCCCGCTGTTCTGGTCGCTGATGCCGCTGTCGATCGTCGGCGAGCCGGGCAGCTGGTGGAAGCCGTCGGCGGCGAGCCGGGGCGGCGCCGTGAGGTTGGACTGGGTGCCAGGGTCGGTGACCGTGGCCGAGCCGCTCCCGGTGTGGATCGTGGCGACCTTTTCGTAATCGGAGTGGTCGAGGTTGACGGCGACCGATGCGGCCGCCGTGCTTTCCGCGGCGACATCGGTCTTGGCGCCGCGAGCGATCACCGCCCGCCCGGTGAGGGTCTGGGGGCCGAGACCGGATGACGTTGCGTAGACGAGCCCCGTCGATTCGGCCCCGGTGGCGACCGCGGTGACGTTGCGCAGCGCGTCGACGTCCCTCACCGCGAGTTGGTTCTGCACGCCTCGGAGCGCGGTGGAGCCGCTGCCGCTGGCCAGGCAGGCGGTGCTGCGGAGAGTGGCCTCGAAGAATTCGCAGGCGACCCCGTTGTCCGCGCTCGACCGCACGACCACGTCTTCGACCGTGCCCTGGTCGATCCTGACCGCCAGCGGCGCGGCCTCGGCGCTGACCTCGAGGTGGGAAACTTGGTCGTTGCTGGCAATTTCCAAAAGCGGGACGGGTCCGTCGAAGCTGCTGGAGATGATCGGCCTCGGCTTCCCGGGGTAGCCGTGCAGCTTGAGCGAGCGGGCGAGCTTGACCGTGTGGTTGGGGCCAAGGTCATCCGCCGCGTCGGTGTAGGTGCCCGGCGCGAGGATCACCTCGTCGCCTTCCATGGCCACCCCGCCGGAGCTGGCGAGAGTGGCGGCGCGGAACAAGGAGCAGGGGCGACCCGGGTTGGTGCAGGGAGCGGCGCCCAGGCCGCTCGGGGCGGCGTACCTGACCGAGGGGATGACCACGAACGTCGTGCTCTGACTGCCGCCATACGCCCCGCCGCCGCGGTAGCGGGCGGTCGGGTGCTGGATCGCTTCCTGGACCGCGGTCGGTTCGAAGCTGACGTGGCAGCTCGCTTCGGCGGGACCGGTCTGCGAGAGGGTGCAGTTCGGTTCGTCGGCGGCGTCGCCGGGAGCCAGGTTCGAGTCGAACATCCCCGGGCCGTCGGTTTCGAAATGCACCCTGCCGACGGGAGCGAGGTTGCCGCTGCCGCGGACGGTCGCCGTGCAGGTGGTTTCTTCGCCGATCCGCACCCGGAACGCTGCGCAGGCGAGGGTCGTGGTCGAAGCGAGGCCCAGCTCGTCGGCGCCCATGTCCACCGCGGCGCCGATCGACCGGGACTGCCCGTCGATGTCCGTCGCTCCGCTCTGCGCGTCGGTGACGCCGCGGTCAACGGTCAGTGAGGTCGCCAGCTCGTGGAAGTGGTCGGCGGATAGCTGTGGGAACGCGGTGATGTTGCCGTTGGTTCCGACGGCCGTGATAGTCGCCCGCTGCTGGAACACCGTCGCGTAGTCGGAGTGGTCGAGGTCGACGGCGATGCTGCCGTTTTGGGAGATTGCGTCGACGTCGAATTCGCCCAGGCCGTTGTTGCTCCCCCCCTTGGCGATGACCGCTTTGGCCAGCACGTGAAGGCTCCCATTCCCCCCCAACAGGAACAACATCCCCTCCGAAGTCGACTGGTTCGCGAAGGCGGTCACGTTGCGCAGCACGACGTTCATCGACCCCCCCAGAGCGGGGGTTTCGGGGGTCTTGAGCCCCGCGCTTGCGAATCCGGTGCTCACGCAGGCGGTGTCGGTAAGGACCGCGGTTAGGCCGAGAGTCTGGATCAGGCACGCCGCCCCCTGTGGCGCGCGGCCGAGCACGTTTAGGTCATGGACCTGGGCCCCGCGTCCGAGCTGCAGCGGGCTCTGGGCGAAATCATCGCCTTCGACTTCGAGCCGAGACGCACTCGCGCCTTCGCCGAGGACCAGGCCGGCCTCGACGACGCCGGAATCGAGGACGATCCGCGGCGGGAGCGCGCCCGCCCCGCGCAGGAACACGTTCCGCCCGACCCTGACCGCTCCGCTCGGCCCGAGGTCGCCGCGCGAGGCACGGTAGGTGCCGGGCGCGACGATCACTTCGTCGTCATCGCGCAGCGTGGTGCCGGGCGCCTCGCTGCTGGCCGCCCGGAAGAGCGAGCATGGATTCGCGGCGTCCGTGCAGGGCTCCGAGCCGGTCCCCCCAGGCGCGGCGAAGCGGGTCGCCCCCACCAGGATTTCGAAGAAGGTAGCCGCCGAGTCGTGCTCAGTCCCTTCATACCTGGCGAAGATTTTGTACGAGCTGGCTGGGACAGCCGGCAGATAGCGAACCTGACAGGCCGAGGCGCCTTCGCCGACCCTGCTCAAGGCGCAGACCCCATCGCCGGCGAAGGTGCCGGGACTGACGCCACTGGGGGCGAGGCCTTCGGCTTCGAAGCGGACCGTTCCGCGCGGCGCCGGATCCGCCTTCGGCTGGCTTTCGACGGTGGCGGTGCAGGTGACCGCTTGCCCGGTGTGGGAAAAGCGCGGATCGCACACGAGTTGGACCTGAGAGGCCCCAGCAATCTCGTCGGCGCCGATATCGGGCAGGCCGCCGATGCCGCGAGCCTGGCCGTCGACATCGAGCTTGCCGCTGCGATCGTCGGTGACGCCCTTGTCCACCGTCGGCGAGCCCGGGGCCTCGTGGAAGCCGTCGGCCGCGAAGATCGGCGCCCCGGTGATGCTGGCGCCCGTGGCCGAGGGGGTCACAACAGCGGCTCCCAGCCCGGCATCGGTGACCTTGGACAGGGTGAGGTAATCGGAGTTCGCGAGCGCGATCTCCACGCTGCCGCCGGTGCCCGGCGTATGCGGCGCGTCGCTCAGGCCTTCGGCGACGATGTCCCGCGAGGTCCCTTTGGCGATCGTCGAGTTGGCGTCGACGATCACGTGGGACCCTCCGCTGGCGACGTATTTGAGCCCGAACGACTGGGGGCCAACCGAGTTGGCGGTGACGCCCCGCATGGTCGTGGTCGCGCCGGCCCCGCCCCGCAGCCTTCCTCCGACGGCGGCCGCCCGGCCGCCGGTGCTCACGCAGGCGCTCTCTCGCAGCAGGCCGCCGAGCTGGACGCAGGTGATCGCTTCGATCGCCGCCGTCCTGGCGCTCACCTGCTCGACGATGCCCCCGTCTTCGAGGACCAGGGCCGAGGGCGACCGCAGGCTGACCAGGTTGAGGCGCGAGACGACGTCGCCATGGGTGACGACGAGGCCCGCGCTGCCGTCGCTTTCGGTCGTGATCGTCGGCCGGGCCCGCGCGGCCGCCCCGTGCAGGCTGACGCCCGCGGCGAGCACGAGCTCGTCGTCGGGGCCGAGGTCGCCGGCGGCGTCGCTGTAGTTGCCGGGGGCGAGAACCACCTCGTCACCCGCCTTCACCGTGGTGCCGGCGGCGTTGGCGCTCGCCGCCGTGAAGAGCGAGCAAGGGTCGTCCCGCCGGTCGCAGGGATCGGCGCCGCTCCCGCCCGGCGCCGCGAACCTCAGCGAGCCGACCTTGACCACGGTCTCCGCGGAGGCCGGCTCGCTGATCGGGTCGCCGTCGTACCTCAGGACCAGTCCATGGCGGCCGGTGCCCGGGGCGGTCGGCGTGTAGCCGAGTTGGCAGCTCGCTTCGCCCGCGACGTCGCCCGGTTCGAGGCGGCAGACGCCGCCGTCGCTGAACGTGCCTTCGTTCGGGTCGACGACGCTCAGCCGGACGCGACCCGTGGGCAGGGTGAGATTCGCCGCCGGGTCGGCGACGGTGGCGGTGCAGGTCACGCTCTCGCCGAGTTCCAGCAGGCCGGGGGAGCAGGACAGGCTGGCGACAGGGAAATGCGCCTCGACGAACGCGCCGGCTGCGCTCCTCTGGTGGCCCGCGTCACCGGTGTAGAGGGCCTCGATAATGTGCGCTGGGAGCTCGAGGGGTTCGGGCCGGTAGATAACCTGACAGCTGACGGTTGAGGTGAAGTCGCTGAAGGGGGGCGTGCAGGCTGGAGCCGGTTGAAAGCTGCCGGGACGGTTGCTGGTGAATTGAACCGGAGTGCCGCCGAACGGGCCCGTTTCGGTGGTCGTCACGGTCGCCCGGCAGAGCCAGGCGTTGCCGCCCGGAAGGGTCGCCGGGTTGCAGGCGAGGCGGGTCTGGGTCGGCAGGACCGCAGCCGAGGCGTTCGCCGCCAGGGCAGTGGCGCTGCCGACCAGCAGCACCAACGCGGCGATCACCGTGACCAGCCCAACGGGCCGGCGGCTGGGGTTGGAAACTACGGCAGTCCCTGGGTGCCGTGCGGGCGGCATCGTGCTCCTCTCGCGGTGACCTGATCGGGAACGTCGGCTTGCTTCGCCGATCTGCCGGGGGCCTACGGCGGGCACCCCGGATGGGTTCAAGTCCCGAGCGGGCTGAGAAAGGTTCTAAAGGGCCGCGGCAAGCCGGCGACGGTAGGCACGGCCGGCCGGATCGGCCGGGTCGACCTCGCTGAGGATGCCGACGATCGCGCGGCGGATCTCCTCGCGGGTCTCCCCCACGGCACCCGGAAGCTCGGCAAGCAATGCGTCGAGGGCGGCATCGCGGTCGCCGCGGTCGAGCGCGGCGAAGGCATCGCTCCCGATCCTGGCCTGAGTCAGCCGAACCCGGGCGGCGATACCTGCGGCGCCGAAGTCGTCCAGATGAGACCCAACGGCTTCCAGCGCCTCGTCCTCCGCGCCACGATCGAGGCGCTTGCGGGCCAGGGCGACGGCGATGTCGGCCCGGCCGGGCTCCAATTCGGCCGCCTCGCGCAGCGAAAGCTCATCACCGGCGGCCAGCAGCTCGTCGGCGCGCGAGGGGAGGAGGGAGTCGAAGAAGGCCTCGACCTTGGCCGGCGGCAGGGCGCCGACGAATTCGGCGGCGAGCGCGCCGTCGCGGAACGCCTTCACGGCCGGGATGCCCTGGATTCCGAAGCTCGCCGCCAGCCGCTGATTGGCGTCGGTGTCGACCTTGGCCAGCACGACCTCGCCGTCGCGGGCGGTCTCCGCGGCTTCCAGCGCCGGGGTCAGCTGGCGGCACGGGCCGCACCACTCGGCCCAGAAATCGACGACGACCGGGACCTCGCGCGAGCGGTCGAGAACCTCGCTCTGGAAGGTCGCCTCGGTGACGTCGATCGCCATCCCGCCAGCTTAGATAAGGGCCGCCCGGCGCCCCCTTGCCGGCCCCGGTGGACGGCGTTACCGTGGAACGAAAAGGCAGGGCCAACTGAGGAGGAGACATGTCGAACATCGACACCGCCCGGTCCGCCTACGAGGCCTTCGGCAGAGGCGACCTGTCCGCCCTGCGGGAGGACTTCGCCGAGGACGCGGTCTGGGTCACCTCGGACGAGCTGCCGCTCGGCGGCACGGTGGAAGGGCGCGACCAGATCATGGGCAACTTCGCCCAGATCCCCAACTACTGGAGCTCGTTCAGCGTCGAGCCCGACGAGTTCATCGACGGCGGCGACTACGTGGTCGTCCTCGGGACCCAGCGAGCCGGGAACGACAAGGGCAGCATGGAGGCCCCGTTCGCCCACGTCCTCAAGTACGAGGACGGCAAGGTCGTCCGCGGCGAATTCTTCACCGACAGCGCCAAGGCGGCGAAGCTGCTGCGCTGAGGCCGGGAAAGGACCGCGGGGGCGTCACGCCCCCGCGGTCATTCCGTCCAGGTCGCGGCGCAGCTCTCGCAGCTCGTCGCGAAGCCGTCCCGCCTCCTCGAAACGCAGCTCGTCGGCGGCGGCGAGCATCTGCTCTTCCAGCTCGACGATCGTCTTCTCCAGCTCCTCCGGGCTGGAGAAGCGGTCGGCGGTCCGGCGGCGGCGCTTGGCCGGTGCCCGGTCCTCCATCGCCAGGAACTCGGCCATCTCGGAGATCCCCTTGCGCACCGTCTCCGGGGTGATCCCGTGCTCCTCGTTGTAGGCGAGCTGGATCGCCCGCCGGCGGTCGGTCTCGCGGATCGCCGCCGCCATCGCCTCGGTCTGCTTGTCGGCGTACATCAGCACCCGCCCGTTGACGTTGCGGGCGGCGCGCCCGATCGTCTGCACGAGGCTGGTCTCGCCGCGCAGGAAGCCCTCCTTGTCGGCGTCGAGGATCGCCACCAGCGAGACCTCGGGCAGGTCGAGGCCCTCGCGCAGCAGGTTGACCCCGACCAGGACGTCGTACTCGCCGAGCCGCAGGTCGCGGACGATCTGGATCCGTTCCAGGGTGTCGATCTCCGAGTGCAGGTAGCGCACCCGCACCCCGTACTCGAGCAGGTAGTTGGTCAGGTCCTCGGCCATCTTCTTGGTCAGCGTGGTGACCAGGGTTCGGTCGCCGCGCTCGGCCACGGCCTTGACCTCGTTCATCAGATCGTCGATCTGGTTCTTCGTCTCCCGCAGCTCGATCTCCGGATCGACGATCCCGGTCGGGCGGACGATCTGCTCGACGACCCGGCTCGACTCGGCCCGCTCGAACGGCCCCGGCGTCGCCGAGACCATCACCAGCTGCCGCACCCGCTCCAGGAACTCGGCGAACTTCAGCGGCCGGTTGTCGATCGCCGAGGGCAAGCGGAAGCCGTAGTCGATCAGGGTCTGCTTGCGCGAGCGATCGCCCTCGTACATGCCTCCGATCTGCGGGACCGTCTGGTGGGACTCGTCGACGAAGACGACGAAGTCGTCGGGGAAGTAGTCGATCAGGGTGTGCGGGGGGCTGCCGGGTGGGCGGCCGTCGAGGATCCGCGAGTAGTTCTCGATTCCCGAGGTGAAGCCGAGCTCCTTCAGCATCTCGATGTCGTAGGCGGTCCGCTGGCGCAGCCGGTGTGCCTCCAGCTGCTTGCCCTCCGCCTCCAGTTCGGCCGTGCGGTGCTCGAGTTCTTCGCGGATTTCTTCCACCGCCCGCTCCAGCGTCTCGTCTTTGGTCACGTAGTGCGAGGCGGGCCAGACCGAGACGTGGTCGATCGTGTCGAGGATCTCGCCGGTCAACGGTTCGAAGTGCTGGACGCCCTCGATCTCGTCGCCGAAGAGCGAGATCCGGTAGGCCGACTCGGCGTAGGAGGGCATGATCTCCAGCACCTCGCCGCGGACCCGGAAGGTGCCGCGGCCGAGCACCGAGTCGTTGCGCTGGTACTGCATCTTCACCAGCTTGCGCAGCACCTCGTCGCGGTCGATCTGCTCGCCGACCTTGAACAGCTGCATTTTTTCGTTGTAGACCTGGGGCGAGCCGATCCCGTAGATGCAGGAGACCGAGGCGACGATGATCACGTCACGGCGGGCGAACAGCGCCGCGGTCGCCGCGTGGCGCAAGCGGTCGATCTCGTCGTTGATCGAGGAGTCCTTCTCGATGTAGAGGTCCTGGGCCGGGACGTAGGCCTCGGGCTGGTAGTAGTCGTAGTAGGAGACGAAGTACTCGACCGCGTTGTCGGGGAAGAACTCGCGGAACTCGTTGCAGAGCTGGGCGGCCAGCGTCTTGTTGTGGGCGATCACGAGCGAGGGCCGCTGCACCTCGGCGATCGTCGCCGCCATCGTGAAGGTCTTGCCGGTGCCGGTGGCGCCGAGCAGGGTCTGGAAGCGCTCGCCCTCGCGCAGCCCCTCGGCGAGCCCGGCGATCGCCTGCGGCTGGTCGGCGGTCGGCGTGTAGGCGGGGTTGAGGCGGAACTCAGGCACGATGCGTACCTTAGGGACCTATCCACCCCTATCAAGATAGGTCCCTAGACTGCGCCTGCCCGATGCGCCGTTCGCAGAAAGCTCTCGCCGCCTTCTTTGGCTTCGCCGGGGCGATGCACTTCCTGCGGCCGCGCTTCTACGAAGCGATCGTGCCACCGTCGATCTCCACCCGAAAGCGGGAGATCGTCGCGGTCAGCGGCGCCGCCGAGCTCGCCGGCGCGGCGCTCGTCCTGCTCCCTCCCACCCGGCGGCTCGGCCGCTGGTGGCTGCTGGCCCTGCTCGTCGCCGTCTTCCCCGCCAACATCCACATGGCGGTCAGCCCCGAGCAGGTGCAGGGACTCGACCTGCGCCGGATCCCGCGCTGGACGCTGTGGGCGCGGCTGCCCCTGCAGCCGCTGGCGATGCTCTGGGTCTGGCGGGCGACCGGCGACCGCGGCTGAGATTTCAACCGCAGAGCGAATGAAACCTCAGGCCACTGCGCGGCGGTCGCTAGGGCAGCAGCCTTTCCAGCAGGCCGCCGGCCGGGCCGAGGAAGTTTTCGAGGTTGTCGAGCAGCGAGCGGGCGTCGCGGACGATTTCGATCGCCTGTTCGAGCGGCACGTTTTCCAGCGTCGCGCGCAGCGGGCCGGCGAGCAAGGGGCTCAGCGCTCCGGCCCGTTCGGCGTCGTCGACCGCCCGCACGAGCCCGGCGCGGATCGCCCTGGTGAGCTTCGCGTCGTTGATGTCGTACCGGCGGCTGAAGCGTTCGCGCGCCGCGGGCGTGGCGAGGGCGCGGGCGAGCGTCTCACGGCTGACGCCGAGCTGGCAGGCGGCGCCGTCGAGGGCGGAGGTGGCGAACTGGTTGGCGATCTGGCCGAGGTTCTGGGGGTTGCTCCAAGGACGCGGCTTGCACGGGTTCTGGACCTTCTCCGGCGTGTAGGAGGAGCCCCCCGCCGCCAGGTAGATGCCGATGAGCGCCGCCGCGACGACCAGCGAGCCGACGACCAGGGCGCCGCCGCTGAGTCTCCCCCGCTCCGGCGTCACTTCGCCCCCTCCCGGGTCACAGCTCCACCTCTTTGGAGAGGCCGATCGGCAGCAGGGCGACCAGGCCGATCAGCGCCGCCAGGAGGAACGAGGTGCTGAAGGCGTGGGTGGCGCCGCGGTCGAGCTGGTCCTGGAGTTCTTCGCGCAGCTCGACGACTTCGGCCCGCTCGGCGGTGTCGGAGGGCAGCGGTTCGAAGGCCGCTCCGATCGTCGGCACCTTGCCCCTCTCCTCTTCCAGCCGGTCGGAGATCTTCTGCGCCAGGCCGACCTTCAGCAGCGGGTCGACCGGCGAGTCGAGGATCACCGCGGTCCCGGCGTCGATCGCGTCGTGGCGCTGCTGGGCGATGTCGGCGGTGAAGATCGGGGTCAGCGCCAGCAGTCCGATGCAGACGCCGGCGTGACGGGCGGAGATCGTCCAGCCGCCGTGGATCGCCTGCGGCGCGCGGCCGGCCAGCGCCGTCTCGGTCAGCGCCGAGAGGACCAGCGAGAGACCGACCCCGACCAGGACCTGCGGCGGCACGGTCAGCGCCACGGTCGCCTTCGGCAGCAGGGCCAGGCCGCCGAGGCCGCCGGCGACGAGGATCGCCCCCGCCGCGGCCCGGGCCCGCTCGCTCCCCACTGCGGGGCCGAGCCGGGCGCCGAGCAGCGCCGCCAG
>DATAEW010000033.1:0-16699 GCA_036257815.1 Solirubrobacterales bacterium
GGACGCGGCACCCGGTCACGGCACGCCGGCGGCGAAGCTGAGCGACCAGATGCGGACGCCGGGGCTGGGGCGGAGGACGAGGTTGTGGGCCTCGTGGGCCGGGTGCTCGGCGAGCGTCCTCAGGCCGGGGTGGGGGCCGGCGGGGATCGGCTCGCCCCAGGCGCCGTCGACCTCGATCTCGATCTCGCCCTCGCCCTCGACCGTCGCGTAGGCGCCGCCCGCCTGGTAGTCGAGGGCCAGGTCCTCGCCGTCCTCGCCCGCGGTCCAGGGCCGCTCCCAGGACCCGCCCGGGAAGACCTCGGGCGTCGGCGGCATCACCCGCGCGTCGGGAGCGTCGGTCGCGCGCAGCGGCTGCATCGGCTCCGGCAGCGGGCGCAGGGCGTCGATCTCCCGCAGCTCGCCCTGGATCGCCTCCTCGCTCGCCCGGTATTCGCCCTCGCCGAAATGGACCCAGGAGAGGGCGCCGCCGAGGCTCCAGAGGAAGAGGCTGGGCCAGCCTTCGCAGCCGTAGGCGGCCCAGAGCCGGTGCTCGGCGTCGATCGCCACCGGGAACTCGACCCCGAGCTCGGCGAGGCCGGCGGCGACGCTCTCGGGCTGGGCGGCGAAGGGGAAGCGCGGCGCCTGGACGCCGATCACGCTGAGGCCTGCCTCCCGGTAGCGGCGCGACCACTCGGCCAGGTAGGGCAGGGTCCGCACGCTGTTCAGCTGCGCGTATTCGATGAAGTGGACCAGCGCCGGGCCGCCAGCCGTGAGGGCCGGCATCGAGTGCGGTTCGAGGCCGACCCAGTCGAGCCCCTTGGGCAGATCCGGGGCGGCGATGTCGTCGCGTCCTGGGCGCATCCGCGGACGTTATCCTGGCCGCCGTGACCGAGCTCGGCGCCCTCCTGCTCCCGGTCCTCCCGCTGCTCGCCCTGCTTGCCTTCCTGCTGCTGGGACGCTACCCCGGTTGCGAGGCGATCGTCCGTCTCGCGGAGCGGATCGCGGACCGTCAGGGCCGGTCGTGCCGCGCCGCCCGGCGTCCCGCGCCGCCCAAGCCGCGGCGCTCCTTCGCCCCGTGCGGGGGCCTCCTGATCGCCCTCGGCCTCGCCCAGCGCCCGCCGCCCCTCCCGGCCTAGGCCGGGCCTGAAAACCCCTTCCCATCGATCCGGGTGGCAGTCATTTGGGACGCATGCCGTCCCAAATGACTGCCACCCGGATGAACGGATTTGACACGCGCGCATCGGCGCGAGCGAAGGAGGAAGCGATGAACGCGAGAACCGCGATAGCCGGGGTCGCGCTGGTGGCGGTGGCCGTCGTCGGGCTGATCGTCCTCAGCAGCGGCGGCAGCGACGAGAGTGGGGGCACGGATGCCGGCAAGGTGCCGACGATCGTCGTCGATTCACAGGGACACCCGGTGGGAGGAATCCGGGAACTCGTCTACCGCAAGGGCGACCGGATCCAGTTCAAGGTCAAGGTCCCGTTCGAGGAAGAGGTCCACCTTCACGGCTACGACGTGATGAAGGAGGTCCCGCGGGGTGGCGGCACCGTCACCTACGACCTGCAGGCCGAAATCGAAGGCGTCTTCGAGGCGGAGCTGGAGGATCGCAAGGAACAGATCGTCGAACTAAGGGTCGAACCTTGAGCTGGCTGCCCTTCGCGCACGCCCTGGTCGCCAGGCGGGATCTCCCGATCCCCGCCTGGCTCTTCGCCTGGGGGGCGTCGGTTGTCCTCATCGTCTCCTTCTTCGCCCTTTCCGCGGCCTGGCGCACGCCGCGCCTCGAGCGGTCGAGCTGGCGGCCGCTCGGCCCGCGCCTCTCCCGCGCCCTGCTCGGGCCGCCGACGCAGGTTCTCTGCGGCGCCGCCGGGGTTTCCCTGCTCGGCGTCGCGATCTACGCCGGCCTGCGCGGCACCGAAGCGCCGGACCGCAACTTCGCCCTCACCTTCCTCTTCGTCACCTGCTGGCTCGGCTTCCCCTTCCTTTCGGCGCTGCTCGGCGACGTCTTCCGGCCGTTCAACCCCTGGCGGGCTCTCGGTCGCGCCGCCGGCGCGGGTTTCGCGGCGATCGCCGGCCAGCCCGCCCTCCACCTCCGGTATCCGCGCCGGCTCGGCCGCTGGCCGGCGGCGATCGGGCTGCTCGCCGTGGTCTGGCTCGAGGTCGTCTACGGCGGCAGCGGCGGCGTTGCGGTCGGCCTCTCGCCGGAACCGGTCGCCGTCGCTGCGCTCCTCTACAGCGGCTACACGCTGGCGATGATGGCGCTCTTCGGGGTCGAGGCCTGGTGCGAGAACGGCGAGGTCTTCTCGGTCTACTTCGGCATGTTCTCCAGGCTCGGCTGGCTGGAGGCGCGCGACGGCAGGCTCGGCCGGCGCCGTCCCCTCGCGGCCAGCACGCGCTGGGCCACGGTCCCCGGCTCGATCGCGGTCGTCGTCGCCTCGATCTCCTCGACCAGCTTCGACGGCGGCCAGGAGGGCGCCTTCAAGGGGGCGATCGAAAGCGCCACCGGCTGGCTCGAGGGGCTCGGCTTCGGCGCCCTCACCGCGACCCGGCTCGCCGACACCGCCTTCATGGTGCTCTGCTTCGCCGGGATCGCCCTCGTCTACCTGCTCGGGGTGCGCGGCATGCGCACGGTTCGCCGGGCGCCGAGCTTCGCCAAGCTGCGCGACGGCTTCGCCCACACCCTGATCCCGATCGCCCTCGGCTACCTGGTCGCCCACTACTTCAGCCTCTTCGTCTTCCAGGAGCAGGCCCAGTTCACCTACCTGCTCTCCGACCCGCTCGGCACCGCCCACACCGACCTCTTCGGCACCGCCTCCTCCGGAATCGACTTCAAGCTCCTGAGCGAGAACGCGATCTGGTACGTCCAGGTCGGCGCCCTCGTGGTCGGCCACGTGCTCGGCCTCACCCTTGCCCACGACCGCGCCCTCGCCTACTGGCCGGACTACCGCGAGGCGACCCGCTCGCAGTACTGGATGCTGGCGGTGATGGTCGCCTTCACCTGCTTCGGCCTCTACCTGCTCTCGGCCGGCAACGGCTAGGAGGAGCAGATGCCCTGCGCCTCGCTCCTCCCGCTCGCCCACCTCGGCCACTGGCTCTGGGTCTTCTACGTGCTGCCGGTGCTGATCGTCGTCCTCGGGATCCTCTGGTCGACGATCGCCGCCAGGCGGCGGGAGCGAGGCGAAGCTGGGGAGAGCGACGACGGCGGCTAGTGTCCTGAGTCGTAAGTTGGGTGCCACATCCGGCGAGTGGATCGGCGTCCGTGGCAAGGACGCAGAATGCAGCCTTTGCCGGTTGGCAAAGGCAAATCCGAGGACGCCGCCACGGACGGTGAGACGCCGCCGGGGTGGTGCGGAACTTACGACTCAGGACACTAGAGGATCTCGCCGAGGCGCCGCTCCAGCGCCGCGGAGATCTCGTCGCGGACCGGGCCCGCGGCGAGGCGTTCGACCAGCGACTCGAGGAAGCCTTCGATGATCAGCGTCTTCGCGGTCGCCGCGGTGAGGCCGCGCGAGGTCAGGTAGAAGAGCTGGTCCTTGTCGATCTGGGCGACCGCGGCGGCGTGGGTGCAGCGGACGTCGTCGGCGAGGATCTCCAGCCCGGGGATCGCGTCGGCGTGCGCCTCCGGGGAGAGCAGCAGGTTGCGGCTCTCCTGGAAGGCGTCGGTCTGCTGGGCGCCGGGGTCGACCTTGATCATTCCCCGCCAGACCGAGGTCGCGCCGGCGGCGAGGACGCCGCGGAAGGCGAGGTCGGAGGTGGTGTTCGGCGCCGCGTGCTCCTGGGTGGTGTCGTAGTCGAGGTGCTGGCCGGGGCCGCCGGCGTAGCCGCCGGTGACCCGCGCCTCGGAGCCGGGGCCGGCCAGCTTGGTCTCCATCCGCACCTTGCCGCGGGTCGAGCCGAACCCCAGCGCCGCCCAGTCGAGCCGCCCGTCGCGCTCCACCTGGCCGCGCTGGGTGGCGAAGATCCACGACTTCTCGGAGATGTCCTGGGTGTTGACGTAGCGCAGCGTCGCGCCCTGGCCGACGCTCAGCTCGACCACCGAGTTGAGCAGCGCCTCCACCCCGTCGTCGGGCGAGGACCAGTGCTCCCAGACCTCCGCCTCGGCGCCCTCCTCGAGCACGATCAGCGTCCGCCAGCCCACCGCTGAGCCGCTCGCCTCGACCGGCACCTCGATCCGGATCGGCTCGGCGACCCGCGTCCCCGCTGGCACGTGCACGAGCACGCCGTCGCGCCAGCCGGACTCGTTGCGGGCGACGAACGGGTCCTCGACCGGGACCAGCGAGCCCAGCTTCTCGCGCAGCAGCTCCTCGTGCGAGGAGAGCGCCGCGGCGAGCGGGAGCACGGTCGCGCCCTCGGCCTCGCTCAGCGTCGCCGCCGCTCCCGCCGGCTCGAAGCCGGCGAGGTCGAGCCCGGAGAGGTCGGTGAATTCCCAGCCCTTGGACTTGTGGTCGGGGAGGGGGAGGGCCTGCGCGAGAGAGGCGCCCTGACGGCGCCTCTCCTCCAGCCAGGCCGGTGCGGTTGCGACCTCAGCCAATTGACCCCTCCATCTGCAGCTCGATCAGCCGGTTCAGCTCGACCGCGTACTCCATCGGCAGCTCCTTGGTCACCGGCTCGATGAAGCCGTTGACGATCATCTTCGAGGCCTCCTCCTCGTCGAGCCCGCGGCTCTGCAGGTAGAAGAGCTGCTCGTCGCCGATTTTCGAGACCGTCGCCTCGTGGCCGACGTCGGCGTCGTTCTCGTCGATCCGGATCGTCGGGTAGGTGTCCGAGCGCGAGTCCTCGTCGAGCAGCAGGGCGTCGCAGACCACCTTGGAGCGGGATTCGGTCGCCCCGTCGGCGATCTCCAGCAGGCCGCGGTAGGTGGCGCGGCCGCCGTCTTTGGAGATCGACTTGGAGAAGATCGAGGAGGAGGTCTTCGGCGCCCCGTGGATGATCTTGCCGCCGGCGTCCTGGTGCTGGCCGTCGCCGGCGAAGGCGATCGAGAGGATCTCGCCGTGGGCTTCGGGGCCGAGCAGGTAGATCGACGGGTACTTCATCGTCAGCTTCGAGCCGAGGTTGCAGTCGACCCACTCCATCGTCGCCTTCTCCTGGGCGACGGCGCGCTTGGTGACCAGGTTGTAGACGTTCTGCGACCAGTTCTGGACCGTCGTGTAGCGGACCCGCGAGCTCGGCTTGCAGACGATCTCGACCACCGCCGAGTGCAGCGAGTCGGTCGAGTAGACCGGCGCCGTGCAACCCTCGATGTAGTGGACGTCGGCGCCCTCCTCGGCGATGATCAGCGTCCGCTCGAACTGGCCCATGTTCTCGGTGTTGATCCGGAAGTAGGCCTGCAGCGGCATCTCCACCTTGACCCCGGCGGGGACGTAGACGAAGGAGCCGCCCGACCAGACAGCGCTGTTCAGCGCCGCCAGTTTGTTGTCGTTGGGCGGGATCACCGTCGCCCAGTACTCGCGGAGGATGTCCTCGTGCTCGCGCAGGGCAGTGTCCATGTCGGTGAAGATCACGCCCTGGGCCTCGAGCTTCTCGTTGACCTGGTGGTAGACGACCTCAGACTCGTATTGGGCGCCGACCCCGGCGAGGAATTTGCGCTCGGCCTCGGGGATCCCGAGGCGGTCGAAGGTGTTTTTGATGTCCTCCGGGACCTCGCTCCAGTCGCGGCTGTTCTTGTCCGAGGCACGGACGAAGTAGTGGATGTCTTCGAAGTCGATCTGGTCGAGGTCGCCGCCCCATTTCGGGGTCGGGCGCGCCTCGAAGTGCTCCAGCGCCTTGAGCCGGAAGTCGCGCATCCACTGCGGCTCGTCCTTGTAGTCGGAGATCGTTTCGACGACCTCCCTGGAGAGCCCCTTCGGCGCTTTGTAGGCGTAGCCGGTCTCGGGATCGTTGAAGCCGAACTTCTCCTTGTAGTCGGCGTTGATGCCGGCCAGCTCGCGTTTCTCGGCGAGTACCTCGGGCGTTGCCATGTCAGTCGACCTCCAGGTGGATGGTGTCGTTCTCGACCGCGATCGGGAACGTGCGCACCGGTTGGAAAGCTGGGAGCGTCTTCGGCCTGCCGGTGGTCAGGTCGAAGAGGGAGCCGTGCCGTGGGCACTCGACCGTGCAGGCCCCAGGGTCGAACTCGCCCTCGGCGAGCGGCCCGTTGTCGTGCGAGCAGCGATCCTCGATCGCGTACAGGGTCCCGTCGCAGTTGAAGACGCCGATCTTGGCGCCCTCGTGCTCGACCAGGCGCATCTGGCCGGGCGTCAGCTCGGCGAGCGGGCAGACGGGGATCATCGTTCCTGCGGTCTCGGTCAAGGGGGTCGTTCTCCGGGTAGGGGTCCAGCAAGTGCGGGATGAGACTTAATCCTACTTCTACGGTCGGATTTTAGCGGTCGCGCCCCGTGGGGTTCACAGGAAGGCGATGAGCTTGGGCTCGGTCTCTGGTCTCATCGGTGATCGGAATCTTCGAGGAGAGGAGCAGCATGAGCGAGAGGAGCAGCTACACGCCGGGGACCCCGTGCTGGGTCGAACTGAGCGGCACCCCCGACATCGAGGCCAGCGCGGCGTTTTACGCGGAGCTCTTCGGCTGGGAGATGCCGGAGCTGCCGAACTCGGCGGAACTGGGTGGCTACCGGCGGGCGAAACTCCGCGGCCGCGACGTCGCCGGCGTCTCGCCGCGGATGCAGGACGACCAGCCGACCGTTTGGGCCACCTACGTCTCGGTTGCGGACGCGGCGGCGACGCTGGACGCGGTCCGCGACGCTGGCGGCGAGGTCATCGTCGAGCCGATGGACGTGATGGGACTCGGCACGATGGCGGTCTTCAGCGACCCGACCGGGGCGGTCTGCGGCGCCTGGCAGCCGGGCAGCTTCGCCGGCGCCGAGCTCGTCAACGAGTACGGCACGGTGGGTTGGAACGAGCTGGGGACGCGCGATCCCGGTGCCGCGAAGGAGTTCTACGGCGCCGCCTTCGGCTGGGGCCACGAAGACGAAGAGTCGGCCCGCGCGGGGATCTACACGATCTGGAAGGTCGGCGAGGCGATGGTCGGCGGCATGCTCGACATGAACGCGGTCGGGATGCCGGCCGAGGTGCCGCCGAACTGGCTCGTCTACTTCACCGTCGAGGACACCGACGCGGCGGTCGAGCGGGCCAGGTCCGGCGGCGGCAGCGTGATGCTCGAGCCGGTCGACATCCCGGTCGGCCGCTTTGCCGTGCTCGGCGACCAGTTCGGCGCCGCCTTCGCGGTCATGCAGCCCAGCGAGGAGACGCTGGCCGCGGCGCCCTGAGCCCGCGTCGCGATCGCGACTTTGACCCTGCTCCAGTGGGGTCAAAGTCGCAGGCGGTTCAGAACGCCGCCGCTTCGGCGGGATCGCCGGCCTCGCCCTCGTCCTCCCATTCGGCGGACTGGCCGAGGCTGGCGCTCTTGACGACCTTCAAGCCGAGCATCGCGCACTTCATCCGGGTCGCCGAGATGTCGATCCCCAGCAGCTCGAGGACGAACTCTTTCGGCAGTCGCAGCAGCTCCTGCCGCGATTTGCCGACCAGCTCGTCGGTCAGCAGCGAGGTCGCGGCGGTGGAGATCGCGCACCCCTTGCCCTCGAAGGCGATCGCGGCGACCTTGTCGTCGCCGTCGAGCTTGATCGTCACCCGCTGCTCGTCGCCGCAAAACGGGTTGGTGTCCTCGAACTCGAGGTCCGGGTGCTCGAGGTGGCCGAAGTTGTGCGGCCGCTTGTAGTGCTCGAGGATCTGGTCGCGGTAGAGCTCGTCCATCCCTTTCGAGGCTAGCGCAGCGGTGCGGCTAAGACATCCGTCTACACCTCGGCGACCGGGGCTACGGTTGACCAGCGCGCAAGACAGACATGTTTATCGATTCGGAGGGGAAATGAGAGTCAAGCTCGTTCTGCTGATGGGGTTGGGTGCGGGGTTTCTGTTCGCGGCGACCGATGCCTGGGCAAGCCCGTTCGAACGGATCGCGAATGTCACGTCGAGCGTGAACGTCATAGGCGGCAACGCCAAGGGTGGGACTTTCGCGCAGTGCCCCGCGGGGACGCAGCTGGTGGGCGGCGGCGGCTTTTTCAATCCTCCGACGACCAACATGGCGATCGTCAGGTCGGTCCCCAACCCTGGCGCGAACGGTTGGGAAATCATCGGCCGTAACTGGTCCGGGACGGCCCGCGATCTGTTCGCAACCGCCCAATGTGGAATCCCCAAGCCGGGCGGTGGTTTCGCGTCGACCATCACCGAGGTGAGCAGCGGGAGCTTCGTGGGCAACAACGCCCAGGACCTCGAGGAAGTCGGCTGCCCCGCTGGGACCCAGCTACTTTCCGGGGGCGGATTCTGGGAGGACCCGAACCGAGCCAGGGTCGGCTTCGTGGAGAACGACGCGCGTGGCCAGTGGGCGGTGATCGGCCGCAACTGGTCGGGTTCCGGGCTAAAGGTGTTTGCCGTCTCGCTCTGTGGGCAGCCGGGGGCCAACGGGGGTTTCTCGGAAATCTTCAACGTCTCCAGCGCCATTCCCGGCATCGCAGATTTTGTCGCCCCCGGACAGGCCAAAATCTCCCAGTTCTTTTGCCCCAACGCGCAGGTCATCAGCACGGGCGGCGCCTGGCTCGCTGACAGCAGCGAGCTGGGGAGCGGCCATGGCGTAGCCCTGACCGGCTTCACGTCGATTCCCTCTTCCTCTCCAGAATTCATTGCTTCGGGAGGAAACATGTCGAACGCGTTCCTGGAAATGGTCGCCAGGGGCAGGTGCGGGACCTGACCCCGCGGCATCAGAGGCCGAAGACGCGGCGGGCCTCCTCGAGGCCGTCGGCGAGGCGGTCGATCTCTTCCGGCGTCGTGTGGACGGCGAAGCTCGCGCGTGCCGTGGCCGCCACCCCGAGGCGGTCCATGAGGACCTGGGCGCAGTGGTGGCCGGCGCGGACCGCGACCGCGTGGCGGTCGAGGATCTCGGAGACGTCGTGGGCATGGATCCCGTCGAGCTCGAAGGAGACGGGGCCGATCCGACTCGGCCCGCGCGGCGGGCCAAAGACCCGCAGGCCCGGAACCTCGCCCAGCCGCGCCAGCGCGTAGTCGGCGATCTGCCGCTCGTGCTCGATCACCGCGTCCATGCCCAGGCCGTCGAGCCAGCGCAGCGCCGCGGCCAGCCCGATCGCCTGGGCGATCGCCGGCGTCCCCGCCTCGAAGCGCGCCGGCGGGTCGGCGTAGGTCGTGCCCGCCTTCGTCACCTTGCGGATCATCGAGCCGCCGCCGAGGAAGGGCGGCATCTCGCGCAGCAGGTCGAGCCGCGTCCACAGCGCCCCGATCCCCGTCGGTCCGTAGAGCTTGTGCCCGGTGAGGGCGTAGAAGTCGACCCCCAGCGCGGTCACGTCGAGCGGCAGCTTCGGCGCCGCCTGGGCGCCGTCGGCGAGCACCAGCGCGCCGGCGGCATGGGCCATCCGCGCGATCTCCGCCACCGGGTTCTCGGTTCCCAGCACGTTGGAGACGTGGGTGACGGCGACCAGCTTCGGGCCGCGATCGAGCAGCGCCGCGAGGGCGTCCAGGTCGAGCCGACCCTCCTCGTCGACCGGGACCCAGTCGATCTCCGCCTCCGCTCGCTCGGCCAGCTGCTGCCAGGGGACGACGTTGGAGTGGTGCTCCATCTCGGTCAGCAGCACGCGGTCACCGCTGCCGATATTGGCCTCGCCCCAGGCGCGGGCCACCAGGTTGATCGCCTCGGTCGCGTTGCGGACGAAGACCACCTCGCGGCGGTCGCCGGCGCCGATGTGGTCGGCGACAGTTGCCCGCGCCCCCTCGTAGGCTTCGGTCGCCTCGGCCGAGAGGGTGTGGGAACCGCGGTGGACATTGGAGTGGTGGCGTCGCTCGTAGCGGTCGACAGCCTGGATCGAGGCCAGCACCCGCTGGGAGCTGGCGCCGCTGTCCAGGTAGGCGACCGGCTGCCCGTGCACCTCGCGCTCCAGCGCAGGGAAGGAAGCGCGGACCTTCTCGATCGGGAACGCGGCCGCGGCGGGGCTTTTCGCGCTCACCGGCTCCATCGCTCCGAGGTCAGGCGGCGGTGCCTGCCTCGACCTCCTCTTTGATCCAGCCGTAGCCTTTCTCCTCCAGCACCCCGACCAGCTCCGGGCCGCCCTCCTTGACGATCCGGCCCTCGAACATCACGTGGACGAAGTCCGGTTTCACCATGTGGAGGATGCGCTGGTAGTGGGTGATGATCAGCACGCCCATGTCGGGGCCGGCGAACTTGTTGACCCCCTCGGCGACGGTGCGCAGAGCGTCGATGTCGAGCCCGGAGTCGGTCTCGTCGAGGACCGCGAGCTCGGGCCGCAGCAGCGCCAGCTGCAGCAGCTCCATCCGCTTCTTCTCCCCGCCGGAGAAGCCGTCGTTGAGGTAGCGGCTGGAGAAGTCTTTGGGGATGCTGGCCAGCTCCATCGCCTCCTGGGCGAGCTTGGCGAAGTCTTTGATCTTGATCGGATCCTCGCCGCGTGCCTCGCGGTGGGCGTTGATGATCATCCGCAGGTACTTGCTGACCGAGACGCCGGGGATCGCCACCGGGTACTGGAAGGCCATGAACAGGCCGGCCTGCGAGCGCTCGTCGGGATCGGCCTCGGTGATGTCCTCGCCCTTGAAACCGATCGTCCCCTCGGTCACCTCCAGCGCCGGGTGACCCATGATCGCGTTGGCGAGGGTCGACTTGCCGGAGCCGTTGGGGCCCATCAGCGCGTGGACCTTGCCCTTCTCGACGTCGAGATCGAGGCCTTTGAGGATCTCCTTGTCCTCGGCCTTGACGTGCAGGTTGCGGATCTCCAGCTCTGCCAATTTTGCTCCGTTTCTTTGGGGACTAGGCGGCGCTGCCGAGCGCCGCCCCGCGCTGCTCGCCTGGAGCTGAGAACTCGACCAGCTCGGCCAGCGTGGTGCCGGCGAGCGCCTTGGTGACGCCGCCCTGCACGCGCGTCCACAGCAGCTTCGTCGAGCAGGCCCGATCGCCGTCGCTTTCGTGCGAGCAGAGCACCTTGCCCTCCGGCGTGTCGTGGAAGCACTCCATCGGGGCGATCTGCCCTTCCAGCGCCTCGACCACCGCGTCCATCGTGATCTCCGCGGCCGGCATCGCCAGCCGGTAGCCACCGTGGGCGCCGCGGGTCGAGGTGACGAGGCCCGCCTTGCGCAGTTTCGCGACCAGGTGCTCGAGGTAGGAGAGCGGCAGCCGCTCGGCTTCGGCGACCGCATTGAGCGAGACCGGGCGCGAGCCGGGCTGCCGGCCCAGCTCCACCATCAGGCGCACTCCGTACTCGGCTTTGGTTGAGAAAAGCATCGGATCTAAATCCTACCGAAGCGGTCGGTTATGGCTCGATCAGGCCGCGGCGGATCGCGTAGCGGACCAGCTCGACCCGGTCGCGCATCCCGAGCTTGCGCATCGCGTTGGCGCGGTGGTTCTCGACCGTCTTCTCGGAGAGGTGGAGGAGCCCGGCGATCTGCCTGCTCGTGTTCGCCTCGGCGACCAGCTTGACGATCTCCTCCTCGCGCGGCGTCAGCTCCTCCTCGCCGCTGGAGCCGCGCTCGAGCACGTCCTTGATCAGCGTCCGCTGCGCCTCCGGCGTCAGGAACGGCTCGCCGCGCTCGACCGCGCGGATCGCCGCCAGCAGGTCGGTATCGGCCTGGGCCTTCAGCACGTAGCCGGACGCGCCGGCTTTCAGCGCCTCGAACAGGTAGCGCTCGTCGTCGTGCATGGAGAGGATCAGCACCGCGGTCTCGGGCAGCTGCTGCTTGATCTCCCGCGTCGCCTGCAGCCCGGTCAGCTTCGGCATCTTCACGTCGAGGATCGCCAGGTCCGGGCGCTCGCGCAGCGCCAGGTCGCGGGCCTCGGCGCCGTCGGCCGCCTCGGCGACGACCTCGAGGTCGGGTTGGCGCTCCAGCAGCAAGCGGATCCCCGAGCGGACGATTCCGTGGTCGTCGGCGATCAGCACCCTCATCGGTCCGACTTTCCGGGCAGGCTCAGGCGCACGGTGGTGCCATGGCTCGGCCGCGACTCGATCGTCAGCTCACCGCCCACCAGCAGCGCCCGCTCGCGCATGCCGGCGATCCCGAGGCCGCGCTCGGATTCCTCGAAGGCGAAGCCGCGGCCGTTGTCGGCGACCTCGAGCTCGACGCCGCCGCTGGCGCCGCGGCCGAGCCGCACCGTGACGCGCTCGGCGTCGCTGTGGCGGGCGGCGTTGTTGAGCGCCTCCTGGGCGACCCGGTAGACGACCAGCTGGGCGTCGTCTCCGAGGTCGGAGAAATCCCCCTCGACGGCGATCCGGGCGTCGAGGGGGCCACGGGCGAGGCGCTCGACCTGTCCGGCGATCGCGGCCGCGAGACCGAGATCGTCAAGCGCAGTCGGTCGCAGCTGCCGGGCCAGCGAGAGCAGCTCGGTCATCGCCTGGTTGGCCAGGGTCTTGGTCGCGGCGAGCTCGAGCTCGAGCTCCGGCGGCGCCGCCTCGCGCACCGCCTCGAGGCGAAGCAGCAGGCCGGTCAGCGACTGGTTGACCTCGTCGTGCAGGTCGCGCGCCACCCGCGCCCGCTCCTCCTCCTGCGCCCGCAGCGCCGCCGAGCCGGCGCGCCGCCGCTCCGCTTCCAGGCGGCGCAGCATGCGCAGGAAGGCGAGCTCGAGCCGCGCTACCTCCTCGGTCTCGCCGACGCCGTCGATCGAGCTAGGCAGCGGCGAGCCGGGCCGGCTGAGGTCGACCTTCTCCATCTCGTCGATCAGCCGCTCGAGCGGCCGGTAGCGGCGCCGCGTCCGCAGGAGCGCCAGCGTCAGCGCGACCGCCGCGACGGCGAGTCCGACGATCACGACCTGGGTCATGGGTTCAGCCTAGAGCCGTGCTCCCCTTCCCGGCCGCGGGCACAAAGCACGCCGCTCGACATGGGGGGCGTCCGGGCCCTCTTCAGGGGTTGACCCCTATAGGCGATCCGCGCCCTCGGGGCCATACTGGGACGACCACTCGACCCGAGGAGCGAACCACGCGATGACCACCACCAAGCAATCGACCTGGGGCGCGACGCTGCGGACCACGATCCTGATGGCCGCCCTGTCGGGCCTGTTGGTCGTGATCGGCGCCCTGATCGGAGGGCCGAGCACCGCGCTCACCTTCCTCTTCATCGCCTTCGCGATCAACTTCTTCTCCTACTTCTTCAGCGACAAAATGGCGCTGGCGATGAGCCGGGCGAAGCCGATCGACGAGTCGGAAGCGCCGCGGCTGTACCAGATCGTCCGCGAACTGACGACGCGCGCGGACCTGCCGATGCCCCGCCTCTACATGATCCCCCAGGATCAGCCGAACGCCTTCGCGACGGGCCGCAACCCGAAGCACTCGGCGGTGGCGGTGACCCGCGGGATCACCAAGCTGCTCTCCGAGGACGAGCTGCGCGGCGTCCTCGCCCACGAGCTCACCCACATCCGCAACCGCGACATCCTGATCCAGTCGGTCGCCTCGGCGATCGGCGCCGCGATCACCTACGTGGCCTACATGCTGATGTGGTTCGGCGGCGACGAGGACAACGGCCCGCTCGGCCTGGTCGCCTCGCTGGCCCTGGTCATCCTCGCCCCGATCGCGGCGAGCATCATCCAGCTGGCGATCTCGCGCCAGCGCGAGTACGCGGCCGACGCCGGCGGCGCCGCGATCTGCGGCAACCCGGAGTCGCTGGCTAGCGCGCTGCTGCGACTGGAGTCCGGCGCCGAAGCGATGCCGATGCAGGTCAACCAGGCGGCCGAGCCCCTCTACATCGTCAAGCCCTTCAAGGGCAAGGGCATCGCCGGCCTCTTCTCGACCCACCCGCCGATCGAGGAGCGGGTCCGCCGCCTGCGCCAGATGCGCCCATCGCTGTAGCGCCCCGGCGCCCGGCAGCGCCCATGTGTCTGCATTTGTGTCCGCTATGCGGAGGCAAATGCAGACGCTCGAAGGCCGCTATACTTTTTGAAGTAAAAGCTGATCCGGATTCAGGAGATTCAGGGAATGGCGACTGGCGCGGGTACCAAGGCGACGATCGAGGAGATCCAGCCCTTCGAGGCTGCGCAGGAGATCGAGGGCGGCGACGTCGTCCTGATCGACACCCGCGAGCCGCACGAGTACCAGGACGCGCACCTGGAGAACGGCAGGCTGGTGCCACCGGGCCTGCTGGCCGACGAGATCGAGGCCGCCGCCCCCGACAAGTCGGCGCGGATCATCGCCTACTGCCGCTCCGGCAACCGCTCGGCCCTCGCCGCGGCGCAGATGCAGGCGCTGGGCTACGAGGACGTCGCCTCGATGGAGGGCGGCATCCTCGCCTGGCAGGAGCAGGGGCTGCCGGTGGTCTCGACCTCCGGGATGACCCCGGAGCAGCGCGAGCGCTACTCGCGCCACATCCTGCTGCCCGAGGTCGGCGTCGACGGCCAGCTGAAGCTGCTCAACGCGAAGGTGCTGCTGCTCGGCGCCGGCGGGCTCGGCGCGCCGACCGCGCTGTACCTGGCGGCGGCGGGTGTCGGGACGCTCGGGCTGGTCGACGACGACGTCGTCGACGCCTCCAACCTGCAGCGCCAGGTGATCCACAACACCGAACGGATCGGGATGCCGAAGACCGAATCCGCCCGCCTCTACGTCGAAGCCCTGAATCCCGACGTCGAGGTGGTCGAGCACAACGGCCGGCTCGACGCCTCGAACATCCTCGAGGTGATCTCCGACTACGACGTGATCGTCGACGGGGCCGACAACTTCCCCACCCGCTATCTGCTGAACGACGCCTCGGTGCGGCTGCGCAAGCCCGTCGTCTCGGCTTCGATCCTCAGCTTCGACGGCCAGATCTCGACCTTCGTCCCCTACGAGGGCCCCTGTTACCGCTGCCTCTACCCAACCCCGCCGCCGGCCGAGCTGGCGCCGAGCTGCTCCGCCAACGGGGTGTTGGGCGTGATGGCCGGGACGATGGGAACCCTGCAGGCCAACGAGGTGATCAAGCTGGTCCTCGGGGTCGGCGAGCCGCTGATCGGCCGCCTGCTCCTCTACGAGGCGCTCGGCACCCGCTTCACCGAGCTGAAGGTCCGCCGCGACCCCGACTGCCCGATCTGCGGCGAGCACGCCGAGGAGGTCCTTGAGGCCGAGATGGGCAAGTTCCCCGACTACGACACTTTCTGCGCCGGCGCCGGCGGCGACCGCTAGCCGACCGCTCCACTAGGATCGGCGCTCGATGGCGAATGTGAGGATCCCACCGGTGCTGCGCCCGAAGACGGGCGGCCAGCCCGAGGTCGAGGCCGGCGGCGGCAGCGTCGGCGAGGTGTTGCGCTCGCTGACCGAGGCGCATCCCGACACCGCCGACCAGCTCTTCGGCGCCGAGGGCGAGCTCAACCGCTACGTCAACGTCTACCTCAACGACGAGGACGTGCGGGTTCTGGACGGGCTCGACACCGCGGTCAAGGACGGCGACACCGTCGTCATCCTGCCCGCGATGGCGGGCGGCGCTCTCTAGCCTGCCTCAGCGCTCGAGCACCAGCCCGAGGAATTTCCGCGTCCGCTCCTCGCGCGGGCTGTCGAGCACCTGGGCCGGCTTGCCCTGCTCGACGATCACCCCGCCGTCCATGAAGACGACCTGGTCGGCCACCTCCCGCGCGAACCCGATCTCGTGGGTGACGACCAGCATCGTCATCCCTTCTTCGGCCAGCTCGCGCATCACGTCGAGAACCTCCTTGACCAGCTCCGGGTCCAGCGCGCTCGTCACCTCGTCGAAGAGCATCACGTGGGGGCCCATGGCCAGGGCGCGGGCGATCGCCACCCGTTGCTGCTGCCCGCCTGAAAGCCGCTCCGGGTACTCGTGCAGCTTCTCGGCCAGGCCGACGCGAGTCAGCAGCTCGGTGCCTTTCGCGCAGGCCTCGTCCTGGGCCCGGCCGAGGACCTTTTCCGGCGCCATGGCGACATTCTGCAGCGCCGTCTTGTGAGGGAAGAGATTGAACTGCTGGAAGACGATCCCCACGCGCTGGCGCACGAAGTCGAGGTTCCAGCTTTCCTCGCCGGTTCCGGATCCAGGCCCCTTGCAGATGTCCTGACCCTCGAGGAAGATCTCGCCCTCCTCCGGTGGCTCCAGCAGGTTGACGCAGCGCAGCAGCGTGCTCTTGCCCGACCCGCTGGGGCCGAGCACGCAAATCACCTCGCCTTTCTTGACGTCCAGATCGACGCCTTTCAGCACCTCGAGCTCGCCGAAGCGCTTGCGGACGCCCTTGAGCTGGAGCATCGCACCCTCGAGCATGGCCGCCATCAGAGAGCCTCGACCCTCGGCGCGCCGCGGGTGAAGCGGCTCTGCTCTCGAGAGATCAGCGTGTCCACGAGGCGGGCCAGGGGAAGGGTGACGACGAGGAACATGATCGCCCCCAAGGTGATCGCGGAGCTGTTGTACGTTTCCGAGTGGATGTTGCTGCCGATCAGCGTCACCTCGTTGAGGGCGATGAAGCTGACCAGCGTCGTGTCCTTCATCAGCGCGATCAGGTCGTTGAGCAGCGGCGCGAACACCTTGCGCACCGCTTGCGGCACGATCACGTTGCGCATCGCCTGGCGATGGCTCATCCCGAGTGAGCGAGCGGCTTCCATCTGGCCCTCGGGCACGGCTTCGATGCCGGCCCGATAGACCTCGGCCATATAGGCGCCGTAGGTGATGGTTATCGCCAGGACGCCGTACCAGAACGGATCCGGTTTGCCGAACCACTCCGGGATCCGGATGGATTTGGGTAGGAATTCGAGCGCTGGCAGCCCTCCGGAGACG
>DATAEW010000067.1:0-26726 GCA_036257815.1 Solirubrobacterales bacterium
CGACCTGGTCGAGCGCGACTTCAGCGCCCCGGAGCCCAACCGCCTCTGGGTCGGCGACTTCACTTACCTGGGCTCCTGGGAGGGCATGTCGTTCTTCGCCTTCGTGATCGACGCCTTCTCCAGGAAGGTCGTCGGCTGGCAGCTGGCCTCCCACAGCGACGACAAGGCAATGATCGGTGCTGAATTCGGAGGAGAAGACGGCGGAGCCTAAGCCGAGGCTTTGCCGCCCAACGGCAGGTTGGCAGCCCGTCCACCACAAGCGAGCCACAAAAGGCATCCGACCCACGGTTCACGATTTGGGGTTCGCTAGGGAACGATCCCAGCGTTAAAGCGCTGAGGAAGGACAAATATGAATAAACCAGACGCACAGGACGCGTCACAAAGCATCGCCGTCGCTCATGCGGTGAAGGTCGAGGACCCTCATCTCAGCCGCGAGGTCGAACACCGCGTGCATCGAGCCGTCCATGACCACCTACGGGAGATGGTTCCAGATGGCGCGACCGCCGTTGCTCTGGACGAGGTTGAGGTGCCAAAGGTCGTCGCCGTTGGCCGGAACCATCTTTATGAGTTGACGGTCGAGGAGATTCCAGAGGGGCAGGGGCCTGTGCAGACCAATCTGCGGATGCGCTTCATTGATCCCTCTGACTCGTCGGTTGACTGCTTGGTGAAGTTCAGCGGTCACCGGGAAGACGACCGCCAGGTAATTCGGGAAACGGTTTGGCGCTTCCGAGTCGCAGATATCGACCTTGAGTTTGAGACCTTCGTAAACCGGCAGCGCGAGGGGATCGACAAGGACGAGAAATTCGCCTTGGCGCTTGCAAAGGCCATCGGTTGGGAAGCTCCCGGCGGCGAGGTGCCACTGGTCGCGGTCGCGTAGCTACGCGACTGTTTGGGCAGCAACGGGCAGCGAGAACGGCAGCCAAGAGGTCGCGGCGGGGATAGCGCCGCCGACCCGCCACGAAAAGCCCCGCCAGAGCGGGGCTTTCTGTTCAAGCGGCTGATGGGATTCGAACCCACGACCTTCTGCATGGCAAGCAGACGCTCTAGCCAGCTGAGCTACAGCCGCGTGGATGGCGGAGTTTAGCTGGGCGGCCGGGCTCCGGGGTCCCAGGACTTTCGGTGGCCGAGCCCGACCGCCCGCGGTGGCTCAGCCGTTCTTGGTGATGGCGACCGGAAGCACCGTGGTGGCAGACATCTTCATGCGGGGATCACCCCCTCTCGCGATCCGTGGTTTGCCGGGGCGACCGGCGACCGCGAGAACTTGTTTCAGTAAAAAGACGCCCGTGTCTGCAATCTGCGGTTTATGCTTGGGGTGAACCTAATAGTCAAAAAGGTTCGGCTATACGGCGGGGAGAACTTCTCCGGCCGATGGAGCGGGCGGCGGCGGATGCGGACGGGAGGATCCGTTCCGCGCTAGCCTCAGCCACCAGGGAGCCATTGCGACGATGCTGTTTCGCCAAATCATTCACGAGGACCTCGGCTGCGCCTCCTATCTGGTCTCCGACCGGGAATCGGGCGTCGCGGCGATCGTCGACCCGCAGTGGGACATCGAGCCCTACCGGCGGTTGGCGCGGCTGCACGGGGTGCGGATCGAGCACGTGCTGGAGACCCACAACCACGCCGACCACGTCTCCGGTCACGGACGGCTGGCGCGGAGCACGGGCGCCAAGATCCACATCCACGAGCTGGCGGAGGCGGAGTACGAGCACGAGCCGTTCGCCGACGGTTGGGTCCTCGAGCTGGGCGACCTGCGGATCGAGGCGATCCACACGCCGGGCCACCGCCCCGAGCACACCTGCTTCCTGCTCAGCGACCGCAGCCGCGAGGGCGCCCCGTGGGCCCTGCTCAGCGGCGACTCCCTCTTCATCGGAGACGTCGCCCGCCCCGACCTCGCGATCGAGCCACGGGAGGGCGCGGCGGAGATGTTCCGCTCGCTGCACCGGCGGCTGCTCTCCCTTCCCGACGAGGTCGAGGTCTGGCCGGGCCACCTCGGCGGCTCGCTCTGCGGCGGCTCCGGGCTCGATCTCAAGACCTCCTCGACGATCGGCTTCGAGCGCCGCCACAACCGCGCCCTGGCGATCGCCGACGAGGGCAGGTTCATCGAGAACGCGGTTGGCTCGCTAGGCGACAAACCGCCCAACGTGGCGAAGATCGTCTCGCTCAACCGCGGCCCGCTGGTCGACGACTTCGGCATCCCGGTGCCGCTGACCCCGCATGAGATCGAGGAGGCCGTGGCCGCCGGCGCCTGCGTGATCGACGGCCGCACCAACGAGCAGTTCGATGAGGCCCACATCGCCGGCGCCCTCAGCACCTCCGCCTACGACACCGGCTTCGCGACCAAGGTCTCGCGGGTGGCGCCGCCGGGCGCCGAGATCATCGTCGTCGCCGCCTCCGATGGCGACGAGCGGGCCGCGGCCGAGCTGCTGGCGGCGGTGGGAATGCGGGTCCGCGGCTTCCTCGAGGGTGGGATGACCGCCTGGCGGACCGAGGAGCGGCCGGTGCGGCGGATCGAGTTGATCGATCCCGAGGAGCTGGCCAGGCGGACCGAAGGCACTGAGCCGCCGCTGGTGCTCGACGTCCGCAACGCTTCGGAGTACGCCTCCGAGCACATCCCCGGCTCCCTGCACATCCCCTACGGCCAGCTTGCCGGCCGACTCGACGAGCTCTCCCGCGACCGCCAGATCGCGACGATCTGCCGCGGCGGCAAGCGCAGCGGCCTCGCCGCCTCGATCCTCCAGCGCGAGGGTTTCGACGTCGTCCACGTCGGCCAGGGCGTCGGCGTATGGCGCGCCGGCGGCCACCCGGTGGAGAGCGGGGTCGGCCAGGCCGCGACCGCACCGGCCACTTAGAACCTGTCTCGAAACCCGCGTGTGCGGCTGGCGAGTGCCGGACCGAGCGGGGATAGGACACAGGGAGGCCGAATGGCAGCGCCATTTGGCCGACCGAGGACGACGCCCCGCGAAGTGAGTCCGGCGCCGCCAGGCGTGCGCGGGGGTTTCGAGACAGGTTCTTAAGCGCCTGCCGCCCCGCTCGCCCGCCGCGGCTACAGGCTGGCGACCGCCTGCTCGATGGGCACTTCGCCGGCGACCAGGTCGAACGTCTTGCCGACCGACCCCGGAGCCGCGAGCACGGCGGCGAGCACCGCCGCGACGTCGGCCCGGGGGACCTGCCCCCGCTCCAAACCCGAACCCACCCGGACGAGACCGCTGCCGGGATCGTCGGTCAGCCCGCCGGGCCGGACGATCGTGAAGCCCAGGCCACTGGATTCCAGCGCCCGGTCGGCCTCCGCCTTGGCGCGCAGGTACTCGCCGAAAACGTCACCGCCCTCGGTCGGCGGATTTGCGGCGCCCATCGCGCTGACCATCAGATAGCGGCCGACCCCCTCATCCTTGGCGGCGTCGATCAGCTTCAGCGCCCCGCCAAGATCCATGGTCCGCTTGCGCTGGGCGCCGCTCCCGGGCCCGGCGCCGGCGGCGAAGACGACAGCATCGGCCCCGCGCACGGCGGAATGGACGTCATCCTCGGCCTCGAGGTCGCAGAGGACCGGCTCGACGCCGAACGCGTGCAGGTCGTCTTCCTGGGCGGGGTCGCGGATCAGGCCCCAAACGGCGTTGCCGCGTTCGACCAGGATCCCGCCCAGCAACAACGCGATTCTGCCGTGCCCGCCCGCGATCGCGACCTCCATCCCGGCTCCCTTCGTGTTCTGTGTTAGCGCTTACTTAGTTTTGGGTAGTCTCTCAGCGCCTGGCCCAGACGCCCGAAACCGATCCCGGCCGACGCGGAGGAGACCCGATGAACCGAAGCAGTTTCGCAGTCGCGCTATCGCTCGCCCTCGCACTCGCCCTGGCGCTGCCCGCCGCGGCCGCCGCCTGGGCTCCAGCCGGCACCGCAACCGTCCACCCCGGCGTGCAGACCTTCACCGCCGGCGCCCAGTGCACCTCGAACTTCGTCTTCCAGGAAGGGGAAGCGGTCTACCTGGGCCAGGCCGCGCACTGCTCCGGGACCGGTGGCCAGACGGAAACGAACGGCTGCAGCAGCGGCTCGCTGCCGATCGGCACGCCGGTGGAAGTGACCGGGGCCGGCAGACCCGGGGTTCTCGCCTACAACTCCTGGCTGACGATGCAGGTGCGGGGCGAGTCCGATCCGGACGCCTGCGCCTTCAACGACCTGGCCTTGATTCGCCTCGACCCGGCTGATGTCGGCGGGGTCAATCCCTCGGTACCCGGGTTCGGCGGCCCGACGGGAGTCGGCACGGTCGGCGGCCTCGGCTCGACCGTCTACTCCTACGGCAACTCCGAGCTGCGGGGTGGGATCGCCAAGCTGAGCCCGAAGCAGGGAATCGTGATCGAAAACGAAGGCGGAGGCTGGAGTCACATCGTCTCCACCCTCACCCCTGGCATTCCCGGCGATTCCGGCAGCGGCTTCATGAACGAAGCCGGCGAGGCGATTGGCGTGCTCAGCACCCTGCAAATCGCGCCGCTCACCGGCACCAACGGAGTCGGCGACCTCGGGAAGGAGCTCGGCTACCTGCGCTCGCACACCCGGTTCACCGGGATGCAGCTCGTCCCCGGCACCGTTGCCTTCAAGGCGAACCTGATCGAAGCGATCCTCGGTGCCTGAGCGGGTCGGCTTTGTCAACCGGTGACGGACAAAGCCGATACGCCCTTAACCAGCGCCGTCGAGAGCCTGGTTGACGAGCCGGTCGGCCTCCGCGTTCTCGGCCCGCCGGACGTGGCGGATCGACCACTCGTCGAACGGCTCCAAGGTCCGCTTCACCTCGGCGTGCAGTTCCTGCATTGTCGCGTCCTTGACCTTGTAGCGGCCTTCGACCTGGCGCACTACCAGCTCGGAGTCGCCGATCAGCTGCAGCTCGCTGGCCCCGTGCGCCGCCGCCAGCTCGATCCCCCGCAGCAGCGCCCGGTACTCGGCGACGTTGTTGGTCGCGCGGCCGATCCGTTCGCCGTGCTCCTCCAGCACCGCGCCGGCGGCATCGCGGACGACGACGCCGATCGCCGCCGGCCCGGGGTTGCCGCGGGCACCGCCATCGACGTTTACGGTGATCCGGGTCATTCTCAGGCGCCGCCAGGCGCGCGCGGGGGTCTACGGCTGGACATTCAGCGTGGCACCGTGCCGGCGCCCGCCGGCGCGTGACCGGGCGCGGCGCCGACGATTTGGCCCTCCTCGTCGGTCGAGGCGTTCCACTGGCGCGCCGCCGCGTCGAGCTGGTCGATCTCCTGCCCCTTGTCGATCTGGAAGACCGGCCGCAACTCGTCCCCGAGGTCCACCCCCCACTGGTACCAGGAGAGCTCCCAGGCGACGGTGATCCGCATCTCGCTCGGGGCGCCGGCGGAGGCGCCGACCGAGACCCACGGGGCTCCCAGGGTGCGTGTCAGGCCGACGACCGTGCGGCCGGCGTCGCTGGCGTTGAACCGGGCGACCGCCCGCTCGAAGAGGCTGGGCTGGAAGAGGTCCGGCGGCGGCCCCTGCGGCCGCCGCCCGGGCGCCGCGGGGTCGGGGCCGTTGCCGGCGGGCTCCGGCGCCGGCTCCTCGCCGCCGACATCCGCCTCCGGCACCGGCTCGGAGCGCTCCCCCGAGCGCCGCCGCAGGAGGCCCCGGTCCTCCCCCGGCTCATCCGAGGCGGCGCGCCGCCGCAGCAGCGAAGCGAAGCCGCGCCGGGGCCTCCGCGACCCCGCCGCCGCCCCGCCGTTCTTCCGCTCGGCCTCCTCCTCACTCAGCCAGCCGAGTCGCTCGGCGCGGGCGACGCAGAGCTCGCAGACGCCCCGTGGCCCGGCGTCGGAGACGTAGCCGCGCACCTGCTCGCCCGCGAGGATCGTCCGCCCGCAGACCGCGCAGGTTCGACCGGGGCTTCCCATCAACCGACCATCTAGCCGTTCTGGAGGTGCGACTTGAGGCGCATCACGGCCTTGGTGTGGAGCTGGGAGACCCGCGACTCGGTGACCCCGAGCACCTCACCGATCTCGCGCAGGGTGAGGTTCTCGTAGTAGTAGAGGGCGACGACCAGCTGCTCGCGCTCGGGCAGCGAGGCGATCGCCTCCGTCAGGCGGTCCTTGATCTCGCTCGAGTCGAGCGCCTCCTGGGGGTCGGCGGCTCCCTCGTCGGCGATCGTGTCGAGCAACGAAACCTGGTCGCCGGAGGAGTCGGAGACGGTCCACAGCTCATCCAGCGCGTAGACCGAGGAGTTGGCGATCTCCAACAGCGAGGCCTGCAGCTCCTCCTCGGTCATGTTCAGCTTCTCGGCCAGCTCGGCCTCGGTCGGCGCCCGCTGCAGCTCGTGCTCGAGCTTGGCCTGGGCGGCTTCGATCTCACGGGCTCGCGAGCGGACCGAGCGCGGCACCCAGTCCAGCGAGCGCAGTTCGTCGATGATCGCGCCGCGGATTCGGGTCATCGCAAAGGTCTCGAATTTGATCCCGCGCTCGGGTTCGAAGCGCTCGATCGCGCCGATCAGACCGACCAGGCCGTAGGAGATCAGGTCGGCGTCCTCGACATGCGAGGGAAGCCCGGCACCGAGGCGGCCGGCGACGAACTTCACCATCGGCGAGTAGGCGACCACCAGGCGCTCGCGTGCGGTCTCGTCCCCGCCCTCCTTGTAGCGTCGCCAAAGGTCGCGGAGCTCAACCTCTTTTACGCCCGTTTCCATGGAATTTATGGATTCTACGTTCGATCGAGCTTTACGCGCGAGGGTGGCTGGCGGCATAGGTGTCGCGCAGGCGCGCCGCGTCGACGCGCGTGTACACCTGCGTCGTGGAGATCGAGGCGTGTCCGAGCAACTCCTGGATCGTACGCAGGTCCGCCCCGCCCTCCAAGAGGTGGGTGGCAAAGGAATGGCGCAATGCATGCGGCGAGACCCCTGCGGCAAGCGCCGCCTCGCGGGTCCAGAGCCCGAGCCGGCGGGTGACGTCGGAGTTGGAGAGGCGCCGCCCGCTCTTGGAGAGGAACAGCGCCGGCTCGCGCGGATCGCTCGCCAGAGCGCGCCGGCCGCGCTCCAGGTAGCGGCGGAGCGCCAGCTGCGCCGGCTCGCCGACCGGCAGGATCCGTTCCTTGGATCCCTTGCCGAGGACGCGCAGCTGCTCGCTCTCGAAGTCGAGCGCGCCGTGGTCGAGGCTGACGATCTCCTCGCACCGCAGGCCGCAGGAGTAGGCGAGCTCCAGCATCGCCCGGTCGCGCAGCTGCAGCGGGGTGCCGGCGGGGATCCGCTCCAGCAGCGAGCGCATCTGCTCGGTCGAGAGCACCTTCGGCAGGCTCTGGCCGCGCTTCGGGCTCGATACCAGCTCGGCGGGATTGCCGCCGACCCGCTCGGTGCGAACGAGGAAGCCGTAGAGCCCGCGTACCGAGGCCAGCTTGCGGCCGACCGTCGCCGGCGCCGCCCCGGCGGAGGAGAGGCCGGCGGCGAAGCGACGGACATCGCGGTAACGGACCTCGCCGGGCGCAAGCCCCTGCCCGCGGCACCACTCGGCAAAGGCCGCCAGGTCCACCCCGTAGGCCCGCCGCGTCCGCTCCGCCGCGCCCCGCCCCCGCAGGTCCCGGTCGTACTCGGCAAGCGCCATGTCCCAATGCACGCACTTGATTTCGCCCCTCCTGCCGCTCTTCCTCTGACTGAGACGGGCGGAGACCAAGCAGTTCAAGGACGCAGGGAGCGTGGCGTGCTCCGCACGCGAGCGACCGAGGACGCCGAAATGCGCCGGTCTCCGCCCGTCTCAGTCGCCGATGTAGATGGGGGTGCCTACTTCGACCAGGTCGTACAGCTCTTCCACGTCGGGGATCGACATCCGGACGCAGCCGTGCGAGCCGGCGGTGCCCAGCGATTCGGTCTCTTCGGTGCCGTGGATCCCAGCCCCTTCGAAGATCCCCATCCAGCGCGCCTTGATCGGGTTGGAGGGGCCCGGGGGGATCGTCTGCCCCGCCAGGTCGCCGGCCCAGGCCGATTCGGGCACGCGCCAGACCGGGTTTTCTTCCTTTTCCTGGATTTCGTAGAGACCTTCCGGGGTTTCCAGGCCTTCCATCCCCACCGCGACCGTGTATTCCTTGCTCAGCTTCAGGTGCTGCCAGAGCCGCAGCGTGAACGTCCCGCGGTCGAGAGTCAGGTAGGACGGGTACCGGGCCGCGACCTCCCGTTTCGTCACTTCCGGGGCGATCGCGTGCACCTTGGCGGCCACTCTGCGCGGCGCCCGGGCGTCGAGCACGGCTTGCCGCAGCTGCTTTTCGAGCCGGTTGTCGCGCAGCTTGCGCCCGTCATGGCCGACGACGACTTCGAGCGAGTCGGCGCTCGGCTCGACGTCGGCGTTGCGCGGTTCGCGGTTCACCCCCGCGGCCACTTCGCGCACGAAACGCCCGATCGCGCGCTGTGAGTAGCTGACCCTTGCGGTCACCGACCTGTCGACCTCGCCGCCGGTCACGTAGCGGACCAGGCGCGAGGGCAGGCCGCCTTCCCGACTCGCTTCGAGGGCGGCTTCGACCGCTCCCGGGACGTCGGCGTGCAGCTTCAGCCGCGCCCCGGGCAAGGTCCAGGAGCGGGCGCCGAAGGTGACGACGAGCGAGTGTCGCAGGGGGCCCAGGAGCTGCCGGCGAACCGCCGCTTCGGCCTGCTGGGAGCTCATGCCACCGACCGGGACGCCGGCGATCGTCACCCCATCGGCGATCCTCCCCTTCTGGGAATCGTCGTACGCGTAGGCGGCCACCGCGAGCAGGGCGAGAACTCCGACGGCGGCGGCCATGGCGATCTGCGTCTTACGTCCCATCGTCTCCTCGGCCGGAAAAATCGAGCTTTACGTCAATGCGGAAAGCATAGGCATCCGGATCGACGTCCTCGTCCGTTCGGCGCCGCCGCAAAGCCGCCGTCACCGCGGGCCTTGCCGCCTGCGCCGACGGATATCTTTCCCGCTGATGCGCTCCAAGGACGACGTCCGCAGGGAGGTGTGGAAAGCGATGGAGCGCGAGGGCGTCTCGCGCTTCCCGGGCGCCGAGGGACGAATTCCGAACTTCGCCGGCGCCAAGCTGGCGGCCGAGAAGCTGGCCGGGCACAGGCTCTGGAAGCGCGCCCGGGTGATCAAGGCCAATCCCGACTCGCCGCAGACCCACGCCCGCCGCATGGCCCTGGAAGACGGCAAGATCGTGATCATGGCCGTGCCGCGGCTGCGCGATCCCCATCCCTTCCGCGTCCTCGATCCGAAAAAGCTCTCCAAGCAGGCGATGAAAGAGGCGGCGACGATCAAGGGCGCTCTCAGGCACGGCCGGGTGGTCGCCCTCGACGAGCTGCCCGAGGTCGACTTCGTGCTCTGCGGCTCGGTGGCGGTCAACCTCAGCGGCGCCCGGATCGGCAAAGGCGGCGGCTACCACGACCTCGAGTACGGGATCCTCACCCACGCGGGCAAGATCGACAGCCACACCGCGGTGGCCACCACCGTGCACCCGATCCAGATCCTCCGCCAGCACCTGATGGTCACCGCGCACGACCTCCCGGTCGACCTGATCGCCACCCCGCGCGCGGTGATCGAAGTCGAGCGCCAGTACGAGCGCCCGCGCGGCATCCTCTGGGACCATTTGCAGCCGCCGCAGATCCGCGAGATCCCGGTGCTGGAACGGATGGGGTACGCGTAGGAAACCGACCGGGTGGTTTCGGATTCAATGTGCCGCAGTGGAGTACGTAGCCTCTGACACCGATGCGACGCCGACCAACGTCGACCCCTGTCCCGAGTGGATGGAGGTGGATTGGCGGCCTCACCTGCACCGGGTTGACTTGCCGGGAGCAAGCGTCAACTACGCCGAGATCGGCGCAGGGGATCCGCTGCTGTTCGTCCACGGGCTCGGCGGCAGCTGGCGCAACTGGCTCGAGAACCTGCCCCACTTCAGTCGCGACTACCGGGCGATCGCGCTCGATCTGCCCGGGTTCGGCGAGAGTCCGATGCCGGAGTGGCCGATCGACGTCCCCGCCTTCGGCCGGCTGATCTCGCAATTCTGCGACGCGCTCGGGATCGAGCGCCTGGCGGCGCTGGTCGGCAACTCGCTCGGCGGCTTCGTCGCCACCGAGGCGGTGCTGAACGATCCCCGGCGGTTCGCAAAGCTCGTTCTCGTCGATGCCGCCGGGCTCAGCCTCGTCAATGCCTCCCAGCGCCAGGTCAACGCGATCTCGAAGGCGCTGCGCCTCGCCGTCCCCCGCCTGGCGACCCCGCGCCGCACCTGGTTCGCCCGGCCGCGCGGCCGCCGGGTCGCTTTCGGCGGCCTGATCCACGAGCCGGAGCGGATGGCCCCGGCGCTGCTGCGCGAGCAGATCGAGCCCGGCCTCAACAGCCTCGGCCTGGCCGACGCACTGGCCTCGATGGTCGGCTACGACACGCGCGAGCGCCTGCGCGAGATCGAGACCCCGACGCTGATCGTCTGGGGCCGCAACGACCGCCTCGTCCCGATCAGAGCGGCTTACGCCTACCAGCGCCGGATCCCCCACGCCGAGCTGGAGATCATCCACCAGGCCGGGCACTTACCAATGCTCGAGAGACCGCGAGAGTTCAACGCCCTACTGGACGACTTCCTAAGCTGACGCGAAGTCTGCTCGGTCTCCCCCGGTCTCGACCCTGGAGAGCGGGTCCGGGCAGGGGTGGAGCGTCTTGTACTTTTTCGGCCCCGCGCCGCGGGCCACAGCGAGTAGCGCCTGTGCCGAAAAAGTTAAGCGGAACCCCTGCCCCGACCCGCTACCCCGTAACAGCACCGAGTGAGGCCGAGCTGACCGTCGCCGCGTACTTCGACATCACTCCGGTCCCGAATGGGGACGGCGGTGAGGTGTAGCCGGCGACCCGCTGGGCGATCTCCTCATCGGAGAGGGCGACGCTGAGGGTGCGGGCGTCGATGTCGACGGTGATCTCGTCGCCCTCGCGAATCGCGGCGATCGGGCCGCCCCGGGCGGCCTCGGGGGCGACGTGGCCGATCATCAGGCCGCGGGTGGCGCCGGAGAAGCGCCCGTCGGTGACCATCGCGACGCTCTGGCCGAGGCCCTCGCCGACGATCGCCGCCGTCACCTGCAGCATCTCCCGCATCCCGGGGCCGCCGACCGGACCCTCGTTGCGGATCACCACGACGTCGCCGGGGTTGATCCGCTGATCCTTGACGGCGCGGAAGCATTCCTCTTCGGACTCGAAGACCCGCGCCGGGCCGGTCTGCTGGCGCCGCTCGGTGCCGGCGACCTTGACCACCGCGCCTTCGGGCGCCAGGTTGCCGCGCAGGATCGCCAGGCCGCCTTCGGGCTTGAGCGGGTCCTCGACCGAGCGCACCACCTCCTGGCCCGGGGCCTCGGTCGCGGCGGCTGCCACCTCACCGATCGTCTCGCCGGTGACGGTGATCGCCTCACCGTGCAGGATCCCGGCTTTGGCCAGGCGCTCGAGGATCACCGGCACGCCGCCGGCGGCGAAGAGGTCGGTGGCGACGAAGCGCCCCCCCGGCTTGAGGTCGGCGTAGAGCGGCGTCCGGCGGGAGATCCGCTCGAAATCGTCCATCGTCAGCTCGATGTCGAGCTCATGGGCCAGGGCGATCAGGTGCAGCACCGCGTTGGTCGAGCCGCCCGAGGCGCAGACGCAGGCGATCGCGTTCTCCAGCGAGTCGCGGGTGATCACCCTGCTGGGCCGGATGTCCTCGGCGAGGACGCGGAGCACCAGCTCGCCGATCCGCTCGGCGACGGTGGCCTTGTCATCGGCTTCGGCCGGGACCATCGCCGAGCCGCCGGGGCTGATCCCCAGCGCCTCGAAGGCGCAGGCCATGGTGTTGGCGGTGAACTGGCCACCGCAGGCGCCGGCTCCGGGGCTGGCGACCCCCTCCAGCTCGTTCAGTTCCTCGTCGGTCATCTCGCTGGCGTTGTGGGCGCCGATCGCCTCGAAGATGTCGAGGATCGTCACGTCGCGGCCGTGCCAGTGGCCCGGCGCGATCGAGCCGCCGTAGAGGAGAACCGAGGGGACGTCGAGCCGCGAGAGGGCCATCGCGCAGCCGGGGATCGTCTTGTCGCAGGCACAGAGGGCGACGATCGCGTCGAACTGGTAACCCCGGGCCATCAGCTCGATCGAGTCGGCGATCACCTCGCGGCTGACCAGCGAGGCCTTCATCCCCTGGGTGCCCATGGTCACCCCGTCGGAGACGGCGACGGTGTTGAACTCCAGCGGCGTGCCACCGGCCGCCCGCACGCCCTCTTTGACGTGCTCGGCGAGCCCGCGCAGGTGGAAGTTGCAGGGCATCGCCTCGGTCCAGGTGTTGGCGATGCCGATCGTCGGCCGGCTGAGCGCGTCGTCGTCGAACCCGATGCCCTTCATGTAGGCGCGGGCGTGGGCGCGGTCGGGACCGTCGAAGACGACGCTGGAGCGGGGACGCGGAAGGGCGGTCTTGGCGCCGTTTGGGCTCATGGACCGAAATCTACTGGCCAGGCCTCAGCGCAGTCCCAGCACATCGACGGGTCCGGGGCCAGAGCCGAGCTCGCGCAGGCCGGCGCCGACCGCCTCGGAGGCGATCTGGCGGGCGCGCCGCGCGGCCTCGAGCGGCTCCTCGCCGCGAGCGAGGTAGGCGGCAAGCGCGGAGGAATGCGTGCAGCCGGAGCCGTGCGCGGCGCCGTCGGGGTGCCGCGGACCGGGGATCTCGACCAGGCGCTCCCCGTCGAAGAAGAGGTCGACCAGCTCGACGCTGTGGCCACCGGTGACGACGACGGCCCCCGGCCCAAGCGCGTGCACGGCACGGGCCAGCTCTTCCTGGCTGGCCCCCTCCCCCAGCCCGGTCAGCTCGCGGGCCTCGGGGATATTCGGGGTCACCACCGCGGCCCGCGGAAACAGTCGCTCCACCATCGCCCCCCTCGTCTCATCGTCGACGAGGACCGCGCCACTCTCGGCGACCATCACCGGATCGATCACCACGGGCGCGGGCTCGACGTACACGAGCAGCAAGGCAGTGAACACGTTTTCCACCGTCTCGACCGATCCGAGCATCCCGATCTTGATCGCGTCGATCCGAATGTCTTCGCCGACCGTGGCGATCTGATCGAAGACCATCTTTGGCGACACGAGCTCGACGCTGTCCACCCCCGCCGTGTTCTGCGCCGTGATCGCGGTGATCGCCGTCATCCCGTGTACGCCGACCCGCGCGAAGGCCTTCAGATCGGCCTGGATGCCGGCGCCGCCGCCGGAGTCCGAGCCGGCGATCGAGAGCGCGGTGGGCACGCGTCGGCGGGGCACGACGGAGAGCCTAGATCGAAACGGGCGCGGATCGCCTGCATCGAGCAGGGCCGGCGGCTCGATCTCGGCCAGCGCCTCAGGCACCGGGGGTCCCCAGCAGGGTTCGGGTGTAGACGCCGACGGCCGAGCAGGCGACGTAACCCAGCAGCTCGAGCCGGGCCAAACCCGCCGCCGCCTCGGCGCCTGAAAGACCAACCGCGGTGGCGACGCCGTCGCAGGTCGTCTCGCCCGCCTCGACCGCCGCGAGGACGGCGGCCAGCTCGAGATCGAGCGGCGCCGCGCCCCGGTCGATCTCCCGGACGCCGGGACCGAGCATCGCGTCGAGCACGTCCTGGGCGTCGCGGACCAGGCAGGCGCCACCGGCGAGCAGCGCGTTTGGACCGGCCGAGGCGCGTGAGGTGACGGGGCCGGGAACCGCGCCGAGATCGCGGCCGATATCGGCCGCCAGGTCGGCGGTGATCAGCGAGCCGGAGCGCGCGGCGGCCTCGACCACCACCGTCATCCCCGCCAGAGCGGCCATGATTCGGTTGCGGGCGGGGAAGGTCCAGCGCCAGGGGGTGGCGCCGGGCGGCAGCTCGGAGATCACCGCGCCGCCGTCGCAGATCTGCCGCCAGAGCGAACGGTGGGCGCCGGGGTAGGCGATGTCGGGACCGCAGCCAAGGACGGCGATCGTGCGGCCGGCAGCGTCGAGGGCGCCACGGTGGGCGCAGCCGTCGATCCCGAAGGCGAGGCCGCTGACCACGACCATCCCCGCGGCGGCCAGTTCCCGGCCCAGCTCGCGCGCGACCTCGCGACCGTAGGAGGTGGCCCGCCGCGAGCCGACCACGGTGACCGCGCGGAAGGTCTCCAAACCGTCGAGCAGGCCCGGCGAACCGCGCCCGATGAGTGCCCAAGGCGCGTCGGTTCCGTCCAGCAGTTGCGCCGGATAGAGCTCACCGTGGCGGCACCAGGCCCAACAGCTCGCCCGCTCCAGCTCCTCCCGCAGATGCGCCTCCGAGAGCGCCGCGACGCGGCCGAGCAGTTGCGCCCCGACCTTCGGGGCCGCTATCTCGACCAGGTCCTCGTTGGCGAGGCGCAGCAGTTCGGGGGAGCGGCAGCCGGGCGCTCCGGTGGCGACTCGCTCGACATAGGGACCGAGCAGCGCCAACAGCCAGGAGCGCCGCAGGCAATCCGGACAGGCGCGGGGCGAGGGGACGGGCGAGCTAGCCACGGTCGCGCCTCCGCAGCTGCAGGGCCTGGGCCATGTGCTCGGCGCCGATCGTCTCGGCCGCGTCGAGGTCGGCGATCGTGCGGGCGAGGCGCAGCGCCCGGTCGTGGGCGCGCCCGCTCAGCCGTTGCCGCGAGTAGAGCTCTGCGAGCAGGGCCGCCGCGTCGGGGGTGATCGCGCACTCACGCGCCTCCGCCGGCGTCATCTCGGCGTTGCAGCGGCCGGGCCCCAGGCGCCGCGCCTGACGCTCCCGGGCCGCGACGACCCGCTCGCGAACCGTCGCCGAGTCCTCCCCCGGCGCGCCGCCGATCTCTGCCGCGCTCGGCTGGCTAACCCCCGCCAGGATGTCGATTCGGTCGGCCAGGGCGCCGCTCAGGCGCCCCTGGTAGCGCTGGATCGCCACCGGAGCGCAGGAGCAGTCCGGGTCGGTCTCGCCGCGACCGCACGGGCACGGGTTGGAGGCGGCAACGAGCATGAACCGGCAGGGCAGGCTCAGGGTGCTGCCCGCACGCGCGATCGAGACCTCGCCGCTCTCCAGCGGTGCCCGCAGGGCCTCCAAGGCGTCGCGGTGGAACTCGCAGAGCTCGTCGAGGAAGAGGACGCCGCGGTGCGCCAGCGTGGCCTCGCCGGGGCGTGGCGGGGTGCCACCCCCGATCAGCCCGGCGGCGCTGATCGTGTGGTGCGGCGCCCGGAACGGCCGCCCGCCGGTCGTGGCGCCAAGCCGGCCGCAGGCGCTGGCGATCCGCGCCACCTCCAGCGCCTCGGCGCTCGCCAGCGGCGGCAGGAGCGACGGCAGGCGACTGGCGGCGAGCGACTTGCCGGCCCCGGGGGGCCCGACCATCAGCAGGCTGTGTCCTCCGGCAGCCGCGACCTCGAGGGCGTGGCGCAGGTGCGGCTGGCCGCGCAGGTCGGCGAGGTCGGGAGATGCCGGGGCGAGCCCGCCGCCAAGCGCCATCGGCCGGGGCCGCTCCGGCTTCCACTCCCCCGCCGCCAGCGCCGCGAGCCGACCGACACCGGGCAGGGGCAGCACGTCGATGCTCTGCGCCAGCGCCGCCTCGGCGCCGTTCTCGGCCGGGACGACGATCGCCTCCGCCCCGCCCTCCCGCGCCGCCTCGGCGATCGCCAGGGCGCCGTGAATCGGCCGCGTCGAGCCGTCGAGCGCCAGCTCGCCGGCGAGGGCGACCCGCGGCAGCTTCTCCCATTCGAGCTGCCCGGAGGCGGCGAGCAGGGCAACGGCGATCGCCAGGTCCATCCCCGGCCCCGCCTTGCGCAGGCTGGCCGGCGCGAGATTGACGACGACGCGCTGCAGCGGGAACTCGAAGCCACAGTTGACCAACGCCGCGCGCACTCGCTCCCGCGCCTCGCGCACCGCCGCGTCGGGCAGGCCGACGATCGCGAACGCCGGCAGGCCGCGATGGACGTCGACCTCGACCCGCACAGGGCGAGCGGAAATGCCGTCGAGGGTGAAGGTGCGGGCGGTTGCGAGCACGAGGGCGACGCTACGGAGGCACCCCGCACGCGTGGCGCGCACAGAGCAACTTCTTTGCCAACGAGGTGGGGAGACTTGGTCGCGGCCGGCCCTTGAGCAGAGATGACCGACCCTCGCCGCAGAACCGGCCACGCCGCCGAGCAGCTCGTCGCCCGCCGGCTCGCCGAAGCCGGCTACACGATCCTCGAGCGCAACGCCCGCACCCGCCACGGCGAGCTCGACATCGTCGCCCTCGACGGTCGCACGCTCGTCTTCGTCGAGGTGAAGGCGGGGCGGTCCGGCGCCGCCTTCGGCCCCGAGCGCCCGATCCTCGCGATCGGGCCGCGCAAGCAGCTCCAGGTCCGGCGCCTGGCGACCGCCTGGATGGCCGAACGACGCAACCTCCCGCACTACGACCAGATCCGCTTTGACGCCGTCGGGGTGACCCTCGACGGCGCCCGGGTCATTGCCTACGAGCAGATCGAGAACGCCTTTTAGATCTCGCCGGCCAGCTCCTCCAGCCCGAGCTGCGAGTAGGCCACGCTCTGGAAGGAACGGCGGTGCAGCGGCGAGATCCCGAGCTGCTCGATTGCCGCCCGGTGCTCCGGGGTCGAGTAGCCGACGTGCTCCTCGAATCCCCAGCCGGGGTGCCGCCGGGCGGCCTCGCGCATGTAGCGGTCGCGGGTGACCTTGGCGACCACCGAGGCGGCGGCGATCGCGGCCGAGGTCCCGTCCCCCTGCACCACCGGCCGGTGCGGCACCCGGCAGCGGGGCAGCGGGAACCCGTCCACCAGGGCGATCGCCTCCTCGCCCGGATCCAGCCCCTCGAGCGCGCAGGACAACGCTTCGAGGTTCGTCACGTGCAGTCCCCGCCGATCGATGCCGGTGGCCGAGCGGACGATTACGCAGACCCGCTCGGCGGCCCGGATCACGCTCGGGTACATCTCCAGCCGCCGCTCCCCGGTCATCTGCTTGGAGTCGTGCAGCCCGCCGAGCGCCCGGCGGTCGGAATGCGAGAGTCGCTCGTAGTCGATCAGCACCGCGGCGGCGACCAGCGGCCCGGCCAGACAGCCGCGCCCTGCCTCGTCGGCGCCGGCGACGAAGCGGTGCTGCAGGCCGCGGTCGAAGGCGAACAGGCGACGGCTGCGGGCCAGCCGCCGGCGGTGAGCGCGTGGTTGGGAGTTAGAGGAGACCGAGTCGGTCGGGGGGCCAGTAGGTGGCAAAGGCCTCTCCGATGATCCAGCTCTTGGGGACCGGCCCCCAGAAGCGGCTGTCGTCGCTTGCCCCACGGTTGTCACCCATCATGAAGTAATCGCCGGGTGGAATCGTGATCGTCCGCGGCATGTTGCAGGCGCTGCCTCCGCCGCAGGGACGGATGTAGGGCTCGTCCTTCTTCTCGACCCCGTTGACGACCGGGTGCCCTTCCCTGACCGAGAGCGTGTCGCCCGGGCCGGCGACGATCCGCTTGATGAAGTTCTGGCTCGACTCGGCGGCGGTCGGCTCCGGGCACGGTTCGCCGGCCTTCGGCTGGATCCCGCATTCGGTGCCGTTGTCGGCCCCGGCGGGCGGGTGGAAGACGACGATGTCGCCTATCGACGGGTCGTGGAGGTGGTAGATGAAGCGGTTGACGAGCACCCGCTGGCCGACGTCGAGCGTCGGCTCCATCGATTCGGAGGGGATCTGGTAGGGCTTGATCAACCACGCCTGGATCGCCAGCGCCAGCCCCAGGGCAAGCGCGACTATGACGACCAACTCGATGAGCCCGCCGCCTTTGGTCTTCGGCTTCGGGATCCGGAGGTTCAGGCTGCCGCGTCCTCGTCGGAGCCGCCGGCATCCTCAGCCGGCTTCTCGTCCTCGGCATCCTCCGACGCTGCGCTGTCCTCGGTCTCCCCGGCCTCGGGCGCTGCCGCGTCCGCGTCCGCCCCTGAATCAGCCTCCGCCGTCGGCTCAGCCGCCGCGGCCTCCTCCCCCTCCTGCTCGACCTCGGGCGCATCCTGCTCCTCGCCGCTCTCGGCGTCGGTTTCGGTCGGGGTCGCGACAACCTCGGCCTCCTCCTGCGAGACGCCCTCGGCGTCGACCGCCGCCGCCTCGGCCTGCGGCGCGGAGACCATCTCCTCGTCGATGCCCCAACGGCGCTCGGCAACCCGGGCGGCCTTGCCGATCCGGCCGCGCAGGTAGTAGAGCTTGGCCCGGCGCACGTCGCCGCGGGCCGCCACCTCGAGTTTCTCGATCTTCGGCGAGTGCAGCGGGAACGTCCGCTCGACGCCGACCCCGAAGGACTGCTTGCGCACGGTGAAGGTCTCCCGCACGCCCGAGCCCTGGCGGCGCAGGACGACCCCCTCGAACACCTGCGTGCGCTTCCGCGATCCCTCGATCACCTGGAAGTGGACCCGCACGCGGTCGCCAGGAGCGAAGGAGGGCAGGCCCTTCCGCAGCTGGTCGCGCTCGATGCTGTCGATTACAGAGCTCATTTGGCGAGAAAAAACCGCCGGCCCCGGTGCTGGGATCCGCGCGGTGGCGGAATGGTAGCTACTCGGGGCGAGATTCGGACTCCGCGGCGCGGATCCTGCTCTGCTCCAGCCGCCACTGGCGGATCCGCTCGTGGTCGCCGGAGAGCAGCACCTCGGGCACCCCCCAACCCCGGTACTGCGGCGGCCGCGTGTAGTGCGGATACTCCGGCATCCCCTCCAGCACCTGGCTGAAGGACTCCTCGGCAGCGGAATCGGCGTGGCCGAGAGCGCCCGGGAGCTTGCGCATGATCACGTCGGCGAGGACCATCGCCGGCAGCTCGCCGCCGGCGAGCACGTAGCGACCGATCGAGATCTCCTCGTCGGCGAGGTGGGCGTGGACCCGGTCGTCGAAGCCCTCATAGCGACCGCAGAGAAGGGTGACGTGCGGTTCCCGGGCCAGCTCGTCGGCCAGCTCGTCGTCGAGCAGCCGACCGGTCGGCGAGAGCAGCAGGACCCGCGGCCGCTCGCCGTTCGGGTAGGCCGCCCGCAGCGCGGCGTCGACGACGTCGACCCGCAACACCATCCCCGCCCCGCCCCCGTAAGGCGCGTCATCGACCTGCCCCGCCCCCAGCGGCGTCGTGTCGCGGTAGTTGAACAAGCGCAGCTCGTTGCCTTCGGCGACGGCGTTCGTGACCGACCGCTGCGTGCGAAACCAATCGAATGCCTCCGGAAAGAGCGTGAAGATGTCGAGTCGCAACGGCCGCCGGTCAGTCGAGGATGTCGACGATCACTCGGCGGTCGATTCGTACCGCGGCCGCCTTGGCGATCGTCCTGATCGCGTTGGCGATGCGACCGCCTTTGCCGATCACCCGCCCCAGGTCGCCCTCGGCGACGCTGATCTCGTAGACCAGGTCGCCGTCCTCTTCCAGCTCCTCGACCACGACGGCCTCGGGCTCCTCGACAAGGGCCTTGACGAGGAACTCCAGCAGCTCCGTCATCGGACCTCGATAGCCACTTAGCTTCCGGAGGCCGCGATGCCCTTGGTGCGCAGCAGGCCGGCGACCGTCTCCGACGGCTGGGCGCCGTGCTCCAGCCAGTGGCGGGCGCGCTCCTCGTCGATCTCGATCAGAGAGGGCTCGGTCTGCGGGTTGTACTGGCCGATCGTCTCGATCGTCCGCCCGTCGCGCGGCGAGCGTTTGTCGGCGACGACGATCCGCCAGATCGGGTTCTTCTTCGAACCCACCCTTCTCAGTCTTATCCGGACTGCCATGAGCCGCGAGAGGTTACATGAGAGCCGCTCAAGACAGCACCGCAGCGTCAATTACGACGAGGGACGTGCCCGGCACCTGCCGTTCCCAGACCGCCACCGCTTCGCCGGACGAGTTCACCGCGACTTCTGGAAATCCATGGGGCCCATAGGCTTCCAGCAGGCCTCTTTCCCCGCCGGGGATGTCGGCGATCCCGGTGGTCGCCGACCAACCGCCGCCAAGTGGGCTCGAAGCGCCGACGAGCCCGTCCGCGAAGCCGCCGTTCCGCCCCTTCTCTCGTCCCCAGACCACCCGCGCTTCGCCGGCGGCGTCGATGCCAACGTCGGGACCCATGACGACGCCCCACGAGCGCCGGCTGATGCGCTTTGGCCGTGCCCAGTCGCGCTGCGCAAGCCGCGATGCGCCCATGATCGTCGGGCCGTGGTCGCCGAAGTCCTGCCAGACCACCACCGCATCGCCAGTCGCGTTGACCGCGAGGTGTGGAAAGGGACGACCCTGGAGGTTGCCGTCGGGACTGGCGGAAACGCGCCTGGGCGGAGACCACCTGCCATCAGGCGATCGCGAGGCGCTCCGCACAAAATTCGAGTCGGGGACGAAGCCGAGTCTTACATCGGTGCAGCCTTCCCATACCGCCACCGCTTCTCCGGCATCGTCGATCGCGATTTCGGGACTCCTCGAAACATGGTCGCCTCGCCGCCTGGAGAGCGTGACCGGCGCGGACCAAACGCCGTCCGGGGGCCGCGCGGCACTCCTGAGGGCGGTCGCGGCACCGCTGCGCGATTCGCGTTCCCAAACCGCCACCGCTTCGCCGGCCGAGTTGATCGAGACCATCGGCCTAGGGGCGGTGAAGGCCCGTTCCATGTCGATTGCCTCTGGCGCCGACCAGGCGCCGGAGGACGAGCGCGAAGCGCTGGCGACGAAACCCCGGCCGACGTAGCCCCGACCATGGACCTGCTCGGCATGCCAGACGACCACTGCCTCGCCGGAATCGTTGATGGCGATTTCCGGATGATTGCTCAGAGCCGAGCCCCCTGACAGCGTGACCGGGGTCGACCAGACCCCACCCCGGGGCCGCGAAGCACTTTCGACCACGCCGTGGTTTGAGTCGCCGGCAACCCACACCGCCACCGCTTCTCCAGCAGCGGTGATGGCAACTTTCGGCCTCGACGACGAGAAGGAGGAAGTGCCACTCACAAGGGTGAGCTCAACCGGGGCTGACCAAACGCCCTCCGGCTCGCGCGAAGCGCTTTGAATCGCTTCCCCGTCGGGGAGATCTACCGCCCACACCGCGACTGCACCGCCGACGTCGTCGATGGCGACGGCGACTTCGCCGGATCGGGCAGCTGGAGTCGAGATGCTGAGGGTTGATTTCTGCCAGGCCGGCGCGGCGCTGGCCGGGCCGGCGCAGGCGCCGGCAAGAGCCAGTGCCGCGAGGGCGACCACAGCCCGAAGCGTCTGGGTGGAAGTCAGTTGAGATTTCATGGGCCGAGACCCTAGGTGCGGGCAGCGATTTGTAAAGAGACGACTTTGGCCCGGACCGAGCCAGCCGTTTCAGTTTCGTGAAGAAGCGGAGGCCGACTATCGGCGGCGAATCTTCGGCCGCGGCGCCGCGCCCGACATCTGCGCCATCTGCTCCGGGCTCGGCATCTTGCCGTTGGCCATCGCCTTCATCATCACTTTCATCTGGTCGAACTGCTTGACCAGCTGGTTGACGTTCTGGACCTTGGTCCCCGAGCCGTTGGCGATCCGTTTGCGCCGCGAGCCGTTGATCATCGCCGGGTTGGCGCGCTCCTGCGGGGTCATCGAGAGGATGATCGCCTCGACCCGATCCAGCTCGCTCTCGTCGAGGTCGGCGTTGCGCAGCTGCTTCATCGCCCCCATCCCGGGCAGCATTCCCAGGATCCCGCTCAGCGGGCCCATCTTGCGGACCTGGCGCATCTGGGTGAGGAAGTCCCCCAGCGTGAACTGGTCCTTCCGCATCTTCTCCTGCAGCTCCGTGGCCTGCTTCTCGTCGACCTGCTGCTCGGCCTTCTCGATCAGGCTCAGCACGTCGCCCATGCCGAGGATCCGCGAGGCCATGCGGTCCGGGTGGAACTTGTCGAAGTCCTCGATCTTCTCGCCGGTCGAGGCGAAGAGGATCGGCCTCCCGGTCACCGCCTTGACCGAGAGCGCGGCGCCGCCGCGGGCATCGCCGTCGAGCTTGGTCATCACCACGCCGTCGAACTCGGCCGCCTCGGCGAAGGATTCGGCGACCCCGACCGCATCCTGGCCGGTCATCGCGTCGACGACCAGCAGCACGTCGTGCGGCCGGGTCTGCTTGCGGATCTTCGCCAGCTCGGCCATCAGCTCCTGGTCGATGTGCAGGCGGCCGGCGGTATCGACGATCAGCACGTCGCGGCGCTCGGCCCGCGCCTGCTCCAGCGCCCACTCGGCGATCGCGACCGGGTCGGCGTCGGTCCCGCGCTCGTAGACGTGGGCGCCGGCCCGCTGGCCCATCGTCACCAGCTGCTCGACCGCCGCCGGCCGGTAGACGTCGCAGGCGGCGAGCGCGACGTCCTTGTTCTGCTTGCCGAAGAACCGGGCGAGCTTGGCGCAGGCGGTGGTCTTGCCGGAGCCCTGCAGGCCGGCCATCAGGATCACCGTCGGGCCGCTCGGGGCGATCGCCAGCTCGCTGCCGGTGCCGCCCATCAGCGCCGCCAGCTCCTCGTTGACGATCTTCACCACCTGCTGACCGGGGTCGAGGCTCTCCAGCACCTCGGAGCCCAGGCAGCGCTCTTTCAGCGTCTTGGTGAACGCTTTGACGACCTTGAAGTTGACGTCGGCCTCGAGCAGGGCGAGGCGGATCTCGCGCATCGCCGCGTCGACATCGGACTCGCCCAGCTTGCCGCGCGAGCGGACCTCGGAGAGCGTCCCCTGGAGGCGTTCGGAGAGCTGGTCGAACATCTCGTCAGCTTAGCCCCATGCGCTTTGTCACCCTGTGGGTTACAAAGCGCATGGGGTCACTCGGCGAGCAGGGCCTGGGCGTACTCGGGCGGGTCGAAGGGGCGCAGGTCCTCGAGCGTCTCGCCGACCCCGATCAGCTTCACGGGGATGCCGAGGTCGGAGGCGATCGCCAGGGCGATCCCGCCCTTCGCGGTGCCGTCGAGCTTGGTCAGCACGACGCCGTCGATCTCCACCGCCTCGGAGAAGACCTTGGCCTGGCGCAGGCCATTCTGGCCGGTGGTCGCGTCGATCGAGATCAGCGTCTCGTGCGGCGCCTCGGGGATCTGCTTGGCGATCACCCGTTTCACCTTCGTCAGCTCCTCCATCAGGTTGGCTTGGGTGTGGAGGCGGCCGGCGGTGTCGACGATGACCACGTCGGCGCCACGGGCGCGGGCGGCGGAGATCGCGTCGTAGGCGACCGCGCCGGGGTCGGCGCCGGCTTCGCCGCGGACCAGCTCGGCGCCTGCCCGCTCCGCCCACTCGGCGAGCTGCTCGGCGGCGGCGGCGCGGTAGGTGTCGGCGGCGGCGAGGACGACGCTGAGTCCCATCTCCCTGCCCAGGTGCCAGGCGATCTTGCCGATCGTCGTCGTCTTGCCGGTGCCGTTGACGCCGACCATCATCAGGATCGCCGGCTCGCCGCTGAGGTCGATCGGCGCCCGGCCGGTCGCGGCGACCTCGGCGAGGATCTCGATCAGGCGGTCGCGGACCGCGACGCCGTCCGGGGAGACGGCCCCGGAATCGACCTCGTGCTCGAGCCGCTCGACCACCGCGGCGGTGGTCGGGGCGCCGACGTCGGCGAGGATCAGCGCCTCCTCGAGGCGCTCCCAGGTTTCGTCGTCGATCCGGTCGAAGAGGCTGGCCGAGATCTCCTCGCTCAGCGCCTGGCGGCTCTTCGAGAGGCTCTCGCGGAGGCGGCGGAAGACGCCGCGGCGGTGCTGCTCGGCCTCAGGCGTCGGCGAGGCGTTCGCGGTCTCGCGCGAACCGAGGTCGATCATCTCCGGCCAGCTCGTCGGCATGGTCGGGAGAGGCTATCTGCGCGGCGCGCCGGAGCTCCTCGACGGAGTCCTCGAGATGGGCGACGAGCCGCTCGACCTCGGGCAGCGAGCGGGGATCCGCCAGCAGGCCGAAGCTGACCCGGCCGTTGTAGCTGAGGATCGCGATCGCCAGCGCATGGCGGCGGGCGAGAAAGCCGACCGGGTGGATCGCGGTCAGCTCCCGGCCGAGCACGTAGAAGGGGATCTGCGGCCCGGGGAAGTTGGTCACCAGGATGTTGAAGAGGCGGGTCGAGAAGTTGATCGCCGCGGTCGGGGCCAGCAGCAGCGGCGGCGCGAAGTCGCGAAACCAGTCGTTGAGACCCCAGATCGCTTCCGCGCCGAGCGGCTGCTTGGAGGACTTCAGTCCCTCCATCGCGGCGCCGATCGTACGCAGGCGCCGCACCGGATCGGCGATCCCGACTGGCAGCGGGCCGCGCATCGCGGTCAGTTTGTTGCCCAGCTCGCCGTGCTCGTCGACGGTGCGGATCGAGACCGGGACCAGCGCCTTCAGCTCCAGCCCCCCGAGTGGGACCTCGCGTTCGCCGAGCCAGCGCCGCAGCGCCCCGGCGGCAACCGCCAGGGCGACGTCGTTGACGGTGCCGCCGAAAGCGTTCTTGACGTGCTTGAAGTCGGCCAGCCCGAAGGTCGACCAGGCGAAGTCGCGCTCGCCGCTGATCTCGGTGTTGAGCGGCACCTTCGGCGCCGGCCGGGCGAGGTTCCAGCTCACCTCCCAGAGGCCGGCGAGCGCGTCGGCGGCGCGGCGGCGGGCGCGGGCGGGATCGCGGGCAGCGCGGCGCAGCCAGCGCAGGAGGCGGCGCAGCGAGGCGAGGATCCCGCTGCCGGCGCGCCCGAGAAGCGCCGCCGCGGTGGGCGTCGATTGCGGCCGCCAGGGGGCGGCGTCGCGGTCGGGCTCCTCGCGCGGCTCGACGTCGAACAGCAGCATCCCGATGTCGACCGCCGAGATCCCGTCGGCCATCGCGTGGTGGGTCTTGTAGACGATCGCGAAGCGGTCGTCCTCGAAACCCTCGACGACGATCAGTTCCCAGAGCGGCTTGCGGCGGTCGAGCGGCGGCGCCAGCAGCTCGCCGACCAGAGCACGGAAGCGGCGCTCGCTGCCGGGCGGCGGCAGGGCGATCCGGCGCACGTGGCGGTGGATGTCGAAATCCGGGTCATCGACCCAGAACGGCGTCCCCAGGCGCAGCGGTGGGTAGTGCAGGCGCTGGCGCAGGCGCGGCAACTGGTGGACGCGACTGCGGATGTGAGCGAGGAAGTCCCCATGGTCCGGAGCGCTGCCCTCGCAGACCAGCACGGCGCCGATCGCCATGTGTCCGTTCGCTCTCTCGTTGGCCAGGAACGACGTGTCGAAGGACGTCAGCCTGTCCAGGTGACGGTGCGCCATCTCTCCTCCTGGATCAGAGGTTACGGGGCGGGCCCGGGCGCCGGCAGCCCCACCCGCCGGAAAAGGAGCGCGGGGCAGCCACGCCAACACCGGCAGTCGCGCCGCGCCGCAGCCGAGTCGTCCCAGCCTCAGGCGACGGCCGAGAGCATGCTGCCGCCCGGTTCCTCGCCCTCGGCGTCGGCGGCGGCTTCGCGCGGCAGGCGACGGGAGACGACCTTGGTCACCCCGTCGCCGCCCATGCTGACTCCGTAGAGGACGTCGGCGGCGTCCATCGTCCGTTTCTGGTGGGTGACGATGACGAACTGGGCGCGGTCGCAAAAGCGGCGCACCAGCTGCAGGAAGCGGTCGATATTGGCGTCGTCGAGCGCCGCCTCGACCTCGTCGAGGATGTAGAAGGGGCAGGGCCGGGCGAGGAAGACGGCGAAGACGAAGGCCAGCGCGACCAGCGACTTCTCGCCGCCGGAGAGCAGCGAGAGCTTGCGGGTCGACTTGCCGGCCGGAGTGACCTCGATCTCGACCCCGAGCTCGTCGCGGGCTTCTTCCTCCTCCTCGGGCTCGGGCTCCTCGGCCTCAATGGTCTCCCCCTCCGCGGCTCTCGCCGGAGCCTCGTCGCGGACCGGCCGCAGGCTGACCCGCCGCAGCCGGCCGCGGCCGCCGGGAAACAGGTGGGCGACCATCTCCTCGAAGTTGCGCGCCGTCGCCTCGAAGGTCTCCTCGAAGGCCCGCTCGATCTCCTCGTCGATCTCGCGGATCAGCGCCTCCAGCTCGCGCATCGCCCGCTCGGTGTCCTCGCGCTGGGCCTGCAGGCTCTCGACGTGCTCGCGGGCCTCCTCGTACTCGCGCTCGGCCAGCGGATTGACCGGCCCGATCTGGGCGCGCCGCCGCTCCAGCCGCTCCAGCCGGCGGTCGATCTCGGCCCGCTCCTCCTCGCCCAGCGCCTCCTCGGCGGGCGGGATCTCCTCCCCCAAGCGCTCGGCGATCGCCGCCAGATCGCGCTCGGCCTCGGCCTGCCGGTCGCCGAGGTGCGCGGCCTCGACCTCGGCCCGGGTCAGCTCGTCGGAGACCTCCTTCATCTCCGCCTGCAGCTCGAACTCCTGCTGCGAGCAGGCCCGCAGCTCCTCGGCGATCTCGTCGCCGTCGCCCTCGCCGCCGACCACCGCCCGCTCGGTGCGCTCGACTCGGGCGCGGATCGCCGCCCCGACCGCCTCCATCGCCGCCGTTGCCGCGCGGACGTCGTCGAGCAGCTCCTCCCCGCCGGCGAGCCGGCGGCGCATCGCCTCGCGGTGGCGCTCCCCGAGCAGGCCCTCGGCGCGCCGGGCGTGCCGGGAGGCGCGCTCGGCGCCGGCGCGGACCTCGCCGAGGGCCGCCTCGCGGGCCGACTCGGCGGCCGCGTCGGAGCGCGCCACCGCCAGGCCCTCGTTGGCGGTGCGCAACCCGGCCTCCACCTCCCCCAGCTCCTCACCCAGCTTGCGCGCCCGCTCGGCCGGGGCGCCGGAGCTGCCGACGTCGAGCGTCAGCGGCCCCAGCTCGACCCGCAGCCGCTCCAGCGTCGCCTCGATCTCGGCCTCGCGCCCGGACAGCGAGGCGACGCGGACCGCGACCCGCTCCTGCTCGCCGCGCAGCTTGGTCAGCCTGCCCCAGGCCTGGGTGCGCTGGCGGTCGCGGGCGGCGAAGCGCTCCTCGGCCGCGAGGCGCCGTTTGCCG
>DATAEW010000125.1:0-5122 GCA_036257815.1 Solirubrobacterales bacterium
CCACGCGATCAGAGTCCTCGGCAGAGCCTGGCTGCGAGTTCTCTGGCGCTGCTGGCAGGACGAAGTCGCCTACGACCCCGCAAAACACGGCAACCTCATCCGCCTTCAACCGGCGGGGGGTTGACACAGGAAGTCTCACCGCTCCCCCAACTCGCCCAGAACGGGCTTCAGGTCGAGGACCGGCGTGCCGTCGATCGCCTCCAGGTCGGCGACCCGCAGTCGCGTCCCCTCCATGGCGAGGATCCGCACCCTGTGCAGACCGATCGGGTTCGGGCGGTCCGGCGAACGGGTGCTGAAGACGCCCTGCTCTGGCCGCGCGGCATCGCCGCGCGGGTGGACCGCGACGAGGTCGCGACGAGCGCGGTCGAGCCAGGTGAAGACCAGCACCTGCTGACCCGCTCGCAGGTCGCGCAGCCCGGCGGCCAGCTCGGGCTCGATCTCCAGCCAGGCCTCCGGCGCCCCCTCGTCGCCCTGCTTGGGGGCCTGCGCCAGCTCGCGCAGCGGCGAGACGACGTGGCCGATCGCCCGCAGCTCGATCGAGTGCTGGCCGGCGAATCCCATGCCCGGCAGACTAAAGAGGTCGGGGCCGTCGATCAGGTTTCGACGGATGTGCGCCTCAGGGGGCCCTGCCGGTACAAATAGGTGGATGACCGGACCCCGCGCGACCAGGAAGCGGGAGCTGGCGGCGGGAGCGGCGCTGACCGTGCTCGCCAACCAAGGCTCCCGCGGCCTCACCCATCGTGCCGTCGACCAGCAGGCCGAGCTGCCACTCGGCTCGACGTCGAACTACTTCCGCACCCGCTCGGCCCTGCTGGAGGCGGCGCTGGCCCGCCACATCGAGCTCGACCTGCCGCCGGCCGAGCTGGTAGAGCGGATCGGCGACGCGCGACTGGACCGCGAGGCGGCGCGGGGGCTGATCTTCGCCGCCCTGGCCCGCGTGATCGACCCCGAGGCGAAGCCGATGATCGCCGCCCGCTACGAGCTGATGCTGGAGTCGACCCGGCGCCCGGAGCTGCGCCGCCGCTACACGGAGGCGCGCGAGCGGGTCACCGACCTGGCCGAGATGGTGCTGCGGGCAAGCGGTTGCGGGGCGCCGCGCCGGCACGCGCTCGAACTGGTGGTGCTGATGGACGGGATCGCGCTCGACCAGCTGATGGAGGCCGACAGCACCCTCGATCGCGAGGGGATCGAGGCCGCGCTTGACCGCTTCCTCGCCGGCTGCTGACTAGGCTGCTGCCGTGGACACGATCGACCGGCTGCTGGAGAACAACAGCGGCTTCGCGGCGGGACTCCCGGAGCGCCATCTCGACGTGGAGCCGAGCCGCCGGCTGGCGATCGTCACCTGCATGGACTCGCGGCTCGACGTCTTCGCCGCGCTCGGGCTCGGCGACGGCGAGGCGCACGTCCTGCGCAACGCCGGCGGGGTGATCACCGACGACGTGATCCGCTCGCTGGCGATCTCCCAGCGCAAGCTGGGCACCCGCGACGTGATGCTGATCCACCACACCGACTGCGGGATGCAGAAGATCAGCGACGACGGCTTCCGGGCCGAGCTGCAGGAGGCGACCGGCGTCTCCCCCGCCTTCGCGATCGAGTCGTTCAGCGACGTCGAGGCCGATGTCCGCCAGTCGGTCCTGCGCGTCCGCCGCTCCTCCTTCGTCCCCCACCGAGACAATGTGCGCGGCTTCGTCTACGACGTCGATACCCACCGCCTGCGCGAGGTCGAGGTGCCCGAGGAGTAACCGGTCCGCGGGATGCGTACCTTTCCCCCGCTATGGGTGGGGAATGAACGCATCGCCCGCTTCATAGACTGCGCCCCGATGCCCGAGACCGCGCCCTACGGAGCCTGGAGCTCCCCGGTCAGCGCCGAGCTGGTCGCCCGCGGCGGAAGACGGCTGGCCGCGGCGACGCTCGCCGCCGACGGGGCGATCTGGTGGATAGAGGGGCGCCCGGCCGACGGCGGCCGCGTCGTCCTGATGCGCCGGCCCGAGGGCGGCGAGCCCGAAACCGTCACCCCGGACGGTTTCTACGTCCGCACCCGCGTCCACGAGTACGGCGGCGGCGCCTGGTGCCTGGCGGCACCCGACCTCGTCCTCTTCGCAAACTTCTCCGACCAGCGGCTCTACCGCCAGAAGCTCGGCGAGGAACCGGTGGCGATCACCGCCGAGCCGGAGACGGCGGCGGCGCTGCGCTACGCCGATCTGCGGGCCACCCCCGACGGCCGCCGGGTGCTGGCGGTGCGCGAGGTCCACGGGGGGAGCGAACCGGAGAACCAGATCGTCGCCCTGCCGATCGACGGCTCTGGCGAGGTCGAGGTGCTGGCCTCCGGGCGCGACTTCTACTCCTTTCCCCGCCCCAGCGCGGATGGGGAGTGGCTGGCCTGGACCTGCTGGGATCACCCGCGGATGCCCTGGGACGGGACCGAGCTCTGGCTGGCGCCGCTCGCCGACCCCGGCGACTCGCGGCCGCTCGCCGGCGGGCCCGGGGAGTCGATCTTCCAGCCAGAGTGGGACGCCGCGGGGCGGCTGCACTTCGTCTCCGACCGCGACGGCTGGTGGAACCTCTACCGGGTTCCCGATCCGCTGGCCCCGAAGGCGGTCGAGCAACTGACCGAGGAGCGCGCCGACCTCGGCCACCCGCAGTGGCTGTTCGGCGGCGCCACCTACGCCTTCCTCGAGGACGGGACGATCACCTGCGTGCGGACCGAGAACGGCGGCGAAAGGCTCTTCGCGCTCGCCCCCGGCTCCTCGGGCCCGCGCGACCTCGGCCTCCCTTTCACCTCCTTCGGCTTCCCGGCGCTCTCCGCCCGCGGCTCACGGGTCGCCTTCGCCGCCGCGGCACCCGACCGCGAGACGGCGGTCGTCATCTGCGACCTCGCCAGGGGCGAGACCGAGGTGGTGCGCGAGGCCGCCGAGCAGCCGCTCGACCCCGCCTACGCCTCGGTGCCGCGGCCGATCGAGTTCCCGACCGGCGGCGGCGAGGTCGCCCACGGCTTCTACTACCCGCCGTCCAGCCCCGATTTCGCCGGCCCCGCCGAGGAGCGGCCGCCGCTGATCGTCCAGAGCCACGGGGGGCCCACCTCCCACGCCACGCCGGCGCTCGACCGCGAGTTCGCCTACTGGACCAGCCGCGGATTCGGCGTCGTCGACGTCAACTACCGCGGCTCCAGCGGCCACGGGCGCGCCTACCGGGACCGCCTCCAGGGCGCCTGGGGCGTCGTCGACACCGAGGACTGCGTCGCCGCCGCCCGCCACCTGGCCGCGAGCGGCGAGGTCGACGGGGCGCGGTTGGCGATTCGCGGCGGCTCGGCGGGCGGCTACGCGACGCTCTGCGCCCTCGTCTTCCACGACGAGTTCGCCGCCGGCGCCAGCTACTACGGGGTCGCCGACACCGAGGCGCTCGCCCGCGACACCCACAAGTTCGAGTCGCGCTACCTCGACGGCCTGATCGGCCCCTATCCGGAGCGGGCCGACCTCTACCGCGAGCGCTCGCCGATCAACTTCGTCGAGCGGCTGCGGGCGCCGTTGATCCTCTTCCAGGGTCTCGAGGACGAGATCGTCCCGCCCAACCAGGCCGAGACGATGGTCGCGGCGCTGGCTCGCAACGGCGTCCCCCACGCCTACCTCGCCTTCGCGGGCGAGCAGCACGGCTTCCGCAAGGCAGAGACCGAGATCCGCTGCCTGGAGGCCGAGCTCTACTTCTACGGCCGCGTCTTCGGCTTCTGCCCCGCGGGCGACCCGGAGCCGGTCGAGATCGTCGGCCTCTGAGGGGCGGCTAGGTGACGACGCAGTTTTCCGAGCCGCCTTCGGTCCTCCCCTTGGCCGGGAAGGCGTGGGCCAGCGCCTCGGCGATCAGCTGCGCCCGGGCCGCGTATCCCGGCGAGGTGAAATGGATCCCGTCTTCGATGAACCAGGATTCCTTGACGTCGGCGGCCCAGTTGTAGACGCGCATGTTCGGGTAGGCGTTGCAGGCGGCGATCAGCTCTTCGTCCCATTTCTTCATGTTCTGCTCCGAGTAGGGGTCGCCCGCTTCGACCAGCGAGCGGACGTTGACCCAGAGCACCGGTTCGCCGGCGACGATCGCCATCATCTTGTCGATCCGTTCGCGGTCGCCGACGCTGGAGCCGGCGGCGACGTCCGCCGCCTCGTTGGTCCCCAGGGCCAGCACCCAGCAGCCGCGGAAGCCTTCGGCCTTCCACGCTTCGGCCGCTTCGGCGGCGTTCGGTTCGCCTTCGAAACGCTCTTCGATCGAGCGGGCGCCGGAGACGTCCATGCGCGTTTCCCTCACGCCGACTTCTTCGTAGCGGTGGGGGATGCGCTGGTTTTCCAGCGGCAGGTATTCGGCCGAGTCGAGCCCCTCGGAGGTCGAGTCGCCGATGTGGACGGCCGTTTTGCAGGACGATTTGGTCGAGGAGTTGGCCTGCGCGGGGGTCAGCGGCGGCGGCTTGGTGGTGCCGGCGGCGCGCGCTTCGGCGACCCGAGTCGCTTCCCCTTCCACGGTGGCCGAATTGACCCCCGCCATCCCCACGACCGCCAGCAGGAGGACCAGGCCGGTGACGACGATCGCCCCGCGCATCGCCGGCGCGAAGGTCTCCCAGCCCCAGCCGACCGCGCGGCGGCGGGCGAAGAAGCGACCGATCGCGCCGTGGCGGATCGGCTCCTCGACGAATCGCCAGGAAAGCGCGGCGACACTGCAAATCGCCGCCACCTGCAGCGCTTTCGTCAGCAGGCTCTCGGAGCGGACCGATTTCGTCGTCAGCGTGAGGACGATGATCGGCGTCTGCCAGAGGTAGATGCCGTAGGAGCGCACGCCGACCCAGCGCAGCGGCCGCACCCCGAGCCAGCGACCGAGCCGGCAGGCCGGGTGGGCGAGCGGCAGCAGCACCATCACCGTGGCCAGCGAGAGGACGATGAAGCCACCCCGGTAGAGGAAGGAGTCGAACTCGCCGACCTGCCAGATCATCACCGCGACGATCAGCAGGCCGAGCAGGCCGACGCCGTCGAGCAGGTTGCGGGCCTCGGGCGCGATCCGGTGGCTGAGCCGGCGGCTCGGCCAGACCATCGCCAGCGCGGCCCCGAACAGCAGGCCGCCGGCGCGGGTGTCGGTGCCGTAGTAGATCCGC
>DATAEW010000104.1:0-27850 GCA_036257815.1 Solirubrobacterales bacterium
GAGGAATTTGGAGCCGATCCGCATCTCTTCGCAGGCGGTGCTGAAGCAGAATTTCGCGGTTTCGGTCCCGTGGTTCGGGCCGCCGAGCGAGACCCAGTCGTCGACCTTCGGTTCGCCGCCGTCGAACTTGACGTACCAGCGGGTGTTGAGGCTGCCCATCGAGTGGCTGATGATGTCCACCTTCGTCGCGCCGGTGGTTTTCAGCAGCGATTCGACGTGGGATTTGACTTCTTTTTCCGCGTCGACCTTGTTCGACTGCGAGGTGTTGTAGCTGTAGGCGCTCAAATACGATTTCGAATAGCCGTCTTTTTCGAACCGCGAGATCATCGTGTTCCACAGCGAGGCGCTCTCCGACCAGCCGTGGACGAACAGGATCGGGTCCTGCCCGAACGAAGCGGCGGGGGCGGCCCCTGCCGCCACGGCACAGAGGGCGATCGCGCAGACGAGCGCCGTCAGTCGTCTCTTCACCACTTGTCCCCTCCTCGAGGTTGGTGGGACAGGCGCCTCTCCCGCACCGCCCGCCCCGGTTCGGGATAACAGTACAAAATTCCCTTGAGTACTACAGATGTGTCGTGTAAAGGGATGGTCTCTGAGCCTTTTGGCTCAGGCGGCCTGCGACGGGCGCTCGATCTCGCGCTTGAGGATCTTGCCGGTCGGCCCCTTCGGCAGGTCGTCGAGGAACCAGACGAGGCGCGGGTACTTGTAGGCGGCGATTCGCTCCTTGACGTAGTCGCTGACCTCCTGGGCCGCGAGCCGCTCGCCCTCGTGGAGGACCACGGCGGCGCCGATCTCCTCGCCCCACTCGTCGTGGGGGATGCCGACCACGGCGGCTTCGCGAATCTTCGGGTGCTCGTAGAGCACCTCCTCGACCTCGCGCGGGTAGACGTTGTAGCCGCCGCGGATGATCAGGTCCTTCTTGCGGTCGACGATGTAGAAGTAGCCCTCCTCGTCGATCCGCGCCATGTCGCCGCTGTGGAACCAGCCGCCGCGCATCGCCTCGGCGGTCGCCTCGGGGCGCTGCCAGTAGCCCTTCATCACGTTGTGGCCGCGGATCACGATCTCCCCGACCTCGCCCTGGGGCACCGGCTCGTCGTTCTCGTCGACGACCCGCATCTCGACCCCTTCGATCGGGGTGCCGATCGAACCCGGCTTGCGTTCGCGGTCGGGGTGATTGGAGCAGGCGACGGGCGAGGTCTCCGAGAGCCCGTAGCCCTCCAGGACCACGCACCCGAACGCCTGCTCGAAGCCCCGCAGCACCTCGACCGGCATCGAGGCGCCCCCGGTGATGCAGGTGCGCAGGCTGGAGGTGTCGAAGCGCTCGCGGCCGGGGTGGTGCAGCAGCGCCCCGAACATCGTCGGCACGCCGTAGAAGTGGGTGACCCGGTCGCGCTGCATCGTCGCCAGCGCCTCGCCGGGGTCGAATTTGGGCACCAGGGTGAGGCAGGCGCCGACCTTCAGCGAGGCGTTCATGCTCACCGTCTGTCCGAAGGAGTGGAAGAGCGGCAGGGCGCCGAGGACGACATCGCCGGCGCGGATGCCGGAGGTGGTGCGGCTGGAGACGTCCGCGTTGCGGAGCAGGTTTTGGTGCGTCAGCTCCGCCCCCTTCGGGCTGCCGGTGGTGCCCGAGGTGTAGAGGATCACCGCGGTGTCCCCCTCCGTCGTCTCGGCCAGGCCGGGGGCCGGCTGGCGCTCGGCCAGCGCCGCGGCGAATTCCCCCGGCTCGACCTCGATCAGCTCCGCCCCCGCCTCCTCGGCGCCGGCCCGCGCCTCGGCGGCGAAGCCGTGCCAGGCGAGCAGCGCCCGGGCGCCGGAGTCGCCGAGGTAGAAGGCGATCTCCCGCCGCTTCAGCAGCACGTTCATCGGCACGACGACCCCGCCGGCCCGCAGGATGCCGTAGTAGAGGACCGGGAACTCGGGGACGTTGGGCAGCATCAGCCCGACCCGGTCGCCGGGTCGCAGGCCGCGCTCCCGCAGCAGCGCCGCCAAGCGGGCGCTCGACTCGTCGAGCCGCCCATAGGTCAACCCGCTCTCGCCGAGGCGCACGGCGGGGGCCTCGGGGGCCCGCGCCGCGCTCTCGGTGAGGATCGATGCCAGGTTCAGCGTCACTCGCTATGGCCGCAGGTAGTGGTGGACCTGGAATTCCTGGATGTCGGGCGGGCTCTGTGGCGCGCGATCGCCGAGCTCGGCGATCGCCGGTCCGAGCCGTCCCTCGAGAAAGCGGTCGAAGTGATCGCGTGACTCCCAGACGTCGGCGACCCCCCAACCGCCCTCGATCGGACCGGCGACGTGGAAGATCAGCCCCTCCGGCGGGTCCTCGTCGGCGCGGATGTGTCCGTTCACGGTGTCGTACTGCTCGGCGGTGCCGCCTTGGAACATCATTCTGAGGCCAACGGCCATCTCGTCTCCTTCCCCATGCTTGTCCCTGCCCGCGGCGAGCATAGTCAGGGTGTGCGCCCGGCGGCAAGAGGGCCCCGCCGGGGAGCGGTAGGCTGCGGTGCATGAGCGAGCCGGGAGAGGGCGAGGGGAAGGACCTGGGAGCGCCGGGCTCCTACATGAGCGTGCGGCGCGGGGTCCCGGTGTACACCAGCGACGGCGAGTGCGTCGGCCAGGTGGTCGAGTGCCTGTCCGCGCCCAACCTCGACATGTTCGACGGGATCATCTTCGACACGACCAGGGGCCCCGGCGGCCACCGGTTCGTCGACGCCCCCGAGGTGGGGGAGATCTTCGAGCGTGGCGTGGTGCTGAAGATCGACGCCGCGGAGGCGGCGAAGCTGCCGGCGCCCGGCAAGAATCCCGGCGTCCTTGCGGTCGGGCCGGACGAGATGACGAAGGACGACGGCCGGGGTCGGATGCGGCGGCTCTGGAGCCGGCTCACCAGCGGCCGGCATTAGAGCGGCCCGCCGCGGTTGCCGCGGCGCCTGTACGATGCCGGCCGATGCGGGGAGCCCTCCTGACCATGCTGCTGTGTATCGCGCTGGCCCTGGCGGCCTGCGGCGGCTCCTCATCGTCGGGTTCCTCGAGCGGGGAAGAATCCTCAGCGCCGGCGAAGTCGGCCGAAGAATCGACCAAGACCCAGCCGAAGGTCACGGTGCCCAGCGGACCGCCGCCGAAGCAGCTGGTCGAGAACGACCTGGTCGAAGGCAGCGGCGCGGAAGCGAAGGCCGGCGACGAAGTCACGGTCCAGTACGTCGGCGTCGGCTACACGAGCAAGGAAGAATTCGACTCCTCCTGGTCGCGCAACGAACCGTTCCCCTTCGCCCTCGGCGCCGGCCAGGTGATCCCGGGTTGGGAAGAAGGCATCGTCGGGATGAAGGTCGGCGGCCGCCGCGAACTGATCATCCCGCCGGAACTGGCATACGGCACCGCCGGCTCGCCGCCGGCGATCGGGCCGAACGAAACCCTGATCTTCGTCGTCGATCTGCTCTCGGCCGAATAGCGGCCGGCCCGCTGGCATCATCCTCCGGTGCCCCGCCAGGCTCCTCAGCTGCTCGCCGAACGACTCACCGCCCAGGCGCTTGCGGGGGAACCCTTGCGCTCGCCGGAGGCGGTGGCCGAGCGGCTGCTCGCCGTGCAGGGGCAGGACCCGCGCGGGGCGCGGCTCGCCGTGCGGGCGCGGAGCAGCGACCTCTCCGCCGCCGACGTCGACCGGGCGCTGAGCGAGGATCGCTCGCTGCTGATCACCTGGCTGAACCGGGGCACCCTGCACCTGGTCCGCAGCGAGGACTACCCATGGCTGCATGCCCTGACCACGCCGCCGCTGCTCAGCTCGAGCGCCCGGCGCCTGCGCCAGGAGGGGATCGCGCCCGAGGCCGGCGAGCGCGGCGTGAAGGTGGTCGAGCGCTCGCTCGCCGAGGAGGGGCCGCTGACGCGCCTTCAGCTGCGCGAGCGGCTCGACTCCGCCGGGGTGCGGACCGAGGGTCAGGCGCTGCCTCACCTGCTCTTCCTCGCGGCCCTGCGCGGGGTGGCGGTGCGGGGGCCGATGGCGGGCAGGGAACACGCCTACGTCCTCACCCGCGACTGGCTGGGGCCTCAGGAGCCGGTCGATCGGGACGCGGCGCTGGCCGAGCTGGCGCGCCGCTACCTGGTCGGTCACGGTCCCGCCGACGATCGCGACCTCGCCCGCTGGGCGGGCCTGCCGCTGCGCGACGCCCGCGCCGGCCTGGCGGCGATCGCCTCGGAGCTGGTCGAGCGAGCCGACGGTCTCCTCGACCTGGCCAAGCGGAAGCGGCCGGCTCCGCTGCCGCCACCGCGGCTGCTGGGCGCCTTCGATCCGCTGCTGCTCGGTTGGACCTCGCGCGAGGAAGTCGTCGGCCCCCACAAGATGCTGGTGACGATGAACGGGGTCTTCCGCCCCTTCGCCCTGGTCGGCGGCCGCGCCGTCTCGACCTGGCGCCTCGCCGCCGGCAAGGTCACGATCGAGCACCTCGAGCGGGTCGGCAAGAAGGACGCCGCGGCGCTGGAGGCCGACGCCGAGCGCGTGCTCGAGTTCCTCGGTGGGCGATGAGTCGGCGTCAGCCCAGCTTCGGGCTGCTCCAGGGGGCTTCCAGTCGCCCGACCAGCTCCTCGGCGAGGCCCTCGACCGGGACCCGGACCTGCTCGAGGGTGTCGCGGTCGCGGAGGGTGACGGTGTCGTTCTCCATCGTCTCACCGTCGACCGTGACGCCCCAGGGGGTGCCGATCTCGTCTTGGCGGCGGTAGCGCTTGCCGATCGAGCCGCCCTCGTCGTACTCGGCGAAGAGGCGGCGACGCAGGACCTGGAAGATCTCCCGCGCCCGCTCCGGCATCCCTTCCCTGGAGACCAGCGGCAGGACCGCGACCTTGACCGGGGCCAGCTTCGGGTGCAAGCGCAGCACCGTGCGCTGGCGTCCCTCGACCTCCTCGACCTCGTAGGAGTCGACGAGGAAGGCGAGGGTGGCGCGGTCGGCGCCCGCCGCCGGCTCGATCACGTGGGGGACGTAGCGCTCTTTGGTCTGCTGGTCGAAGTACTCGAGCTTCTCGCCGCTGAACCTGGCGTGCTGGGTGAGGTCGAAGTCGCCGCGGTTGGCGACCCCCTCCAGCTCCGACCAGCCGATCGGGAACAGGTACTCGACGTCGCTGGTCGCCGAGGAGTAGTGGGAGAGCTCCTCGGCGCCGTGGGCGCGGATCCGCAGGTGGTCGGGGCGGATGCCGAGCTCGACGTACCAGCGCTCGCGCTCGGCCATCCAGTGCCGGTGCCACTTCTCGGCCTCCGGCGGCGGCACGAAGAACTCCATCTCCATCTGCTCGAACTCGCGGGTGCGGAAGATGAAGTTGCCGGGGGTGATCTCGTTGCGGAAGGACTTGCCGACCTGGGCGATCCCGAACGGCGGCTTCTTGCGGGCGAAGCCGAGCACGTTCTTGAAGTTGATGAAGATCCCCTGCGCCGTCTCCGGCCGCAGGTAGACCGTCGAGCCCTCCTCGGCGACCGGCCCGACGTGGGTCTCGAACATCAGGTTGAACTGGCGCGGCTCGGAGAGCTCGCCGCCGCACTCCGGGCAGCGCAGCTCGGCGCCGGGGTCGCCGCCCTCGGCCTCCACCGCCTCGCGCAGGTGATCCTCGCGCCAGCGCTTCTTGCACTTGCCCAGGCACTGGACGAGCGGATCGGTGAAGCCCTCGAGGTGGCCCGAGGCCTCCCAGACGCGCGGGTGCTGGAGGATCGCCGAGTCGAGGGCGACGATGTCGTCGCGATCCTGCAGCATCGCCTTCCACCACTCGGCTTTGACGTTGTTCTTCAGCAGCACGCCGTAGTGGCCGTAGTCGTAAGTCGAGCCGAGGCCGCCGTAGATCTCCGAGGAGGGGAAGACGAAGCCGCGCCGTTTGCAGAGGGCGACGATCTCCTCCATCGAGACCTCGGTCGGGCGGGCGCTTGGCTCGGCGGTTGCCATGGCGAAACCGTAGCGGCTGCGATAATCACGCACCGCCATGCCCATCTACGAGTACAAGTGCGAGAACGGCCACGTCTTCGACGTGATCCAGAAGATCAGCGACGAGGCGCTGAGCGAGTGCCAGGAGTGCGGCGCCCCGGCGTCCCGGGTCCTGCACCCGGTGGCCGTCCACTTCAAGGGCTCCGGCTTCTACAACACCGACTACGGCAAGAAGAAGGGTGGCGGCAACGGCGCCTCCGCGGGCGAGGGCTCATCCTCGGAGTCGAAGGGCGCCTCCGAGGCCAAGGACTCCTCCTCGTCCTCGGAGTCCAAGGGCGGGTCGAAGAGCGACTCCAAGACCGCGGCCTCGACCGCGGACTGATCGTTCGTCGCCCGGCAGGGGCCAGAACCCAGCGGACGCTGAATTTTCGCCCCTATGGGGGGTACAACTCAGCACTCGCCGGTCCAGGGCCTCGCGGCGGCGGGCCGGCGCCCCCGAATCAGCCGTCGATCAGCCGGTGGGCGGCGGCGCGGCGTGCCGACTCGGACACTTCGATGCTGCCTTCGGGGCCTTCGCCGCAGCCTTCCTTCGGGTGGCCGCAGAGCACGTCGGCGGTCGAGCCACCCCCGATCGCCGCCGCGAGGATCAGCTGCGGCATCGTGAAGAACCCCATGTCGCTGACGAAGGCTTTCGGCGCGTCCCAGCCGATGATCGGGCCCCTGATGAAGTTGTAGGGGAGGCGGAGCGGATCGGTGAGGCGGTCCTTGACCCCGTTGATCACCGACTGCTGGGCCTTCTCGCGGTCGATGTCGCTGTAGCCGAGGGTGTAGGCGCTCTTGCCCGGCCCCGGGCATTCGCTCGGCTCGCGGACCCGGGCGTAGGCGAGCGCCTTCTCGCCGTCGAGCGTGTTCTCGCCCTTGTGCAGGCGCAGGGTGGTCCCGCCCTGGCCGCCGCCCGCGCCGCCGGAGATCTCGGCGCAGAGCTTGTGCGGGACGTCGACCTCGACCCCGCCGACCGCGTCGATCAGGTCTTCGAAGCCGGTGAAGTCGACGATCGCCAGGTGGTCGATCTCGATCCCGAGGAAGTTCTCGATCGTCTTCACCTGCAGCGCGGCGCCACCGAAGGCGAAGGCGGCGTTGATTTTCGTCGGCGCCTGGCCGGGGATTTCGGCGAAGCTGTCCCGAGGGATCGAGAGTTTGCGGAAGCTGCCGCCGCCGGCCCGGATCAGCAGCAGCGTGTCGGCCCGGTATTCACCGGCTTCGCAGCCGTCGTGCGGAGCGTCGCCGCGCGACTGCTGCTCGAAGCACTTCTGCTTGTGCGGGGCGCCGGGCTCCTTGGTGTCGGGCGGTCGGGCATCGGTGCCGAGGACGAGGATCGTCTGCGCGCTCGGCAGCAGGAACGGGTTGCCGTGCAGCGTTTCCTTGGCTTCGCCGGAGAGCTTGAAGGACTGGATCTGAGCGGAGACGGCGAAGGCGAGGAAGCTGAGCAGGATCCAGCCCAGGGCGGCGAGGGCGACCCATTTGGCCACGCGCCGCGGGCTGATCCCGCGGCGCGGCCGCTCGAGGGCCGGCTCCCCACGGCGCCGCCGCCAGGGCAGCCGCGGGCCAGGGCCGCCGCCGGGCTCGCGTCCCCGTCCCGGGGGCTCCTCGCCCTCGCCGCCGGAGCCCTTGCGCAGGCGGCTCAGGTCGGGCGAGCGAAGCCGGGAGAGGAATCCCTTGCGGGACCGGTAGACGTTGTATTCGGGCGACCCCTCGGGCCGCTGGGCGCCATCGTCGGGCATAAAAGGGTCAGGAACCGTAGCCCATGGGGGTTTGAAAGCTGCGCAAACTCCGACCGGGCGTCGCCGGGGGCGGGGGATGGCTAGCCTGCGCCCGTGAGCGAGATCGAGACGATCGGGGTCGATCTGGGGGGGACCAAGATGCTGGTCGGGGCGCTGACCGGCACCGAGGCTGTTTGGGAGAGTCGCGAGGGCTCGACCGGGCAGACCGAGGAGGAGCTGGTCGAGCTGCTGGTCCGCGAGGTCACAGAGGCGCAGGAGGCGCGCCCCGACGCCCGCGCGGTCGGTCTGGGGATCCCGGCGACGATCGACCACGATCGCGGGATCGCGATCTCGGCGGTCAACCTGCCGCTCGCCGACCTGCCGATCCGCGACCTGGTCAGCGAGCGGGTCGGGCTGCCGGTCTTCGTCGACAACGACGCCAACGCCGCCGCACTCGCCGAGCACCTCTACGGCGCCGGCCGCGGCGCCGACGACCTGGTCCTGCTGACGATCGGGACCGGGATCGGCGGCGGCCTGGTCCTGAACGGCGAGGTCTACCGCGGCGCGACCGGCGCCGGCGCCGAGCTGGGCCACGTCGTGATCGACGTCAACGGCCCGCCCTGCCAGGGCAACTGCCCCGGCCGCGGCTGCGTGGAGACGATGGCCTCGGGAACGGCGCTGGGTCGCGAGGGCCGCGTGGCCGCCGAAGAAGACCCCGACTCGGTGCTGGCGACGATGCTCGCCGAGGGCCACCCGCTCGACGGCAGGGCGGTGACCGAGGCGGCGCTGGGCGGCGACCCGACCGCGATCGCCGTCTTCGACCTGGTCGGCACCAGGCTGGGGGTCGCCCTCACCTCCTTCGCCAACATCTTCGAGCCGAAGGTGATCGTGATCGGCGGCGGGGTGATGGCGGCCGGCGAGCTGTTGCTCGAGCCTGCCCGCCGCGAGCTGCGGCAGCGGGCGCTGCGGCCGATGAACGAGATCCCGGTGGTGGCGGCCGAGCTCGGCCCCGACGCGGGAATGATCGGCGCCGCGGCGATGGCGCGGATCGAACTTCAGAAGGGCGAGGGCTGATGCCGGGGCGGCTGACCGTCTGCCCCACCCCGATCGGCAACCTCGATGACCTCAGCCCCCGGGTGCGCGAGGCGCTGGTCAGCGCCGACTTCATCGCCTGTGAGGACACCCGCCGGACCGGCGCGCTGCTCGACCGGCTGCGGATCCGCCCACACCCCCGCCTGGTCTCCAACCACGAGGGCAACGAATCGACCCGGGCGGTCGAGCTGGCGCAGCGGATCGAGCGCGGCGACAACGTCGCCCTGGTCTCCGACGCTGGGATGCCGGGCATCTCCGACCCCGGCTACAAGCTGATCCGCCGCTGCATCGACCGCGACCTCGAGGTGACGGTGCTGCCCGGCCCCTCGGTTGTCCCGGTGGCCCTGATCGCCTCCGGCCTGCCGACCGACCGCTGGCGCTTCGAGGGCTTCCTGCCGCGCCGCGCCGGCGAGATGGAGCGGGTCCTGCGGGCGGCCGAGACCGTCGTCGCCTTCGAGTCCCCGCGCCGGGTCGGCGAGTCGCTGGCCGCGCTCGCCTCGCTGGCCCCGGACCGCCAGGCGGCCGTCTGTCGCGAGCTGACCAAGGTCCACGAGGAGGTCGCGCGCGGCACCCTCGGCGAGCTGGCCCGCCGCTTCCGCGGCGACGTCAAGGGCGAGATCGTCCTCGTCATCGCCCCCGCCGCCTCGACCGAGCACGACCGCGATGTCGGCTTCGCCGTCGACGCCCTCCGCCACCTCGTCCAGTCCGGCGCCCGCCCCCGCGCCGCCGCCTCGGTCGTCGCCGCCCTCACCGGCACCCGCGCCAACGACCTCTACAAGGCGCTGACGGGGCGAGAGGCGCGCCGGTAGCCGGCGGACTGGCCTGATTTCCCCGTCGTCCGCGGCCCGCGGGTCAAAGGGGCGGCCAGCGTCGTCTTCTCGACTGTCAACGGCACCGCGCATGCCGGCCGCGACTTCCTCGCCGCCTCCGGGACGCTGTCCTTTCCGAACAACGGCGCTGCACTCGCGATCCCGCTGACGGTCACCCCGGACCACAGCGCAGGGGCGAACCGGACGTTCACGGTCCAGCTCTCCAGTCCCTCCGCGGGGGGTACTGTCGGCGCGCCCTTCACGGTCACGGTCAAAGCCGGCAAACCGAGGCCGGCGAAGATCAGGGGGCCGAAGAAAACCGCGGCCGAACGCGTCACGTTCAAGCTGCGCTCCAACCAGTTGCCGGCCCGCTTCCGCTGCAAGCTCGACCGCGGCAAATTCAGGGGCTGCGGCAAGAACTCCAAAAAGGGGAAGAAATTCAAGACCCCGGCGCTGAAGCCGGGTCAGCACAAGCTGGTCGTCCAGGTCGTCAACGGCGCCGGGTTGAAGTCGAAGCCGGCGAAGAAGACCTTCACGGTCCTGCCGTAGCGCCCCGCCTATCCGCCCCCCGGAGCGTGCTCTGGGGGGCGGCTCCAGGCGCAGGACGACATCGAGTGGATCCCGTTCTCCTTCCGAAAGATCAACGCTGTCCGAGCGCGGCGATGAACGCGAAAGGTGCTTGATGCGTAGCCAGGCGCATGAGAGATCATGGGGTTCCCACCTCCCTGCACACCCGGAGGCTGGCCCGACTGGCACTACCGCTGGCGCTACTGGCGCTGGCCCTCCCGGCCTCGGCGATCGCCCTGCCGGCCCCGACCCTTTTCCTGACCACCGGAGGCAGCGGCATGGCCGAAGGCGGGGCTGGGGGGATCGCTCCCCCGTCCGAGCTATGGCGGGTGGATCCGGCGACCGGGGCCTCCAGCTCTGCCGGCGGTACGGGCTACGCGATCACCGGGCTGGCCCAGGACCCGACGACGGGAGTCCTCTATGCCGTGTCCAGCAGCCTGAGTCCGATAGCTCCTCGGACCCTGCTGACGCTGAACCCCGCCAACGCAGTGGCGACGGCTATCGGTCCCCTTGGGCCCGGCGTAGCTCGCCTTGCCGACATCAGCTTCAACTCCCAGGGTCAGCTCTTCGGCTGGGACGAGGAAAAAGACAACCTCGCCTCGGTCGACAAGGCAACCGGCGCCGTTACGGTGATTCCCAGTTCCCTTTCCACCAAGGGAAGCGGGGTCTCCTTCGACCGCGACGACGTCCTCTGGATCTTCAATGCAACTGAGGAAGGCGAATTCAACACGCTCGATACGGCTACGGGGGCGGCAACCACCAAGGGCACGCTGAAGCCGATCGACGCGAATCGAAGCCCCGTCTCGGCCGCCGCTTGGGATTGCGAACGGACGACGCTCTACGCGACGCTGAACAACAGGGGCAAGCCGCCCGCCAACTTGGTGACGATTGACACCGCGACCGGCGCCATCACCAACAAAGGCACCGTCGCCACCGGCGCCGACGGGCTCGAGTGGTTCTGCCCGCTGGCCTTCGAATTCACCGGGTCGGGGGCGACGATCGCGGGAGGCAAGCAATCCCTCTCGATCCCGGTCATCCGCGGCCCGCGGGTCAAAGGGGCGGCCAGCGTCGTCTTCTCGACTGTCAACGGCACCGCGCGTGCCGGCCGCGACTTCCTCGCCGCCTCGGGAACGTTGTCCTTCCCCAACAACGGCACCCAGCTCGCGCTCCCGCTGACGGTGACCCCCGATCCCAACGCAGGGGAGAACCGGACGTTCACCGTCCAGCTCTCCGGTCCGTCGTCGGGCGGGACCGTGGGCGCGCCGTTCACGGTGACGATCAAGGCCGGCAGGCCGAAGCCGGCGACGATCAAGGGGCCGAAGGGGGCCGCTGCGGGGCGGGCCGCCTTCACCCTGCGCTCCAATCAGCTGCCCGCCCGCTTCCTCTGCAAGCTCGACCGCGGCAGGTTCAAGGGCTGTGGCAGGAACTCGAAGAAGGGGAAGAAGTTCCAGACCCCCAAGCTGAACCCTGGCCGGCACAAGCTGGTCGTCCAGGTCGTCAACCGCGCCGGGCTGAAGGCGAAGCCGGCGAAGAGGACCTTCACGGTCCTGCCGTAGCACCCGCCTGGCCCGGTTCCGGGACAGCGCTCCGGGGGTCGGGGCTCCTCTAGGCTCAGCGCCTTGAGCTACTACGTCACCACCCCGATCTACTACGTCAACGCCGAGCCGCACCTCGGGCACGCCTACTCGACGCTGGCGGCCGACGTGCTGGCGCGGCACATGCGGCAGCGGGGCGAGGAGGTCTTCTTCCTCACCGGCACCGACGAGCACGGGGAGCCGATCGAGACGGCGGCCGAGCGGGAGGGGATCGCGCCGCAGGAGCTGGCCGACCGCAACGCTGCCAAGTTCGAAGCGCTGATGCCGATCATCGAGGTCAGCAACGACTTCTTCATCCGCACCTCCGACCCGCGGCACAAGGCCAAGGTGGCGGAGATCATGCAGCGGGTCTACGACAACGGCTGGGTGGACAAGGGGGTCTACGAAGGCTGGTACTGCCCGCGCTGCGCCGACTTCAAAACCGAGCGCGAGCTCGGCCCCGGCAATACCTGCCCGATCCACGAGATCCCGCTGGAGAAGCTGCGCGAGGAGAACTGGTTCTTCCGCCTCTCCGCCTTCCAGGCTCAGCTCGAAGGGCTGTACGAGGAGCGGCCCGACTTCGTCGTCCCCGAGTTCCGCCGCAACGAGGCGGTCTCCTTCATCGAGGGCGGGCTGGAGGACGTCTCGCTCTCGCGGCCCAACCTGAAGTGGGGGCTGCCGCTGCCCTGGGACCCCGGGCAGCGGATGTACGTCTGGTTCGACGCGCTGCTCAACTACGTCACCGCGCTGACCTTCGCCCGGCCCGGGGAGGACCTCACCGACCGCTTCTGGCCGGCCAGCCTGCACGTGATGGCCAAGGACATCCTCAAGTTCCACGCCGTGATCTGGCCGGCGCTCTGCCTCGCCGCCGATCTGGAGCCGCCACGGCGGATGGCGATCCACGGCTACCTGTTGATGGGCGAGAAAAAGATGTCGAAGTCGCTGGGCAACGTGCTCGACCCGTTCGAGGTGATCGAGCGCTTCGGCGCCGACGCGCTGCGCTTCTACTGCTTCCGCGAGGTCAGCTTCGGGCAGGACGGCTCGATCTCCACCGCCGGCTTCGAGGCTCGCTACGAGACCGAGCTGGCCAACGACTACGGGAACCTGGCGAGCCGGATCCTGGCGATGGTCGACCGCTACCGCGACGGCGTCGTCCCGGCCGCGCAGGTCGACGCGACTCTTGCCGAGGACTTCGAAGGCGCGCTGCCCCGCTTCCAGGAGCTGCTCGACCGGGCCGAGCTGACGCAGGCGCTGGAGGTGGCCTGGACGCTGGTCCGCCGCCTCAACCGCTTCGTCGAGGAGACCCAGCCGTGGGTGCTGGCAAAGGACGAGGCCGACCCCGAGCGGCTCGACGAGGTCCTCTACAACCTGGTCGAGGGCCTGCGGGTGACGACGCTGATGCTGGTCCCCTATCTGCCGGCCACCGCGGCCACGTTGCTGGCGGCGCTAGGCGAAGCGGAGCAGGGGCTGGCCGAGCTCGGCTCGCGGCCGGGCGGCCAGGCGGTCGAGCGGACTCCGCCGCTCTTTCCGAAGATCGAGGCGCCGGCCTGATCTCTGTGACTTATCCGCGATATGTGCGGATAAGTCACCCGCTGTGCTCAGGAGGCGAGCAGCTCGGCGGTGATCTCGGCCGGCCGGGTCAGCCCGCAGAGCGCCATCGTCAGGTCGAGCTCGCCGAGCACCATCTTCAGGACCGCTTCGACTCCGGCCTGGCCGTCGAGCGCCAGCCCCCAGAGGTAGGGCCGGCCGAGGCAGACCGCGTCGGCGCCGAGGGCGAGCGCCTTCAGCACGTCGGCGCCGCCGCGGACGCCGCTGTCGAAGAGGATCGCCAGTTCCCCGCGGACCGCTTCGGCGATCGCCGGCAGGGCGTCGAGCGAGGCGATCGCGCCGTCGACCTGGCGGCCGCCGTGGTTGGAGACGACGATCCCGTCGATGCCGCGCCTCGCCGCCTTGCGGGCGTCCTCGACGTGCTGGATGCCCTTGACGAGGATCGGCAGCCTGGTCAACTCGCGCAGCGAGGCGAGCTCCTCCCAGGTCAGCGAGGGGTTGGAGAGCACCGAGAGGTACTGGCCGGTGGCGGCGCCGAGGTCCTCCTCCGGCGTGCGCTGCAGGCCGCAGCGGAAGACCGGGTCCTGCAGGTAGTTGGCATTGCCCGAGCCTTCGAGGAACGGCAGCCAGGCCTGCTGCAGGTCGCGCGGCTTCCAGCCGGGGATGAAGGCGTCGACGGTGACGACGATCGCACCGTAGCCGGCCCGCTCGGCGCGGCCGACGAAGCTGCGCAGCAGCTCCGGGTCGCCGGGCCAGTAGAGCTGGAACCAGCGCGGCGCTCCCTCGCCGCCGGCCTCGGCGATCTCCTCCAGGGTGAAGTGGGAGGCCGTGCTGGCGATCATCGGCACGCCGAGCGCCGCGGCGGCCCGGGCGGTTGCCAGCTCGCCCTCGGGGTGCAGGACCTTCTGCACGCCGATCGGGGCCAGCATCAGCGGCGCCGGCATCGCCGTCCCGAGCACGCTGGTCGAGAGGTCGCGGCTGGCGACGTCGCGCAGCATCCGCGGCACGATCCGGCGCCGCCGGAAGGCCTCGAGGTTGGCGCGGATCGTCTCCTCTGCACCGGCGCCGGCACCGACGTAGTTGGCGGCCTTTGGCTCCATCGCCTCGACCGCCCGCCGCTCGAGCTCGGCGACGGCCACCGGCACCGCCGGAACCTCGCCGGCGAGGCCGCGGGCGTAGATCTCGCGGTAGTAGTCGGCGGGGTCGGGCATTCGCGCAGGCTATCCGCCTGCGGCGGCTCAGCGGAGCGGCCCGGTTAGTCTGGAGGCAGTGGCAGTCATTTGAGACGCATACCGTCCCAAACGACTGCCACTGCCATGCAACTGCCACGAGCCGCCGATGATCGACTCCCACACCCACCTCTTCCTCTGCGACGGCGGGGAGGCCGAGCTGGTGGACGCCGCCACGGCGGCTGGGGTCGGGCGGATGCTGACGGTCGGCCTCGATGAGGAGACCAACGCGGTCGCGATCGCCTCCACGGAGCGCAACCCCGGCGTCTTCGCCGCGGTCGGGCGGCACCCGAACGAGGCGAGCGGGTTCGACGAGCGCGCGGCGGCGGCGATCGCCGCCCTGGCCGCTCACGAGAAGGTGCGGGCGATTGGCGAGACCGGCCTCGACTTCTACCGCGACACCGCTCCGCCGGCGGAGCAGCGGCGCGCCTTCGCCGCCCAGATCGAGGTGGCCCGCGAGCTCGATCTGCCGATCGTCATCCACTGCCGCGACGCCGACGGCGAGAGCTTGGCGATCGACGAGGTGATCGCGACGCTCGACGCGCGGGCACCGGGCCACACCGTGATCCTGCACTGCTTCTCGGCCCCGCGGCGGACCGCGGCGGCGATCGAGCGGCGCTGGTACTGCTCCTTCGCCGGCAACGCCACCTACCCGCGCTCGCGGGAGCTGCGCGAGGCGGCGGCGCGAGTCCCCGAGGACCGGATCCTGGTCGAGACCGACGCGCCCTACCTCTCGCCGCAGGAGATGCGCGGCAAGCGCAACCAGCCGGCCAACGTGGTCGCCACGGCGCGGGCGATCGCCGCGGTGCGCGGCGTCTCCTACGAGCAGCTGGAGCGGACGGTCGAGGCCAACGCCGTCGAGCTCTTCGGCTGGTAGCCGCCGGTCGATCCGTGGTCCGCCTCGGCCAGAACTTCCTCGCCGATCCCAACCTGCTCGAGGCGATCGTCCGCGACGCCGCCCTCAGCCCGGACGACGTGGTGCTGGAGGTCGGGGCGGGGGAAGGGGCGCTGAGCGAACGGCTGGCCGAGGCGGCCGCTCATCTGCACAGCGTCGAGATCGACCGCGGCCTGCAGCCGGCGCTGGCCCGGCTGGCGAGGCGGCCGAACGTCAGCCTCCACTGGGGCGATGCGATGAAGCTCGACCTGGCGGCCCTCGAGCCGCCGCCGAGCGCGATGGTCGCCAACCTTCCCTACGCGGTGGCGACGCCGCTGATCCTGCGCACGATTGAGCGGTTGCCCGGGCTGCGGGCCTGGACCGTGATGGTGCAGCGGGAGATCGCCGACCGCCTGCGGGCGGCGCCGGGCAGCCGCACCTACGGCTCGCCGAGCGTGCTGGTCCAGCTCGCCTGCGAGGTCGAGCTGCTGCGCAACGTCGACCGGGCGGTCTTCCGGCCACGGCCCCGGGTCGACTCGGCGATCCTGCGGCTGCGGCGGACGGGACCGGGCGCCGACTCCGCGACCCGGGAGCTGGTCCGGGCGGCCTTCGCCCACCGCCGCAAGTCGCTGGCCCGCTCGCTCGAGCACTGGCAGCCGGGCCTGCTCGCGCCGGCCCGCCGGGCGCTGGGGGACTTGGGGCTGCCGCAAGACGCTCGCGCCGAGCAGCTTTCTCCCGGCGAGTTCCCCGCCCTGGGAAAGGGTCTGTCCCGGTAGGGGCGGAGCGGCTTGTACTTTTTCTGCGTCAACGTCGGCGGAGCGCCGACAGCCATCTTCAGAAAAAGTTGAGCGAGCCCCTACCGGGACAGACCCTTTCCCCGATGCTCCTCCACGCGCCCGCCAAGCTCAATCTCTGCCTCTATCTCGGCCGTGCCCGCGAGGACGGCCTGCACGAGCTCTGCTCGCTGTTCGAGCCGCTGGCCCTGGCCGACCTGCTCGCGGTCAGCGAGGCGGAGCGCGACGAGGTGATCTGCCCGGAGGTGGAGGGCGAGAACCTGGCGGCGCGGGCGCTGGCGAAGCTGCGCGAGGCGGGCTGGCGGCGGCCGCCGCTGCGGATCGAGATCGAGAAGCGCACGCCGGTGGCGGCTGGGCTCGGCGGCGGCAGCGCCGACGCGGCGGCGGTGCTGCGGCTGGCCCGCGGCCAGCTGGGCGAGCTGGGGCGGATCGCCGCCGAGCTGGGGGCCGACGTTCCCTCGCAGCTGGTGCCCTCGCTGGCGCTCGTGCAGGGCGCCGGCGAGCGGGTCGAGCCGCTGCCGCGGCCGGCCGCCCACGCGGCGCTGCTGCTGCCAGACGGCGGCGGCCTCGGCACGGCGGCGGTGTTCGCCGAGGCGGACCGGCTGGGACTCGGGCGCGGCGCGGAGGAGCTGGCGGCGCTGGTCCGGCGCCTGCGGGACGTGGCCGGCTCCGGCGCCTCGCCGCTCTCCTATCCCGAGCTGTTGGTCAACGACCTCGAGCCGGCGGCGCGCTCGCTGCGCCCGGCGATCGGCGAGGCGCTGGCCGAGCTGCGGCGCGCCGGCGCGCCGGTGGCGGTGCTGAGCGGCTCCGGCCCGACCGCGGTGGGCCTCTTCCCCGATCTGCGGGCGGCCCGCGCCGCGGCCGAGCGGCTCGACCGCGAGGACGCGATCGTCTGCGAGGCCGGGTCGGCGCCGGGCGACGGGGAGGGGACGGCGCTCGCCGAGGGGGGAGCGGCTTGAGGCTGGCCGGCGAGGCGGAGGGCGGCGGCAACCGCACCCGCAAACGGCTGATCCTGGCGGTCGTCGCGCTGGCGGTCGGCTTCGGCTACTACCTGCTGAGCCAGAGGCTCGGGCACCTCGACCTGCAGCACCTGCTGGAAGAGATCTCCAACACGCTCGGCGCCTGGACCTACCTGCTGGTCGGCGTCTTCGCCTTCGCCGAGACCGGCGCCTTCGTCGGCCTCGTCGTCCCCGGCGAGACGGTGATGCTGCTCGGCGGCGCGGTGGCCGGGCAGGGGGCGATCGACATCTACCTGCTGATCGCCATCGCCTGGTTCTCGGCCTGGCTCGGCGACACGACCAGATTCTTCATCGGCCGCCGGCTCGGACGCGGCTTCGTGATCCGGCACGGGCCGCGCTTCGGGATCGGCCACGAGCGCTTCGAACGGGTCGAGGACTACTTTTCCCGCCACGGCGGCAAGACGATCTTCATCGGCCGCTTCATCAGCCTCGTCCGCGCCTTCGCGCCGTTCATCGCCGGCAGCTCGGGGATGCGCTACCGCGCCTTCGTTCCCTACAGCATCCTCGGCACCGGGCTCTGGGCCAGCGCCCACATCCTGATCGGCTACTTCTTCTCGCGCAGCGTCGACACGGCCGCCAAGTACGCCGGCAAAGGCGCCTTCCTGCTGGCGAGCGTGATCGTGGTCGTGGTCGGAGCGGTCGCCCTCTACCGGCACTTCCGGGTCGAGGAGAACCGCCGCGCCGCCGTGCGCTGGCTCGACTCCCACGCGGTGACCCGCTGGATCGGTGTCCTGGTCCGCCGCTACCAGCCGCAGCTGCGGTTCCTCTGGGACCGGGTGACGCCGGGCGGCACCTTCGGCCTCGAGTTCACCTCGCTGCTGGCGACGCTCGCGGTGGCGCTCTTCGTGCTGATCGCCTACGCGGTCGCGGTCGGCCGCGAACCGGGACCCACCCCAGGCGACCAGACGGCGATCGAAATCGTCGAAAGCCTGCGAACGGGCTGGCTCACGCACCTGGCCAAGGTCCTCACGGCCCTCGGCTCGACGGCGGTGACCGGGAGCCTCGCCGTCCTCTGCGCGGTGCTGCTCTCCCTCCGCCGCCGCTGGACCGAGCTGTTCGTCCTCCTGGCCGGGATGGTGCTGATCTGGATCGGGGTGCACGAGATCAAGGCGGCGGTCGACCGGCCGCGGCCCGGCGGCGGTCTGGTCGGCTCCAGCGGCTCCTCCTTTCCCAGCGGCCACGCCGCCCACGCGGTCCTCTACGTCTGGCTGGCGCTGACCATCGTGCTGCGGCTGCGGCCCGGGATGGCCCGGGCGACGGCGGTCCTGGTGAGCGGCTTCGCGCTGACGATCCTGGTCGGGCTCTCGCGCGTCTACCTCGGCGTCCACTACCTCAGCGACGTCAGCGGCGGCTGGGCGCTGGGGGCGGCGTCGTTCTCGCTCTGCGCGATCGTCGCGCTCCTCGTCTCGCAGCTGCGCCACAATCCAGCCTCGTGACCGTTCTCGCGATCACCCGGCTCGACCACGAGTACGTGCTGTTCGGCGGCGCCGGACTGATCTGCCTGGCGATCTTCGTCTCGCTGATTCTCAGCCCGGCGCTGAGCGCCCACGGGCGGATCTGGGAGAAGGCGGCGGCGGGCTTCCTGGCCCTCTTCGTGCTCGCCGCGCTGGTGATCGGCGGGGTCGTGATCGGGCTGGCGATCGTCTACTACTGGACGGACATCGTCAACTTCATCCACGGCAGGTAGGGCTGCCTCGCCGCTGCGGCGATAATGAGGCCATGCCAGCTGCTTCCAAACGGAGCGAAAGCCCCGCAAATTCTGGGGATGCGGGGCTGCTCGACGCACTCTCGGAAGCGGTCGAGTCGGGGGCCGGGCTGCCGGCGGTCGCGCGCGCCGCGGCGCGCCTGCTGGACGCCAGCGTCGCCCTGATCGACCGCTCCAGCGCCGTCCTGGCGGTCGCCGGCGCCTCCTCCGACCAGGAGGAGAAGCTGCTCTCCGGCGGCGAGGGGGTGAGGATCGTGGTCCTGCGGGTCGCCGACACCGCGGTCGGCGAGCTGCGCTACCGGGCCAAGTCGCCGCCCGAGCCCGCGATCGCGCGCATGGTGACGACGCTCCTGGCGCTGGAGCTGGAGCGCTCGCGCGCTCCCGAGTGGGCGAGCGAGGAGGTGGCGAGCGCCTTCGTCACCGCCGTCCTGGCCCGCCGGGTGACCGACCGCGGCGACATCGTCGCCCGCGCCGCCGAGCTCGGCGCCGACCTCGACCGGGGCGCCGGCGTGCTGGTGCTGCGGGCGGCGCCGCGCGCGGCGCAGACCGGCGAGTGGCGCCAGCGGGTGCTGACCCTGGCGATGCGGGCGCTGCGCTCGCTCGCCCCGGGGTCGCTGGCCAGCGCCGAGGACGCCGAGGCGGGGTTCGCCGAGCTGGCGGTGATCGTCCCGGCCGAGGACGACGAGCGCCTGGCCCGCGCCGGCGCCGGCCTGGCGCGCGAGCTGGCCGACAGCCTGTCGGGCTTCCACCTGACCACCGGCCGCAGCCGCCGCTGCGCCGATCCGGTCGACCTCTACCGCGCCGGCAGCGAGGCGCGGCTGGCGGCCAACGTCGGCGAGGCGGAGGGTCACTCGGTGCTCGCCTTCGAGGACACCGGCGCCTACCGCCTGCTGCTGCCGGCGATGAGCGAGGACCCCGGCGAGCTGGAACGCTTCTACGCGGAGACGGTCAAGCCGCTCTCCGACTACGACGAGCAGTACGAGACCGAGCTGGTGGCGACGGTCGAGGCCTACCTCGACAACGACGGCAACGTCGCCGCCACCGCCAAACAGCTCTTCACCCACCGCCACACGGTCCGCTACCGGCTCGAGCGCGTGAAGGAGCTCTGCGGCCACGACATCTCCGCCACCGAGGGCCGCGAGAAGCTCGGCCTCGGCCTCAAGGCGATGCGCGTCCTCGGCATCGCCTCCCCCCGCGGCCCGGCCCTGGAGCCAGGCGCCAAGGGCGGCAAGGTTGCCCGCGCGGCGGAGGAGTAGCAGGCCGTCTCACCGCAAGGTTCCGGGGGAAGGACTCGAACCCTCGCTTCCAGGACCAAAACCTGGCGTGCTAGCCGATTACACCACCCCGGATCGACCCCGAGCGTAGCGCCGCCGATGACGCGACCTGCATTTGGTGCCGTAGAGGTCCAAAATGCAGGTCGCACCGGATTGATCGCGTCCGTGAGGCGGCATAGGCTCTTGTCGTGGAGATTGGGGGAGCCTCGATGGACCCGGACGTCCGGGGTGCGCTGGCGCAGAGCTGGCGGGCGCTGATGACCGTCGGGGTGCTGGCGATCGTCCTCGGCTGCATCTGCATCCTGGTCCCGGCGGTGGCGGCGGTGGGGACGGCGGTCTTCATCGGTTGCATCCTCGTCGTCGCCGGCGCCTTTCTGACTGCCGGCGCCTTCACCGCCCACTCGATCGGGACCGTGCTCCTGCGGCTGATCTGGGCGGCGCTGACGGTGATCGTCGGCGTCTGGCTGATCGCCGAGCCGCACAACGGCACCCTGACCCTGACCCTGGTGCTGGGGATCTACTTCCTCTTCATGGGGATCAGCCGGATCACGGTCGCCTTCCTCGGCCGCGGCCAGCCCAACGCCGGCCTGGTCGGCCTCAGCGGCGTCTGCGGCCTGCTGATCGGCATCCTCGTCCTCGCCAAGTTCCCCAGCTCCGCCGATTGGGCGATCGGGCTGCTCGTCGGCATCGACCTGATCTTCGCCGGCTGGACCCTCACCTCCGTGGCGTTGGTGGGAAAAGACATTGCGCGCGGCCGCTCCTGAAGCGGCCTCAGCTAATCGCTAATACGATTTGAGCCTGTTGAGTTCGCTCCTGGTCCTAGTCATGGCGGCCGGCGAGGGCACGCGCATGCGCTCCTCGACGCCGAAGATGCTGCACTCCGTCTGCGGGCAGCCGATGGTCGCCTGGCCGATTCTCGCCGCGCGCGAGGCGGGCGCCGGCCGGGTGGCGGTGATCGTCTCGCCCGGTCGCGACCTCTCCGCCGCCCTCCCCGAGGGGACCGAGACCGTCGTCCAGCCCGAGGCCGACGGCACCGGCGGGGCGATCCGGGCGGCGCTGCCGCTGATCGAGGAGAGCGGGACCGTGTTGATCCTCTCGGGCGACGTGCCGCTGATCGGCACCGACACGATCGCCGCCCTGCTAGAGGCCCACGCCGCCTCGCCCGCCGCGGCGACGATGCTGACGATCGAGCTCGACAACCCCGCCGCCTACGGGCGCGTCGTCCGCACCGCCGCCGGGGACGTCGAAGAAGTCGTCGAGGCGAAAGCGGTTGGCGACGCCAGCGCCGAGCAGCTGGCGATCCGCGAGGTCAACGCCGGCACCTACGTCTTCGATGCGGCGCCGCTGGTCGCCGCCCTGGCCAGCCTCTCCAACGACAACGCCCAGGGCGAGTACTACCTGCCGGACGTCTTCGGAGCCCTGCGCGAGGCCGGCCACACCGTCGCCGCCCACCTCGCCGACGACCTCGCGGTGACGATGGGGGTCAACAACCGCGCCGACCTCGCCGCGGTCGAGGCCGAGGCGCGCCGCCGCATCCTCGAGGCCCACATGCTGGCCGGGGTCACCGTCGTCGATCCCGCCTCGACCTGGATCGACGCCGGGGTGGAGATCGGCGCCGACGCGCGGATCGAGCCCGGCACCAGCCTGCGCGGCCAGACCGAGATCGGCGCCGGCGCGGTGGTCGGCCCGCTGAGCACGCTGATCGATGCCACGGTGGGCCCCGCGGCCACCGTCGTCCATTCCTACCTGGTCGAGTGCGAGGTCGGTGAGGCCTGCTCGGTCGGCCCCTTCGCCTACCTGCGCCCCGGCGCCCGACTGGGCGAGGGCGCCAAGGCCGGGACCTTCGTCGAGGTCAAGAACTCCGAGCTCGGTGCCGGGGCGAAAGTCCCGCACCTGGCCTACGTCGGCGACGCCGAGGTGGGGGAGGGGGCCAACCTTGGCGCCGGCACGATCACCGCCAACTACGACGGATTCCGCAAGAACCGGACTGTGATCGGCCCCCGCGCCCGGGTCGGCGTTGACACGATGTTGATCGCCCCGGTAGAAGTCGGCGAGGCCGCCTACACTGGCGCTGGCGCGGTGATCAAGGACGACGTCCCTGATGGGGCGCTGGCCGTCAGCGAGAACGCGCAGCGAAACATCGACGGATACGCGGACGCCAAGGCCGCGAAGATGCGAGAGGAACAGAGCCCGTGAGCACGATCGAGGACCAGCCCCAGGTCGCGACCGCGATCCAGCACGACTACTCGAAGCGGCTGATGGTCTTCGGCGGCCGCAGCTCGATGGACCTCGCGGCCAAGGTCGCCGGCAAGCTCGACCTCGACCTCGGCCAGGTGACGCTGAAGACCTTCGCCGACGGCGAGATCTACGCCCGCTACGAGGAGTCGATCCGCGGCGCCGACGTCTTCATCGTCCAGTCGACCTGCGCCAACGCGCAGAGCGGGATGACCCCGAACGACTCCCTGATGGAGCTGCTGACGATGATCGACGCCGCCCAGGGCGCCTCGGCGCACCGGATCATCGCCGTCCTCCCCTGGTACGGCTACGCGCGCCAGGACAAGAAGTCGGCTCCGCGCGAGCCGATCTCCGCCCGCATCGTCGCCAAGTGCCTGGAGGGCGTCGGCGTCGACCGGGTGCTGACCATGGACCTGCACGCCGGCCAGGTCCAGGGCTTCTTCCACGTCCCGGTCGACCACATGACGGCGATGCCGATGCTGACCCAGTGGTTCGTCGACCAGGAGCTGACAGAGGAGCTGGTGATCGTCTCGCCCGACGCCGGTCGGGTGAAGACGGCGCGCAATTTCGCCCGCCGCATCGGCACCCAGTGGGCGGTGATGGAGAAGGAGCGCCCGGCCCAGCAGGTGGCGGAGATCGGCTACGTGGTCGGTGACGTCGAGGGCAAGACCGCGGTCCTCGTCGACGACATGATCGATACCGCCGGCACCCTCTGCGCCGCCGCCCAGACCGTGCTCGACGAGGGCGCCGCCAAAGTGATCGCCTGCGCCACCCACGGCGTCTTCTCCGGCCCCGCCTACGAGCGCCTCGCCGCCTCGGCGATCGAGCGGATCGTCGTCACCGACACCCTGCCGCTGCGCCCCGGCGCCCCCGACAACATCACCGTGCTCTCCACCGCCAGCACCTTCGCCGACTCGATTCGCCGGATCTTCACCGACGACTCGGTGAGCGAGATCTTCGCCGGCGAGAACCAGCTGTTCTAGTCGAGCGACAGAGCGTGGAAAGCGCCAAACTGCATCGCCCGCCGGGTGGCCTGGTCCTGTGGATCTTCGCTCCCCTGCTGCCGGTCGTGCCGATCTTCTGGTTGCCACCCACGCCGGCAGCCTGCTACTGGTACCAGTCCGCCGATCCGGCGACCCGCACTTGGGAGATCCTGCTCATCCTGATGGTCGGAGCCGCCTCCCTCGCTGTCATCGCGCCCAGCGCGCGGTGCCTTGTTCGTCTCTTCCGCTTGAAGATCTCCCGGGCCGGAATGCGCCTTGCGATCGCCGCCCTCGTGGTTGCCCCCCTGGTCCTTGCGCTGGTCGGAAACGGACACTCGGCCCTCTCCTCGGCCATAGGCGACGTTCTGTTCTCCGGCGCCCTCCTCTGCGGCTTCGCTCTGTTCGGGGTCCTCCTTGCCTGGCTGGCACATTGGAGCACGCGCGAAACCGACGTGACCCTTTCGCTCTACCTTCTCTGTGCTGGAGTATTCGGCTACCCCTCGCTGTTGCTTTTCAACTTGGACGTGAGGGGCGGGGTGTTCTGCTGAACGTGTCTTCAGGCGAATCCACGCGCTCGACCAAATTGCGCCTGGTCGGCCACAAGGGGGCCGATCTGATCGCCCCGGGGAACACGATCGAGAGCTTCCGGGCCGCGGTCGAGGCGGGGGTCGACACGGTCGAGCTCGACGTGATATGGCTGCCCGACGCGCATCTGCCGCCGCGGGAGCGGGCGCCGCTGGTGGTCGCCCATGACTGGGAGGACGCCGAGCGGCGCGAGCCGCTGGCCCTGACCGAGGCGCTCGACGCGTTCCTCGAGCCACCGCTGGACCGGGTCGAGATCGACCTCGACGTCAAGCTCGCCGGCCGCGAGGAGGAGCTGGTGGAGGCGGTGCGGGAGCGGGACCTGGTCGGGCGGGCGATGGTCTCGACGATGGAGATGCACACGCTGAAACGGGTGCTGGAGCTGGAACCGAAGCTGCGACGCGGCTGGACCTACCCGAAGGTCAGCAGGGACTGGACCTCGCGGCCCTGGGCGAAGCCGGCGGTGCGCGCGGCGCTGATCGGGATGCGCTACCGGCTGCCCGGCCTGGCGGCCGAAAAGCTACCCCGGTTCGGCGTCGAGGCGATGTGGGTCTACCACCCGCTGATCAGCCTCCGCCTGGCCCGGATCTGCGAGCTGGCCGGCGTCGAGCTGATCGCCTGGACCGTCGATGAGGAGGCGCGGATGCGGGAGCTGGTTGCCCAGGGCGTCGACGGCATCGTCTCCAACGACCCGAGACTTTTTCAGCATCTGTCGGCTCGATCTTCAGCGCGTGCTGAATAACACGCCCTATGCGGGGCAAAACTCAGCGCGCGCTGAGTTTTAGACCGTGCCTGGCGTCGCCCCGGGCGGCGTCGCGCGGCGGCCGCCCCTGGCGCGCACCGCCGATTCCAGCTCGCCGCTGGTGAAGCCGCCGACCGCCTGCCCGTTGGTCGCGTAACGGTAGAGGGCGACGCCGAAGACGCCGCTCAGCACTCGCGAGACGAGGATCGCCAGGGCGAGCAGAAGGATGCCGGTCGCCATGACCACCGCGCCGACGACCAAAGAGAACGAGATGAGCGTCAGGCCGGCGACGATCACCAGGATCGCGGGAAACACGCCGACCAGGAAGACGACGGCGCGGATCGCGATGTTGCCGGTGATCTGCTGCCCCCAGCGCTCCCGGAACATCGAGGCTGAGCGCTTCATGGTTCCCAACGGACCGGTGCCCTCGATCGCGATCACCGGCACCGCCAGGAAGGCGACCAGCGCCCAGGCCACGCCGAAGAGGCGGGCGACGATTTCGCCGAAGACGCCCTGTCTCTCCAGGGTGCCGATCACCACGCTGACCGTGGTGGCGATCGCGGCCCAGCCGCAGATCTGGCTGAAGCGGCTGCGGGCCACGGCGAGGCCGTCGGCGACGCTCGCCTGCTGACCGCGGAAAGTCATGTCGGCCGCGGCGGCGAGCCCGACGCTGAAGTAGAAGCCGACGACGCTGAGGATGTACACCCCGATCACGATCAGCGGGATCGCGCCGCCGAGGCTGTTCTTGCCGAGCAGGTACAGCCCCGGGCCGAGGAAGGCGATCGCCAGCAGCGCGGTCGCGACGGCGCCGTAGAGCGGGAACCGGATCAGCACCCGGTGCTGATTCATCAGTGCGCAGCTCTTCTTGGTCAGTCCCCAGCCGCGTCGAATCCGACTCATCGTCCCCCCCTCGGTTTTGTTCCGGACCACTGTCCGTACGAAAGGGCGCGAATCGACGTTCAGGTCGTTTCGGCCAGGCCCGGCGTCCGCTTCAGGCCCCGCTCCTCGAAGTAGTCCCACTCCTCCTGCCCGAGCGGGGTCGCCGGCGGGTCGGCGTAGACCCACTCGCGGGCGATCCGGTGCCAGTTGCGCTTCGCCCGCAGCTGTCCGAGCACCGCGACGACGCCGATTTCCATCCGCCGCCCCATCAGCTCGTCGGCCGGGATCGACTCCCGCCGCATCAGGTCGAAGTACTCCGAGCGGGGGTCGTTGGTCGCCTCGATGATCTTCATCACCCGCCGCGGCGTGATCTCCAGCTCCCGGTCCTCCATCACGAACCAGCCGCCGACCACGCTCATGTGTTCGAGCAGCCGCTCGGCGTCGAGCTTGGAGGGGTTCTTGACGAAGCCGAGGTCGTGCAGGGCCCGGCGGAAGGCCTCGGGATCGCTGCGCGAGGCGGCGTCGAAGGCCCGCTGCTCGAGCAGGATCTGCTCGCGGTCGAGCTTCTTGGTCATTCCGAAGTCGAGGAAGGCGACCCGCCCGTCGCTCATCAGGATGTAGTTGCCAGGGTGGGGGTCGGCGTTGAAGTGCTGCAGGTGGTAGATCGAGCCGAAGCTGCCGCGGAAGACGATCTCGCCGAAGCGGCTGCGCTCCTCGTGCGGCAGCTCCTTGATCTCCTCGAAGCCCATCCCCTCGACCAGCTCGGTGACCAGGACCCGGCGGCGCGAGAGCCGGGTGACGACTTCCGGCACGTAGATGAAGGGGTGTTCGCGGTAGGCGCGGGAGAAGCTGCGCTGGTTCTGCGCCTCGTACTCGTAGTCGAGCTCCTCCATCACCCGCTCCCGCAGCTCCGCGGCGATCTCCTTCGCGTCGAGCCCCGGCGCGACCGCCCGCGCCAGCCGCACGATCGTGCCGGCGTTGCGCAGGTCGGCCTCCAGCGCCTCGGCGATCCCCGGGTACTGGATCTTCACCGCCACCCGCCGCCCGTCGAGCAGCTCGGCGCGGTGGACCTGGCCGATCGAGGCGGCGGCGAAGGCCTCGTGCTCGATCTCGGCGAACAGCTCGGCCGGCGATTCGCCGTCGTACTCCTCCTCCAGCACCTTCTCGACCTTCGCCCAGGGCATCGCGGGGGCGTCGGTGCGCAGCTTGGCCAGCTGCTCCTGGTAGATCTCGCGGTACTCCTCGGGGATGAACTCGGTGTCGATGAAGGAGGCGAACTGGCCGAGCTTCATCGCCGCGCCCTTCATCTGGCCCAGCGCGCCGACCATCTTCATCGCCGTTTCCAGGTGGCGCTGCTCGAGTCGCTCGCGGCCCTCCTCCTCGGAGCGGCCGACGTTGGTCGCCTTGGTGCCCGCGTAGCGGGCGCCCTGGAGGCCGACTATCGAGCCCAGCTTGGCCGAGCGCCGCACCCTGCCCTTGGGGATCTTGTTCTCGTCAGCCACCCGCCAAGGTTCCCACAGGCCGCCGCTGTCATCGTCGCCCTTCGTCCCGTTTCTCTATCCTCCCCGTCCGATGGCAGCTGGACGCTCAACGCTCAAAGTCGCCCCGCGCGAGGATTTCGGCTCGCGCGCCTCGCGCCGCCTGCGCGGCCAGGGGGTCGTCCCCGGGGTCGTCTATTCGGGCGGCGAGGAGGCGAAGGCCTTTCAGGTCGCCGAACGCGAGGTGCGCGCGATCCTCGCCGAGGGCGCGGCGCTGTTCGACCTGCAGATCGAAGGCGGCAAAGCCGTCCCGGTGGTGATCAAGGAACAGCAGCTGCACCCCGTCCGGGGCAGCATCCAGCACCTCGACCTGCAGCAGGTGAAGCTCGACGAGGCGATCCAGGCGGAGGTCGCGATCGAGCTCGAGGGGGCCGAAGACGCGCCCGGCGTCAAGGGCGGCGGCGTGCTCGAGCACGTGACCCGCGAGATCACCGTGGAAGCGCTGCCGACCGAGATTCCCGACCGGATCGTCGTCGACGTCTCGGCAATGGAGGTCAACGACACCCTGCAGCTCTCGACCGTCGCGGCGCCCGACGGCGTCACCTTCGTCGCCGAGGAGCCGGAGGAGATCACGATCGTCACGCTCTCGCCGCCGCGGGTCGAAGAGGTCGCCCCGGAGGTCGAGGAGGAGGCCGAGCTGGTCGGCGAGGGCGAGGAGGCCCCCGAGGGCGAGGAGGCCCCGGAGGGCGAGGAAGATGAGAGGGCGCGCGACAGCGCGACCCGTGAGACGGGGCGCGAGGCCGCTCCCGAGGGCGAGGGCGGCG
>DATAEW010000116.1:0-49243 GCA_036257815.1 Solirubrobacterales bacterium
CAGCGTGCGCTCGAGCTGGCCCTCCGCTACAGCCAGGAGCGGAAGACGTTCGGCAAGCCGATCGCCCAGCACCAGGCGATCCAGTTCAAGCTCGCCGACATGGCGACCAAGGTCGAGGCGGCGCGGCTCCTCACCCGCAAAGCGGCGCGGATGAAGGACGCCGGCGAGCGCTCCGACCTGGAGGCCGGGATGGCCAAGCTCTTCGCCTCCGAGACGGGGAAGGAGTGCGTCGAGGAGGCATTTCGCATCCACGGTGGCTACGGCTTCTCCAAGGAGTACGAGGTCGAGCGCCTCTACCGCGACGCGCCCCTGCTGCTGATCGGCGAGGGAACCTCGGAGATCCAGCGCATGGTGATCGGCAAGAAGCTGCTGCAGCGACACAAGATCTGATGAGCGCTGCCACCGAGACGAGCCGCTAGCCGATGGCTTCGACCTCGGACCTGATCCGCACCGCTATCGAGCGGTTTCAGGCCGAAGTCCCGGCGCTGCAGAAATTGAAATTGGTCTTCGGCCTCGAACTGAAGGGCCGCGGGGACATCCAGCTCTACCGGGTGGAGCTGCCCGGTCCGAGGATCAGCAAGGACCTGGCTCAGGACGAGCGCATCCTTGTGCAGATCGACCGTCCCGAGTTCAACGAGCTGGCCGAGCGCGGCACACTGAAGAGCTACCGCCGGGCGGCCGAGACCGGTCACATCAAGGCGAACGGCGATTCCAACGTGATCAAGCTGATCGTCCAGGTGGTCGAGAAGCAGGAGGAACGCTCTCGCCTCCGCAAAGTTCACTAGAGGCGGACGAGATTCTCGGCCTCGATCCCGCGGGTGACGCCGCGGAAGTCGACGACCTGGGTCGCGGTCGCGACCACCTTCTCGTAGTCGATGCCGGGGTGGGCGGTGACGATCGCCGCCAGGTCGGCGGCGGCGAGCGCCTCGCCGAGCTCGACCGAGGCGAGGCCGTGGCCTGGAAGCTCGGGCACGAAGGGGTCGTGGTAGGAGACCTCGCCGCCGAGGTCCTGCAGGCGGCCGATGATCTTCAGCGCCGGTGATTCGCGGGTGTCGCCGATGCCGCCCTTGTAGCTGGCGCCGAGGATGAGGATGCGCGAGTCGTTGACCGGCTTGCCGGCCGCGTTCAGCGCCCGCTCGATGCGCTCGACGCAGAACGCCGGCTGGGCCTGGTTGACCTTGCCGGCGAGCTCGATGAACTCGGGGTAGAAGTCCGCCTGGCGCGCCTTGTAGGCGAGGTAGAAGGGGTCGATTGGCAGGCAGTGGCCGCCCATGCCGGGGCCCGGCTCGAAGCGCATGAAGCCGAACGGCTTGGTCGCCGCGGCGTCGATCACCTCCCAGACGTCGATCCCGAGCCGGTCGCAGAGCTGGGCGAGCTCGTTGACGAGGGCGATGTTGACCGAGCGGAAGATGTTCTCCAGCAGCTTCGAGAGCTCGGCCGCCTCCGGCGAGGAGAGCAGGATCACCCGGTCGCAGATCTCCTCGTAGAGCTCCTGCGCCCGCGCCGCGCAGGCGGGCGTGAGGCCGCCGACCAGCTTTGGCGTCGTGCGGATCGTGAAGTCGGTGCGCCCGGGATCGATCCGCTCCGGCGAGAAGGCGAGGTGAAACTCCCGGCCGGCGGTGAGGCCCGGGCGCTCGAGGATCGGCAGCAGCCGCTCGCGCGTCGTCCCCGGGTAGGTGGTCGACTCGAGCACGACGAGCTGACCGCCGCGGAGGACCTCGGCCAGCGCCGTCGCCGAGTCGACCAGATAGCTCAGGTCGGGCTCGCGCGAGTCGCTGAGGGGGGTGGGGACGCAGATCACCACCGCGTCGCAGGCCCCCAGCGCCGAGTAGTCGGCGGTGGCCTCGAGTCGCTCGGTGAGTGGCGCCAGGGCCGAGTCCGCCACGTCCTCGACGTAGCTGCGGCCGACCCGCAGGGCCGCGACCTTGTCCTCGTCGAGGTCGAGTCCGACCACCTCATGGCCCACCTCGGCAAAGGCAACGGCGAGCGGCAGGCCGACGTAGCCGAGGCCGACTATCCCGATCTTCATCGCGCGAGTGTAGATAGCGGCGCCGGACGGCAGGCGGCAGATAAAGTCCCGCCTCGATACGCAAAAGGAGACGAGGGCGAGCATGACCGAGACGTATGAGCTGACTACCGACCAGGCTGAGCGTGAGGCCTCCGGGGCACACAGCTACGGGCGCTACCTGTAGGAGTTCGAGGTCGGTGCCATCTACAAGCACTGGCCGGCCAAGACCGTGACCGAGGCGGACGACCACCTGTTCTGCCTGATTACGATGAACCACCATCCGCTGCACATCAACGACGTCTACGCGAAGGGCTCCCAGCAGGGGCGCAACGTGGTCGTCGGGCCGCTCGTCTACTCGCTGGCGCTCGGGATGTCGGTCTCTGACGTCTCCGGCAAGGCGATCGCCAACCTGGCCACCGAAGAGCTCAGCCATCCGAACCCGGTCTTCCATGGCGACACGCTGTTCTGCGAGACCGAGGTGCTCGACGTCAAGCCGTCAAAATCGAAGCCCGATCGGGGCGTGGTCAAAGTCCACACCCGGGTGCTCAACCAGGACGGCGTGCTCGTCGCCGAGTTCAAGCGGCTGGTCCTGGTGCCTAAGAAGAATCCTGGCGAGTCGCCCGAAGCCGCCGCCGACAACGTCGACTGAGGCCACTGAGGACGGCTGACCGGCATCGTCGGCCGCTGGTGTGCAGCACGCCACCGTTGCCTGGTCAACCGGCCTCCGTGTCACTTTCGTCGTCCCTCGGTAGCTGAACCGGCACATTCCGCGCACCACACGCGCGCCGAGGCGCTTCAGGGTTGCGGCCGATGCCAAGAGCCCGCAAAACCCAAACCCCCCCACCCGAACTGCATCAAATTTCGCCTCTGGGGGGTAGGAAATTTGATGCAGTTCGGGTGGGGAGGGGGTCCGAGTGAGGGACCGGCAGGCAACTGCCGCGATCCGGGCGCTTGCAGAGCGTCAGCACGGCGTCCTCTCGACCTGGCAACTTGTGGATCGCGGCCTTAGCGAGCGCGTCGTCCAAAGCCGTCGAGAAGGCGGGTTGCTGGTCCCGATCTTCCAGGGTGTCTATGCGCTGGGCCATCGCCGACTTCCTCGGGAGGGACAGTGGATGGCAGCGGTGCTCGCGTGTGGTCCGGGCGCCGTCCTCTCCCATTTCAGCGCCGGTCATCTCTGGGGAATATGCGGGTCTTTCGGGCCAACCGAGGTGCTGCGGCGATCCGGAGGCTTCCATCTCCCGGGACACCGCGGCGTGAAACTGCATCAAACGCGAAGGTTGGAGTCGTATGAAGTGACGGTGGAGCGGGGGGTGCCGGTGGCCTCGATGGAGCGTGTCCTGCTCGACCTGGCGGGCCGGACGGATGCGAAACGCGTGGAGCGCATGCTGGTCCAGGCCAGCAAGCGCGACGACTTCTCCTGGCCTCGACTAGCGCGGATCCTGAAGCGGACGCGGGGGCGCAAGGGCGCGGGCAAGTTGCGAAGAATCGCCCTTGAAGTTGATCCGGAGTCGCTGGAGACGAAATCTCCTTCAGAGGTCGATTTCCTGGCCCTGTGCCGGAAAGCGGAACTGCCGGTCCCGGCCGTGAACGTGCTCGTCGAGGGCCATCTGGTCGACTTCCTCTGGTCGGCGCAGAAGGTGGTCGTCGAAACTGATAGCTGGAGCCACCACGGCGATCGTCCCACCTTCGAGCAGGACCACCAGACCGACGTTGACCTGGTTGCCGCCGGCTATGACGTGCACCGCGCCACCTACAAGATGCTCGAGCGCAACCCGGTCCCCTTCCTCAACAACATCCGTCACGCCCTCTCCACCCGAACTGCATCAAATTTCCTACCCCCCAGAGGCGAATTTTGTTGCAGTTCGGGTGGGTGGGTGGGAGGGAGGGTCCAGGGGCGGCTGATGCCCTCGGGTCTCGCCGTTGCCCCCGCCGGGGCTAGTGAGCCTCGCCGGGGCTAGTGAGCCTCGCCGGAGGCGTGGGCGGGTGGCCGTGACTCCTCGGCCAGCGAGGTGATCTCCAGCGGACCGTGAGCCGCCTCTTCCAGGACCTCGGTCGCCTCTTCGGCCGAGCGCGCGTAGAGCTCGACCAGGAGGTGGACGACGATCTGCTCGTCGTCGTGCTTGTGGAAGCGGACGTGGGTGAAGAACTCGCGCACCCCGGCGTCGCCGAAGGCGCCGTAGGTGAGGAACTCGATCGCCTCGGGGCCGGAGCAGGTCTCGACCCGGTCCTGGTCGACCGTCACCGTGCAGGAGGCGACCCACGGGGTACCGGCGACCATGCGCTCCCAGCGGTCCTCGACCGGGACCACGCGGTCCTCCTGGAAGGTCAGGTGAGGTTGGTCGTGCATGCAGTCGAGGCACTGCACGACCGATTCCTGGACCTCGTCGACCCCTTCGGCCAGCGCCCCCGACTCCGGGTCGACCCGCCGGATCGCGTCGTAGTGGATCTGGATCTCCAGGTTCTGCGACCAGCAGCGGTAGCAGCGCAACCAGGGCCCGCGGTCGCCGTTTGCATCGGTCATGGCCCCATTGTTGCGAGGGCGGGCGATCGGCGCACGGTGGCTGCGCTTCCCTGCTCCTAGGCAGCGGTCCTGGCTCGCTCCTCGACGAGGCTGACGATCTCGCCCATGATCCGGTTGACGTCGAAGTCCTTCGGCGTGTAGACGCCGGCGACCCCGGCCTCCCGCAGGCGCTCGGCGTCCGCCGCCGGGATGATGCCGCCGACCACGACGGGCACCTCGAGCCCCTCCCCGCGCAGCCGCCGCACGACCTCGGGGATCAGCTCCAGGTGGGAGCCGGAGAGAATCGAGAGTCCGACCACGTCGACGTCCTCCTGCAGGGCGGACTCGGCGATCTCCTCGGGGGTCAGGCGGATCCCCTGGTAGATCACCTCCATGCCGACGTCGCGGGCCCGCAGCGCCACCTGCTCGGCGCCGTTGGAGTGGCCATCGAGACCGGGCTTGCCGACCAGGATCTTCAGCCGGTGGCCGAGCCGCTCGGACGCCTCGTCGACGCGGGTTCGGATCTGCTCGAGCTGCTGACGGTCGCTCGGCGGCGCCGCCCCGTCGACGCCGGTCGGGGCGCGGTACGCGCCGAAGGCCTCGCGCAGCACCGCCGCCCACTCGCCGGTGGTCGCGCCGGCTTTGGCCGCGGCGATCGTCGCCGGCATGATGTTTTGGCTGTCGTCCGCGGCGACCCTCGCCAGCTCCTCCAGCGCGGCGTCGGCCGCGGCCTGATCGCGCTGCCCCCGCCATTCCTCCAGCGCCGCGATCCGCTCTCGCTCGACCTCGGGGTCGGGCGTGAGGATGCCGCCGTCGGCGCCGGCGGTCAGCGGCGAGTCCTCGCTCTCGGTGAAGCTGTTCTGCCCGATCACCTGCTGCTCGCCGCGCTCGATCCGCCCCACGCGCTCGCGGTGGGACTCGACCAGGCGGGCCTTCATGTAGGGGACGGCGTTGACGGCGCCGCCGTGCTCCTCGACCACGGCCATCTCCGCCCGCGCGCCCTCGGTCAGCTCGGCGACCAGGCCGTCCATCACCACCGAGCCCTCGAAGACATCGGGGTACTCGAGCAGGTCGGTCTCGTTGGCCAGGACCTGCTGGATGCGCAGGCTCCACTGCTGGTCCCAGGGACGGGGCAGTCCCATCGCCTCGTTCCAGGCCGGCAGCTGGATCGCCCGCGCGCGGGCGTCGCGGCTGAGCGTCACGGCGAGCGCCTCGAGGACGATCCGCTGCACGTTGTTCTCCGGCTGGGCCTCGGTCAGGCCGAGGCTGTTGACCTGCACTCCGTAGCGGAAGCGCAGCATCTTCTCGTCGCTGACCCCGTAGCGCTCGCGGCCGATCTCGCGCCACAGCGCCCCCATCGTCCGCAGCTTGGCGATCTCCTCGATCAGCCGGATGCCGGCGTTGACGAAGAAGGAGATGCGGCCGAAGACCTTCGGGAAGTCCTCCTCCGCGACCTGGCCGCGCGCCTTCACCTCGTCCAGCACGGCGATCCCGGTGCAGAGCGCGTAGGCGATCTCCTGCACCGGCGTCGCACCGGCCTCCTGCAGGTGGTAGCTGCAGATGTTCGTCGGGTTCCACTTCGGCACCTCGTTGACGCTGAAGGCGACCATGTCGGCGATCAGCCGCATCGAGGGCTCGGGCGGGAAGGCGTAGGTGCCGCGCGAGAGGTACTCCTTGATGATGTCGTTCTGGGTCGTGCCGGTGAGCTTGTCGCGGCCGACGCCGTTCTCCTCGGCCACGGTCACGTAGAGGCCGAGCAGCCAGGCCGCGGTGGCGTTGATCGTCATCGAGGTGTTCATCTCATCGAGCGGGATCCCGTCCAGCAGCTGGTGCATGTCGCCCTTGTTGGCGATCGAGACGCCGACCTTGCCAACCTCGCCGCGGGCGAGGACGTGGTCCGGGTCATAGCCGGTCTGGGTCGGCAGGTCGAAGGCCACCGAGAGGCCCGTCTGGCCCTTCGCCAGGTTGCGGCGGTAGAGCTCGTTGGAGCGCCTGGCGTCGGAGTGGCCGGCGTAGGTGCGCATCACCCAGGGGCGATCGCGCTCGGGAAGTCGATGGTCGCTCATGGCTCAATTCTATTTTGAGTCGCAGAGGTGCGTGGCGCCAAGCCAGAGGAGCCCATGCACTTTGTCACCCTCTGGGTGACAAAGTGCATCGAGGGGGCGACAAAGTGGAGGGGCGACAAAGTGCATTCAGGGGCTGCCGAGGCGCATCTTTCGGCGGAGGCTGTGTTTAGGCTGCGGAAGCCGCCTCGCGCGGCGCTCGCATGAGAACGCGATTCACAGCCATCCCGCTGCTCGGCTTTGCCGTCGCCGTCCTCGCCTGCTCCCTGGCCGGGGCGGCGATGATCGGGATCTACCGCAACGGGATGGAATCGACCGCCCAGCGCAGCCAGCTGCTGAAGCTCTCCGGGCGCAGCTGCTCACGGGCCGGCGCCGGCGGGGCGATGCGGATCGTGCTCGGCAAGCGCACCGACTCCTGCGCCTACCGAACCCCCGTGGTTGGCCGCGACCTCGAAATCGGCGCCACCGAGCGCCTGCTCAGCGGCACCCCGCCGCAGCTCCAGCACGCCGCCTACCTGGCGCTCGAACTGCGCGCCGGCGGCGGCGCCAAATACCAGCTTCTGGTCTTCCCGCTGCAGCGCAAGGTTCAGCTGGTCAAGGTGACCAAGGAAGCGATCGAGTACCTGGCGATCGACAAGACCGAGCAGGCGGTGCAGGGGCTCAACATGCCTAACAAGCTGCGCCTGCGGGCGGTCAACGCGACCAGCGGTCCCGAACGCGGTCAGGCCCAGCTCGCCGGCTACGTCGGCAGCACCCTGGCCGTCGAAGCGACCGACGAAGAACCCGGCGAACTCGAAGGCCGCGCCTCCGCGGTCGGTCTCGGGGCCACCAAGAGCGCCCACGGCCTGATCGGCAGCGTCGACGACGTCGTCGTCCGGGTCCCCAGCCCCTACTGACGCGACTGCCCGAGCGAGCGGGCCGGGGTGACGGCCGGACCGGCCGCGGCTGCGGATCCGGCCTTCGGCGGGGCTGGGAAGGCGACGTGCTGGCGGACGACCCTGGAGACCAGCCGGGCGTAGTGGCCAGCCCCCAGCGGGGTCAGGTGGATGCCGTCCCAGAACCAGCTTTCCGCTCCCGCCTCGGCCAGCGAGGCCCAATCGATCAGCGTCGTGTGCGGCCAGTCCTCGGCCGCTTCGGCAAGCGCATCGTTCGACTCGCCGACCCAGCTCACCGGCGCGTGGTCGTTGACCAGGAAGAGCTGGCCGACGTTCGTGGTCGCCTTCTGCAGGGCTTCCATTGCCTCCCCGTAGAGCGGGCCGTTGTTCCCCATCTGGATGATCAGCGCCTGGAGGTGGCGCCCTTCGCGCTTCAGTCGCTGGACGATTTCGACGAAGCCGCTGGCCTGGCGGCCGACTTCGGCGCTCATCGAGAAGCCCGGGCCGAGGCGGGCGGCCAGCTCGTCGCGAGCGCCGATCATCACCGAATCCCCCAGCGCGACGATCCGCGGCGGCCGCGTCGCCGGGGGTGGATGGGTTGGGCCCGCCCGAGCGCTCGCGTGGACGATTGCCTCGGTTGGCGTGGAGGCGGCCGCTTCGAGCTCACGGTTGCGACTGCCGAACAGGCCACTCCAGCCGACGAAGAGGACGATCGCCAGCACGCCCGCTGCCAGCGCCGGACGGGCAAGGCGCAGCCGGCGGTCGGGAAGGCCGGGCAGCGGCGCCTTGCCGCGGAAGGGCAGCTCGACGTAGCGGTAGGAGAGGTCGGAGAGGGCGAGGACGAGCATGAGCTGCAGTGGGATCAGCACCCCGCGCGGCAGCGAGATGTCAACCCCCGGTCGGGTCAGCGCCAGCACCGGCCAGTGCCAGAGGTAGAAGCTGTAGCTGCGCAGGCCGAGCCAGAGGGCGGCCGGGCCGCCGAGCAGGCCGCCGAGCCGGGCCGCGGGGTGGGCGAGGGTGGCGATCAGCAGCGCCGTGGCGAGCGCCAGCCAGAGGTAGCCGCCGTGCCAGAGCGCCAGGTCGTAGTCGTGGACGTGCACCATGCTCAGCACGACGTAGCCGAGGGCGAGGACCCCAAGCAGGTCGAGGATCGGGCCGACGAGCGGGCCGCTGGGGTGGCGGCGCAGCTGGATCGGGCTCCAGACCAGCGCCAGGGCGACCCCGGCGAGCAGGCCCACGGCGTGGGTGTCGGTCCCGTAGTAGGCGCGCGAGACGTCGCCCCCCGGGTCGAAGAGGATCCAGGCGAGGACGACCGATCCGAACGCTCCGGCGAGCACGCCGAGGGCCAGCCGCGCGCGCCCGAACAGCTTCATCCCGGCGGCGAAGACCAGCGGCCAGAAGAGGTAGAACTGCTCCTCCACCGACAGTGACCAGAGGTGGGTGAACAGGGAGGGAGTCTGGAACTGTTCGAAGTAGGACTGGTGGCTGAATACGAAGTGCCAGTTGGCGAAGTAGAAGAGGGAGGCGAGGGCGTCGCCGCGCAGCTCGCCGAGCTGGCTGGAGCGGAAGAGGGCGGCGAGGGCCATCGTCACCGCGATCAGCACCCCGACCGCCGGCAGCAGCCGCCGCGCCCGGCGCAGCCAGAAGCGGCCGAGCCTGACGTGGCCACGGGCACGGAACTCGCGCAGCAGCAACGAGGTGATCAGGTAGCCGCTGATCACGAAGAAGACGTCGACGCCGAGAAAGCCGCCGGGCAGCCAGCCGACCCGGGCGTGATAGAGGAAGACCGCCAGCACCGCGAGGGCGCGGAGGGCATCAATACCAGGTAGGTACGGGAAGCGGCTGTCCTGCGGCCGGCTCATCGCATTGCATAATGCTGGCCTATGTCGACGACGACCGTCGAGCGACCGCGCAACGCCGGGCCAGATACCGGGTTAGGGGGAAACTGGAGGGTGATCGTGCGCAACGACAGCCACAACACGTTCAAGCACGTCGCCCGAACTCTTGCAACCGTGCTGCCGGGAGTCAGCCTCGAGCAGGGACACCGGATCGCCGAGCAGATCCACAACAGCGGCCAGGCGATCGTCTGGACCGGGCCGAAGGAGCCGGCCGAGCACTACTGGGCCCAGCTGGACACGGCGGGCTTGACGATGGCCCCGCTCGAGCGCGCATGAGGACGCCGGTCGGGACGTCCCGGGCGGGCCTGTCGCTTGCCCTGCTCCTTGTCGTCCTTGGATTCGGGGCGATCGGTGCCGGTTCGGCCCGGGCGGGGGAACTCACCCTGCCCAGTGGCTTCCGGGACGAAACCGTGTTTTCGGCCCTGGAAGAACCGACCATGGTCGGGTTCGCCCCAAACGGCGAGGTCTTCGTCGCCGAGAAGACCGGGACGATCCTCGTCTACGAAGGTCTTTCCGACCCCGAACCGGAAGTCTTCGCGGAACTGAGCACCGCCGTCTTCGACAAGGGGGACCGCGGCCTGCTCGGGCTGGCGATCGACCCCGGATACCCGGCCGAGCCTTACGTCTACGCCCTCTACACCTTCGACCACGTCCTGCTCGAAGAAGCCGAAGGCGAATACCCGCGCTGGGGAAGCGAAGCGAGCCCGAAGGGCGATCCCTGCCCGCTGCCGCCGGGTGCCGACGTGGACGACTGTCCGGTCAGCGGCCGCCTGGTGCGGCTGACCGCCGAATTCGCTGGCGGCCATGTGAGGGCGGCCGAGGGCAGCTTGCCCGAGCACCCGGGCGCCCCAGAGGAAGAAGTGCTCCTCGAAGACTGGTGCCAGCAGGACGTCACCCACTCGATCGGGGACCTCGCCTTCGGGCCCGAAGGGGCGCTGTACGTCAGCGGTGGCGAGGGGGCCGGGTACGTCTCGCCCGACTACGGCCAGATCGGCTGGCCGCACCCCAACATGTGCGGCGATCCGCCGAGCGGCTTCGGCCTGGCGCCGTCAAGCCCGACGACGGCGGAAGGCGGCTCGCTGCGGGCCCAGGACGTCCTCTCTCCCGAAGACCCGATCAGCCACGCGGACCCGACGAGCCTCGACGGCTCGCTGCTGCGGGTCAACCCGGACACCGGCGAAGGCTGGCCGAGCAATCCGCTCGCCGGGAGCGCCGACCAGAACGCCCGCCGGATCATCGCCACCGGCTTCCGCAACCCGTTCCGCTTCGCCATCGACCCGGCCGGCGGCCACGCCTACGTCGACAACGTCGGCTCCTCGGAGTACGAGGAGATCGACCAGGTGCCGCTGGAAAGCGAGGACCTCTACAACTCGGGCTGGCCCTGCCTCGAAGGGCCGGAACACCAGTTCCTCTGGCGCGAACTGCACGTCGGCATTTGCGAATACCTCTACGCGCACCCGGGCCTGGTCTCGCAGCCGCTCTTCGACTACAGCCACGATTCCGAAGTCCTGCCCGGGGACCACTGCCCCTACGGGGCCGGGTCGGCGATCACCGGCAACACGATCTACCGCGGCGGTGCCTTTCCGGCCGATTACGAAGGCGCGCTCTTCTTCGCCGACTCGGTTCGCGATTGCATCTGGACGATGACCGTCGACGAACACGGCGAACCGGATCCCTCCACGCTGAGGCTGTTCGCAAGCGGGGAACAGGGCGTCTACGACGCCGTCGACATCGAGGTGGGGCCGGAAGGCGACCTCTACTACGTCGGGAAGAACAGCGGCATCGGGACCGGCTCGGTCCATCGGATCTCCTACCACCCGAACGCCCCCCTGGCCCGCCTCAGGGTCGATCAGCCCTACGGCTCCGAAGGCCGGACCTTTCACTTCGACGCAGGTGAATCGAGCGATCCGCAGGGCAACCCGCTCTCCTACGAATGGGACTTCGGCAACGGCGTCTTCGTCGCGGGCGGCAGGGAAGGCGACCACGTCTTCAACGACGCCGAGAACCACACCGTCTCGGTCCGGGTCGATGACACGGAAGGAAACTCCAGCCTCGCGAGGGTCACCGTGTATCCCGGCGATGCTCCTCCGGCGGCGGAGATCCTCACGCCGGAAGGAAACCTCGAATGGCACGTCGGCCAGACGATCGAATTCTCCGGGCGGGCCAAAGATGCGGAAGGAGCGAGCCTGCGCTACACGCATCTCTACTGGGACGCGCGCCTCCTGCACTGCCCGTTCGGCCCCACCGAATGCCACGCCCACCCGCTGCAGCTCTTCCCCGCGGTGGAATCGGGGAGCTTCCTCGCACCCGACCACGACTACCCGTCCTACGTCGAACTGGTGTTGACCGCGACCGACTCCCGTGGGCTGGCGGGAACCGCGAAGGTGAAATTGAAAGCCGAGCCGGTGACCTTGACCGTCGCCTCGAGCCCCAGCGGCGTCCCGCTGGTCGCCGGCCAGCTCGCCGGTCCCGCGCCCTTCTCGGTGACCGCGATCATGAATTCGCACCTGACCCTCTCGGCGCCCCAGGTCCATGAAACCGGAGGAAGGCGCTACACGTTCGAACGCTGGTCGGACAGCGGCGCGGCGGCGCACACCGTGTTCGCCGGCGCCCCAAGCCTCTACACGGCGTTCTATTCCGCACCGGGAGGGTCTGGAGCGCTCGGGCCGGTGGCCGGTGGCGGACCTGCGGTTCCGCTACGGGTCAGGATCACCAGTCGGCCCCCGGCGCGGACGAAGAGCCCGACTGCACGCTTCGCATTCGGCTCGAACGTTCCCGGCGCCCGATTCCGCTGCCGGCTCGATCGCTCGCGCTTCGGCTCCTGCGGCTCACCGAAGATCTATCGGCGCCTCGAGCCGGGTCGCCACCGCTTCGCGGTCGAGGCGAGTGTCGCCGGGTCTGGGACCGCCGCGGCGAAGCCCGTCGCCTGGGAGGTTCTGCCGAGGACGCGACGTTGAGCGCGAGCGCTCGCTATTCGGCCGCGATCACCGTGTGCCAGGCGGGGAGCAGCGGGATGTCGTGGAGGTCGATGATCGTCGCCCGGGCGGCGCCGATCTCCTCCGAGTACCAGTAGCGTTCGAAGTCCGAACGGCTCTCCCAGACGCTGGTCTGCGTGAAGTGGAGGGGGTCTTCGATCGAGCGGGTCAGCGTCCAGCTCTTCGCCCCGAAGGCGGGCATCCGCGCGGCGGCCGGCTCCCAGAGGTCGAGCCAGCGTTCGGCCCGCAGCGGCGTGATGTGCCAGTCGAGGGTGCAGACCTCCATCAGATTCCCCTTTCGGTTCGCTCTCGGACCGCGCTCATGCGCCGACCTCGGCGCGGATCGCCCCGGGCCCGGGCTCGACCTGGCCCTCGTCCTCGGACTCGGCGCCGACCAGGATCGAGATCTTGCCCAGGTGCTTGTTTTCGTGCATCAGCTGGTGCGCGGTCGGCACGCCGTCGAAGCCCATCGTCTGCGAGAGCACGGGGCGGACCTTGCCCTCCGCCATCAGCTGGTTGGCGCGCATGCACTCGTAGGCGTTGGCGAAGTGCGAGCCGATGATCCGCTTTTGGCGCATCCAGAGGTAGCGGACGTCGAAGTCGAGCTGGAAGCCCGAGGTGGCGCCGCAGATCACCACCTTGCCGAACGGCTTGACGACGAAGACCGAGGTCGGGAAGGTCGCCTGGCCGACGTGCTCGAAGACGATGTCGGGGGCGTCGCCGAGGATCTCCTTGACCCGCTTGGCGAAGCCGCGTGAGGCCTTGAAGCGCTCCTTGTCGGCGGCGGGGTCGGCGAGGTTCTCGGGGGTCCGCATCATCTCGCCGAACTCGCGGCGGTTGATGTAGCCGACGGCGCCGAGCTGCTTGACCAGCTCGCCCTTCTCGTCGGAGGAGACGACGCCGACCGCGTTGGCGCCGGCCGCCTTGCAGAGCTGCACGGCGAAGACGCCGAGGCCGCCGGCGGCGCCCCAGATCAGCACGTTGTGGCCGGGCTGCAGCTTGCACTGGTCGATCAGCATCCGGTAGGCGGTGAAATAGGTGAGGCCGTAGGCGGAGGAGTCGGCCCAGCTGAGGTTCCGGGGGCGGGGGAGGAGCTGCTGCGCCTGCACCTTGGTGAACTGGGCGAAGGAGCCCCAGGTCGTCTCGTAGCCCCAGATCCGCTGGCTCGGCGCGGCCAGCGGGTCCAAGCCGTGCACCTCGACGTCCTCGTAGGAGGCCTGGTTGCAGTGGATCACGACCTCGTCGCCCGGTTTCCACCGGGTCACGCCCTCGCCGACCTTCCAGACGACCCCCGAGGCGTCGGAGCCGCCGATGTGGTGCCCCCACTCGGGGTGGTCGCCGTAGCCGAAGACCGAGACCGGCTTGCCCAGCGCCGCCCAGACGTTGTTGAAGTTCACCCCGGCGGCCATCACCCGCACGACCACCTCGAAGGCGCCGGGCTCGGGGACCTCGATCTCCTCCAGCTGGAAGGCGTCCTTCGGTTCCCCCTCGCGCTCCTGCCGGATCACCCAGGCAGCCATCGTCTCCGGCAGGGTTCCGGGCTCCACGTTCAGGTTCGTGATTTCGCTCGTGTCAACGGCCAAAACTGGCTCCTCCGCATCGTCGGTCAACTGGCCGGCAATCCTAGATGAGCGGGGGCGAGCCCGCGCACACCACCGGAGGCGAGTCGCCTTTCCAAACCATAGGTAAGGAAAAGCGCCTGGCTGCTAGCCGAGCACCGGGGTGTCGTCCTCGCGCAGCTCCGGTGCGGTGATCTCGCGGACCGTGATCTCGAGCGGCTCGGGCGGCTCGATCTCCTTGCCCGCGGCGACGCCCATTCCCTCGACTTTGCGCAGGGAGGGCAGCAGCCTGCGCTCCATCGAGCCAACGGCGGCGTCGTAGGCCCGCGCCGCCGAGCTGAGCCCGCCGCCGACCCTGTCGAAGTCGCTGAGGAATTTGGCGAACCGCGAGTGCAGGGTGCCCGCTGCCTCGGCGATCTCGGCGGCCTCGGCGACCATTTTCTCCTGCCGCCAGCCCAGCTCCATGGTGCGCAGCAGCCCGATCAGCGAGGTGGGGCTGACGACCAGGACGTTGCGCTCGAGCGCGTAGTCGAAAAGCGTCGGATCGGCCGCGAAGGCGGCGTGCAGGGCGGGCTCGTTGGGGACGAAGCAGATCACCAGGTCAGGCATCTCGCCTGGCTTGAACTGTCCCTGGTAGTCCTTCGAGCTGAGAGCACGGACGTGCTCGCGGGCCTGCCGGGCGTGCCGCTCGAGCTGAATCCGCCGCTCGGCCTCGACCTCCGCTTCCTGGGCGTCCAGGTAGGCGTCCAGGGGCACCTTGGAATCGGCGATGAAGCTGCGGCCTTCGGGCAGCATGAATCGGGCATCCGGGCGAAGCCGGCCCTCCTCGGTGCGCAGCGTTTCCTGCAGCTCGAAGTCCACGTGTTCGGTCATCCCGGCGATCTCGATGCAACGCCGCAGTTGCAGCTCCCCCCACTGACCGCGGGTCTGCGGCTGGCGCAGCGCTTTCTTCAGGCCAGCGGTCTCGGCATTCAGGTTGCCGACCGTCTGCCCCACCTGCTCGATCAGGGCCTTGGTCTGGAGGTCGAGTTCGCCGCGGCTTTTCACCTCCTGCTCGATCTTCGCCTGGCCCCGGGCGATTCGCTCCGCCAGCGATTTGATCTCCGCCTGGCGCGCGTTCAGCGCCGCTTCCGCCGTTTTTGCGTCGACTTTGCGGGCCTCGTCGTTGGCCTGCAGCAGGCTGGGAATGGCCTCGGCAATGGCCTTCGCGGTCGCCTCCTGGACGGCGGCGTCGAGATCGGGCTGCTCTGCCGGTTCTGCGTGGCGGCTCGCCAGGGCACGGGCGAGCAGGGCGACGACGGCGATCAGCAAGAGGACGGCGATGGCGAGGGCGACGGTCACGACGTCCATGCAAGCAGCCGCTCCAGACGGGACGCTGCTCCTGAAACCTCGCTCGCAGCGGCGGTGCGGGCGGCCGTTCAGCCGCCGCGGTAAGAGCCGACGTAGAGCTGGCCGTTTACCTGGGCGGGGACGTTTTCGGCGTTCAGCTGGTAGATGCCTGCGTGGAGGGTGGTCTTGAAGGTGCCGGTCCCGTGAGCTGGTACGAGGTTCGAATTCGCGTCGTCGTTGACGAATGGGCCTTCGTGTATCTCCAGCCGCGAGGCGTGGTCGAGCTGATTGTGGATCGTGAAGACAATGGTCTGCGGCTTTTCTTCCAGCCTCGCCGGCGGCTGGACCTGTGTGCGTCGTGGGCCGGGCTTGCGGAAGCCGACCGATTCGGGTTCGGCGGTTGGACCGTGCGAGGTCAGCACCGCGCTGACCCGGGCGGGTGGCGGCGATGGCGGGGCGGAGTCGCCAGAGGAGCCGCAAGCAGCCAAGCCCAAGGCTGCGAGCAGAGCAGCGGTGCCGGCAGCGCCTGCTTGGGTCCTCCCGTTACCCATCAAGACAATTTAACTCAATAAGCCTGTCCGCTGGCGCCAGGCGATCCCCTGGCGATCGGGGGCGCTACGGCTGCAGGATGTCGTTCTGGGAGGAGGCGCGGTAGGGGCCGACTTCGAGCTTGGCTCGCGAATAGGGGATGCCTTCGGCGGTGATCCGGTAGGTGCCGGTCGGGAGTTCGGCCTCGATCGTGCCGGGGCTGTGGGCGAGAACCGGTTCGGATTCGATTTCGGCGCCGCCGTCGACGAAGAGCCGGGTGTCGGCGGCGGTCTGGTTGGCGGCGACGAAGACCACGTCGAGCGGGCGCTTGGTCTCGATCGGCGGCTGGGGGTGGTTCTGGTTCTGCGGGATCTGCTGGTGGGGTTCGGGCCCGAAGGCGATCCGCGTCGGCTGCACGATCACGCCGTGGTTGGTGAGGGTGACGCTGACCCGGGTCGGCTCCGCCGGCCGGGGCTCGTTGGGGTGGCTCGAGGAGCCGCACCCGGTCACGGCAAGCGCCGCCAGCGCCAGCGCACATGCCACCGCCGCCCTGGGTCGCGCAAGCGACCGTCTAACTCTCCCACCGGCCATTCGCGGCTGAATCTAACTGAAGGGCAAGTCGGTGACCGCGGCCGTAACGCCATCTTCACCTACGGCCAGCTCGTCGCCCGGCTCGGCCTCGCGGCGCAGGATCGCCAGTCCGATCGGGCCGAAGGCGGGGGAGACCGCCACGCTGCCGAGCCGCCCCACCTCCTTTTCGCCGAGGCGCAGCGGCGCCCCTGGCGCCGCCGGAGCGCTCATCCGCAGGCCCCGCAGGTGGCGGTTCGGCCTGCCCTTGTAGTGGAGGCGGGCGACGGTCTCCTGGCCGATGTAGCAGCCCTTCGTGAAGCTGACGGCGGCCTCGACGATCCCCGCCTCGGCGGGCATCGTCTCCGTCCCCATCTCGCTCCCGAAGCGGGGCACGCCGGCCTCGATCCGCACGATCTCGGCCGCCTCGGGCGAGACCTCGACGGCGCCCGCCGCGAGCAACACCTCGCGCAGCCGGTCGACCTCCGCCACCGCGGCGATCAGGTCGATCCCGTCCCGGGTCCCGGCCGCCAGGCACTCGGCCCCGGCGACCGAGGAGGCTTCACAGGCGTTCTCCGGCAGCGGCGGCGTCCCCGCGACCTCGGCGCCGCGCGGCCCGATCAGCGAGAGAATCGCCCGCTCCTCGCTGACGTCGCCGATCGCGACGTCGCGGCCGATCGAGTACATGCTCAGGTGCCGCAGCGCCGCCTCGCGCGCCTCGGGCTCGGTGTCGAGCCAGATCTCCCCGGCGCTGGGGCGCAGCACGCGCATGTCGGCCTGCATATGGCCCTTGCGGTCGAGCAGGGCGGCGTAGAGGCCGTCGCCCGGCTCCAGCGCCTCGACGTCGTTGGTCAGCTGGCCCTGCAGGTACTCGGCGCCATCGGAGCCGGTGACCAGCAGCTTGCCCCGCGCGGAGCGGTCGAGCAGGCCGCACTCCTCGCGAAGCTGGCGGTACTGGGCGTCGAGCTCCACCGTCGTCTCCGGCATGCCTGGATTCTAGGAGGCGCGCCGCATCGTCTTTTAGATCTGTCAAACTCTGATTTAGACGTGTCGAAACCGGAGGCGACCACGCAGGCGATCGAGGACTACGCGAAGGCGATCTACGCGATCGCCGGCGATCGCGAGGGGCCTGTCGCCAACGGCGAGGTGGCGCAGCGGCTGGGCGTCACTCCGGCCACCGCCACCTCGATGCTGAAGCGGCTGGGAGAGCTCGGCCTCGTCGACTACGTGCCCTACAAGGGCGCGCGGCTGACCGCGACGGGCGAGCGCGTGGCCCTGGAGGTGATCCGCCACCACCGGCTGATCGAGGCCTACCTCTCCGAGGCGCTGGGGATGCCGCGCGACCACGTGCACGAGGAGGCCGAGGTGCTCGAGCACTACATCTCCGAGGAGCTGGAGCTGCTGATCGCGGCGAAGCTCGGGGAGCCGAGCCACGACCCGCACGGGACGCCGATCCCCGGGCCCGACCTGGTGCCCCCGAAGCCGGGCCTGGCGCCGCCGGCGGGCGAGGGGAGCCGTTCGTGAAGCCGGCGCCGCCGCCGACCGAGGCCACGGTCGAAGACGTCCTCCCAGGCGAGGCCGCCGTCGCCGCCGCGGCGCGGCGCTCGCTGGAGGGACAGGCGCGCGGGGTCGGCCGGATCTGGCCCTTCCTCGGCCCCGCCTTCATCGCCGCCGTCGCCTACGTCGACCCCGGCAACTTCGCCACCAACATCGCCGGCGGCGCCAAGTTCGGTTACCTGCTGCTCTGGGTCGTCCTCGCCGCCAACCTGATCGCGATGCTGGTCCAGACCCAGTCGGCGAAGCTGGGGATCGCGACCGGCCGCAACCTCGCTGAGCTCTGTCGCGAGCGCTTCTCACGCCGCGCCTCGGTCGGCCTCTGGCTGCAGGCCGAGCTGGTGGCGATGGCCTGCGACATCGCCGAGGTGGTCGGCGCCGCGCTCGGCCTCAACCTGCTCTTCGGAATCCCGCTGTTCCCGGCTGGGCTGATCGCCGGCACCGGCGCCTTCGCGATCCTCGCCCTGCAGCAGAAGGGGTTCCGTCGGCTGGAGGCCGGGATCACGGTCCTGGTCGGCGTCGTCGTCGCCTCCTTCGCCTTCGAGCTGCTCGACGCCGGCCCCGACGCCGGCGAAGTCGGTCGCCACCTGGTCGTCCCCGGTTTCAGCGGCACCGAGAGCCTGCTGCTGGCGACCGGGATCATCGGCGCGACGGTGATGCCGCACGTGATCTACCTGCACTCGGCGCTGACCCAGAAGCGCGTGGTCGGCCGCGACGATCGCGAGAAGCGGAAGATCCTCGGCTTCGAGCGGGTCGACGTGATCATCGCCCTCTCGCTGGCCGGCGCCGTCAACCTGGCGATGATGATCGTCGCCGCGGCGCTCTTCCACAGCAGCGGCCTGACCGGCGTCGACTCGATCGAAGGCGCCTACGACGGCTTCAAGACCCTGGTCTCCGACCGGTCCGCGACCGTCTTCGGGATCGCCCTGCTCGCTTCCGGCTTCGCCTCCTCCTCGGTCGGGACGATGTCCGGGCAGGTGGTGATGCAGGGATTCATCCGGCGGCGGATCCCGCTCTTCGTCCGCCGCGCCCTGACCCTGACGCCGGCGCTGGTCGTCCTGGCTGCCGGGATCAACCCGACCGATGCCCTGGTTGGCAGCCAGGTCGTTCTCTCCTTCGGAATCCCCTTCGCGCTGGTGCCGCTGCTGCTGATCGCCGGCCGCCGCGAGGTGATGGGCGAGCTCGTCAACCCGCCCTGGCTGACCGCGATCGCCAGCGTCCTCGCGTCCCTCATCATCGCCCTCAACGTCTTCCTGCTGTACCAGGTCTTCTTCGGCTGAGGGCCTTTCCGGGGGCACAGCGTCTCCTGGTCCGAGGGCCTATCCCGGCAGGGGTTCCGCTTAACTTTTTCGAGGATCGCGGTTAGCCATGCGGTGGGCCACACCAGCGAAAAAGTACAAGACGCTCCACCCCTACCGGGATAGGCCCTTGGCCACCGGTAGGCTTCTCCGGAGATGAGTTTGGCCGCGCAGTTCAGTGAGCTTCTCGGAGGCTTGCCGCCCGATTGGACCGATTTGGAGGTCGATCTGCGGATCGAGGACGAGAGCCGGTACATCGACGCCGCGGTCGCGCTCAGCCAGGTCAACGCCCAGGTCTACTCGCGCTCAGAGTGGCACTGGCGGCTGCTGATCGCTCAGAGCTTCGGCCACGCCGCCGCCGCGGAGACCGTGCGCGGGGTGCTCGAGAAACTCGACCAGCAGGGCGTGAGCGGCGAGATGCGGGTCGCCGAGGTGCGCGAGGGGCGCTCCGAGGTGGTGCAGATGTGGGGTCGCCCGGAGAGCGTGCGCGAAGAGTTCCGCCAGCGCCGCGCGCTCTGAGGAGGTCGGGCGTGGCCAACGTCGTCAGCGTCGCCGACGATCTGATGCTGGCCAGCCGGGTCGACGCGACCCTGACCGCCGCCGGCCATCACGTGATCCTCGCCCGCTCGCTGCAGGAGGCGACGCTCGACGGGGCCGAGGTGATCGTCGCCGACCTCGAGGCCGAGAACCCGGAGGCGCTGGTCGGGCTGGGGATCCCGGTGCTCGGCTACTACTCCCACGTCGACGCCGAGAAGCGCAAGCAGGCCGAGGCGGCGGGGGTGGACCTGGTGGTGCCGCGCTCGCGGATGGCGCGAGAGCTACCGCGACTGGTCGACCGGCTGCTCGAAGGCTGAGCCGACGTCCAGCGGCCGTTCGAGCAGGCCGTGTTCGAGGTCCCAGGCGGCCCAGGCTTTGAGGATCGCCGGGTCGAAGGGGTCGGGGTGGAGGTCCGGCAGGAGGACCTTCAGCTGCGCTGCCTGATCGGCCCGGTTGAGGGAGTCGTTGGCCGCCAGCAGGTCGGCGAGCGCCTGGTCGGGGTGCTGCTCGGCGAAGCCATAGCCGCGGCTGCTGGCGGCGACGACGGCTTCGACCAGCTCCGGGTCGCTTTCCATGGTGCGGCGGGAGGTGGTGAGGACCAGCTCCGGATAGGGCGGAGCGCCGTAGCGGTTCACCCTGAAGATCCGGACCGGCACGCCCTGGCGGCGCAGCTCGACGCCCTCGGCGTTCCAGAAGCCGGTCGCCGCGTCGACCTTGCCGGCCGCCAGCGAGGCGACCGCGTTGAAGCCGATCGTCACCTCGCGAACCTGCGCGGGGTCGCCGCCGTCGGCGCTGACCTCGGAGTCGACGACGGCTTCGTCGGAGGGCAGGCCGGTGACGCCGACCGAGTGCCCGTCGAGGTCGCGCGGGCGGCCGACCGGGCCATCGGCGCGCGCCAGCACCGCAGCCAGCGGCCGCTGGACGATCGGCATCACTCCAACCAGGTCGAGGCCGCGCTCGCGGGCGATCCCGAGATCGTGGATGTCGAGGATCGCGAACTCGGTGCGTCCGGCGGCGAGCAGCTTCGGCGCGTCGGTCGAGGCGCCCGGCTGCTGGACCCGCAGGTCGACGCCGGCGTCGTCGTAGAAGCCCTCCGCCCGGGCGGCGTAGATTCCGCTGTGGACCGCGTTGGGAGTGAAATCGAGCACGAGCGTCGCGCCTCTCGGCGCGCCCGGTTCAGCGCCGCCCCCGCCGCAACCGGCAGGGCCGGCGAGCAGCGCAGCGGCCGCCAGCAGCGCGACAGCCCGTCTCATGCGGCCCGGGAACCTATTTCATTCGGCGAATCTGGGTAGACTGCCGCCGCTTACGCAAAGGCGCCATCGGAGGAGGAGAGAGTGCAGGAACGAGGTCTATCGGCATATCTGGCTGAGTTGATCGGCACCCTTTTGCTGGTCTTCTTCATCACCAGCGTCGTCGTGCTTTTCGTCTCGACCGGCGGCCAGGCACAGTTCGGCTCGGATTTCGCGGTCGTCGGGCTGGTCCACGCGTTCCTGCTCTTCGGGCTGATCGTGATGTTCGGCGTGGTCAGCGGCGGTCATTTCAACCCGGCGGTGACGCTGGCGGCGGCGGCGATCCGGCGGATCAGCCCGCTCGACGCGGTGATCTACATCCTCGCCCAGCTCTCCGGCGCCGTCCTCGGCGCTCTGCTCACCAAGGGGCTGCTGCTGGACGAGGGAAGGGCAAGCCACTACGGCGCCGCTCAGGTCAGTGGCCTGCTGAGCGGCAACTTCGCCGGCTCGGTGGTCGAGGCGGTCGGCACCTTCTGCCTCGTCCTGGTGATCCTTGCCGCCGTCTTCTCGAAAAAGAGCTTCAAGGACTGGGCGCCGCTGGCGATCGGCACCACCCTGGGCTTCATCGTCATGGTCGGCGGGCCGCTCGACGGCGGCTCCTTCAACCCGGCCCGCTGGTTCGGCCCCGCCCTGGTCGGCAACACCTGGGGCGGCACCTGGCCCTACCTGGTCGGTCCGATCGTCGGCTCGCTGCTCGCCGCCGGCGTCTTCGTCTTCGTTCTGGAGCGTGGCGGCCTGCCGCCGACCGAGCCGCCCGAGCGGGTGAGGGCGCCGGGAGTGGCGAGCGGCAAAGGCACCTCCGCCGGCTCCAGATAGGGCTGGACGCACGCGCCGAGCCCGCTCGGCGCGTGCGGTAGTTTCCCCCCGGTGCGCCGGGTCACGTTTTCCCGCAACTTCACGCTCTCCCTCTCGCGCACCTGCCAGTGCTACTGCAAGTACTGCGCCTTCGCGACCCACCAGGCCCATATTCATGCGCCTGACGAGGTCGAGCGTCAACTCGATGAGGCGCTGAAACGCAACACCAAGGAGCTGCTCGTCCTCACCGGCGAGCGCCCCGAGGTCCACCCGCTGGTCGCCAAGCAACTCAGCGAATGGGGCCACGAGGACTTCACCAGCTACGTCGTCTGGGCCTGCGAACGGGCCTTGGAGCGCGGCGTGCTCCCGCACACCAACCTGGGGGTGCTCAGCAAGGAGGACTTGGCCCGCCTGCGCGAGGTCACCGCCTCCCAGGGCTTGATGCTCGAGTCGACCTCCGAGCGCCTGATGGACACCGTCCACGCTGGCAGCCCGACCAAGCACCCGGCACAGCGCCTGGCCACGATCGAGGCCGCCGGTCAGCTCAAGATCCCGTTCACCAGTGGGATCCTCCTCGGCATAGGGGAGACGGATCAGGAGCGCATTGAATCCTTAGAAGCGTTGGCGCGCCTCCACGAGCGCTACGGCCACCTCCAGGAGATCATCCTGCAGAACTTCGTTCCGCACCCGCGCTACTACGGGGCCGAGGTGGCGGATATCGCCGATGAGGCGGCAGGCGCTCAATGGGGGAGGGACGGGACACCCTCCTCACTCGCAACTCGTCGAGGGGGAGTGCTCCCGGCTGACGCCCCGGTGGTGCTCCCCTCCTCCCGCGCAAAACGTTCGGAGGGTGTCCCGTCCCTCCCTTCATGGGCCACTCCCGTGTCGATCGAGGACATCAAGCGCCTGATCCAGGAGTGCAGACGGTTGATGCCCGATGTCGGCATTCAAGTTCCGCCGAACCTGTCGGGCTGGTGGCCGGAGCTGGTGGAAGCGGGGGCGACCGATCTCGGGGGGCTGTCCGCGAACGGAGACCACATCTCGCCCGAGGAGCCGTTCCCGAGTCCCCACCAGGTGCGCAAGGAGCTGACGCCTCGGGGATATGCGCTGACCGAGAGGCTCTGCGTGTATCCGCAGTACATGGATCCACAGTGGATGGAGCAGGGGGTCCTGGATGTGATCAAGCTCAAGTACTGGAGCTTCATCCCGCGCCGCGGCTCGGGGCGGCGCAGCGAAGAGCGGTTCGCACCGGACCTGGCGGGCAAGGCGATCGCGAAGGGTCGTGAGGGCATTGAGCTGACGGAGGACGAGCTGACGGCGCTGTTCGCCGAGACGCGGCCCGAGGCGATCGAGGAGATGCGGGTCGCCGCCGACGAGCTGCGCGCCGAGCTGGCCGGCGACACGGTCACCTTCGTCGTCAATCGCAACGTCAACTTCACCAACGTCTGCGTGGTCGGCTGCGCCTTCTGCGGCTTCGGGCAGGGGCGGCGCTCGCCCGACGCCTACGAGGTCAGCGAGGAGGACTTCGCCGAGCGGATCCGCGAGGCGGTCGCCTTCGGCGCCACCGAGCTCTGCATGCAGGGCGGCATCCACCCCGACCTGACCCTGGAGGAGTACGGGCGCTGGCTGCGCCTCGCCAAGGACGTGGCGCCGCAGCTCCACCTGCACGCCTACTCGCCGATGGAGATCGACTGGGCCTGCGAGCGCTCCGGCAAGCAGCCGCGCGAGGTGTTCGAGTACCTGCTCGAGTGCGGCCTCGGCTCGACCCCGGGGACCGCCGCCGAGGTGCTGGACGACGGCGTGCGCCAGCGCATCTCGCCCAACAAGCTGCCGGCCGCTCGCTGGGTGGAGATCATCGAAGCCTCCCACCGGGCCGGCCTGCGCTCGACCTCGACGGTGATGTTCGGCCACATCGAGGAGCCGCGCGAGCTGGCTCGCCACATGCGGGTCGTGCGCGCGCTGCAGGAGCGCACCGGCGGCATCACCGAGTTTGTCCCGCTCAGCTTCATCCCCTTCAACACGCTGCTCGGCCGCACGCACGGGATCGAGGAGATCGCGATGGCGGACAACCTCAAGCACACCGCGGCCTTCCGGCTCGCCCTCGGCGGGACGATCCGCAACCTGCAGGCGAGCTGGGTGAAGATGGGCCTGGAGGGCGCGACCGAGGCGCTGCGCTGGGGAGTCAACGACCTCGGCGGCACGCTGATGGAGGAGAACATCTCGCGGATGGCCGGCTCCCAGCACGGGGTGCGGTTGGAGCCCGAGCAGCTGATCGCCGCCGCCCGCGCCGCCGGTCGCCCGGTGGCCCAGCGGAGCACCCTGTACGAGGTGGTCGAGAGCTACTGATGCGGGCGATGGTCCTGGACCGGCAGCGGGCGCCGCTGAGGGCGGCCGAGCTGCCGGATCCCGAGCCGGGGCCCGATCAGGTGCTGATCGCGGTTCGCGCCTGCGGCGTCTGCCGCACCGACCTGCACATCGTCGACGGCGACCTCGCCGAGCCGAAGCTGCCGCTTGTCCTCGGCCACCAGATCGTCGGCACCGTCGCCGGAGCGGGAGAGGGGGCGGAGCGCTTCGCGGTCGGCCAGCGGATCGGCGTTCCCTGGCTCGGCTGGACCGACGGCAGCTGCCGCTACTGCACCAGCGGGCGGGAGAACCTCTGCGATCGGGCGAGGTTCACCGGCTACGACGTCGACGGCGGCTACGCCGAGCTGGCGGTCGCCGACGAGCGCTTCTGCTTTTCGGTCCCCGACGGCTACCCCGACCTGCAGGCGGCGCCACTGCTCTGCGCCGGGCTGATCGGCTACCGGGCGCTGCATCTGGTCGGCGACGCCGAGCGGGTCGGCTTCTACGGCTTCGGCGCCTCGGCCCACATCCTCTGTCAGGTGGCGGTCCACCAGGGCCGGCGCGTCTTCGCCTTCACCCGCGAGGGTGACGAGGCGACCCAGGCCTTCGCCCGCTCGCTCGGGGCGGAGTGGGCAGGCTCCTCGGAGGAGGCGCCGCCGGAGGAGCTGGACGGGGCGATCGTCTTCGCTCCGGCCGGGCCACTGATGGTGGCGGCGCTGCGGGCCAGCGCCAGGGGCGCCCGGATCGTCAGCGCCGGCATCCACATGAGCGACATCCCTTCCTTCCCGTACGAGCTCCTCTGGGGCGAGCGAACGCTGGGCTCGGTCGCCAACCTGACGCGGCGCGACGGCGAGGAGTTCATCGCCCTGGCCCCGCGGGTGCCGGTGCGGACCCGGGTCGAGGTCTTCCCGCTCGCCGAGGCCGACAGGGCGCTGGAGGCGATCCGCAGCGGCAGCCTCGAGGGCGCCGCCGTGCTCGACGTCGCCCTCGACTGACCGCCTCGGGACAGCAGGGCCGCGCGCAGCGGATCGAGCCGCTTGACCAACGCGCTTGCGGGTAAGTGGCACGCGAACGCAGCAGGAACCAAGCAAGAAGGGGAGCGAGATGGACGACGACGTGCGCAACAAGGACGAGGCCGTGGGCCGGGTCAAGGAAGCCGCCGGCAGCCTCGCCGACGACGACGAGCTGAAGCGGGAGGGCAAGGTCGACCGCGCCTCCGGCAAGGCCAAGCATGGCCTCGACAGGCTGACCGACAAGGTCAAGGAGGCGCTGCACCGCCGGTAGCGGGAAGCGACCTCGCTCAGCGGAACAGGCTCTCCTCGCGCGGCCGGCGCAGGGCTGCGGCGCCGGGGCCGTCCTCGACGGTGACGTGACGGTCCAGGCCGCGGATCACCGCCACCGGAACCCCGCTGGCCTTGTCGCGGACGAGGTCGGCGGCGGCGGCGGCCTGATCGGCGATCGCGATCGCCGTCGCCCGCAGCTCGCGCCCGCCGGCGTCGGCGCGACCGCGCCAGTCGTCGAGCGGGACCAGGCCGGCACAGCCGATCGCCACCTCGGCCTGCCCGAGTCGCCAAGCACGCCCGAAGCTATCGCCGATCACGACGGCGACGGTCGGGGTGATTTCGGCCCGGATGCGGCGAGCCGAGGCGTCGGGGTCCTCCGGCAGCAGGCAGACGGTGTCGGGGTCGGGGAGGTTGGAGGTGTCGATGCCGGCGTTGGCGCAGACGAGCCCGTGATGGGTCTCGACGATCAGCACGCTGCGCTCGGCCCGCAGGACCTCGCGGCTCTCCTCGAGGACCAGCTCGACCAGCGCCGGCTCCTTGCCGAGCACTGCGGCGAGCCGGCGCGCCTCGGACCCCGGAATCACCGACGAGAGCCGGCGCAGCCTTCCCTCGGCCTTGGAGACGACCTTCTGCGAGATCACAAGGACATCGCCGGCGGTGAGGCCGATCCGCGCGGCGATCAGCTCGCCGAGCCGCGTCCCCTCCGTCACCTCCGGCAGGCCGGTGACCGGGAGGACGCGGAGCTCGCTCATATGCCGAGGACCCTGGCGGTGCGCCGTGCCCGTCCGCCGCGGGACTCGAGCTCGCGGGTCAGCGCGATCACGTCGGCCGGCGTGTCGAGATCCAGCCCCAGCGAGTCGAGCTTCTCGACGCTGAACGGTACGCCCGCCTCGCGCGCCAGGTCCACGTGGCGCTCGCAGCTTCCCTCGCCGAAGGCGGGGACGATCGCTTCCGGCGGGCTGAGCAGGAGGGCGTTGGTGCCGGTGCCGTGACGGTCGGGGACGATCCCGACATAGGGCGCCGGGACGCCGGTCAGCAGGCGGTCCAGCTCGCGCGGGTCGAGCAGGGGGCAGTCGCCGGGCAGCAGGATCGCGATGTCCGCGCCCTGCGCCGCCGCCCGAGCGATCCCGGCGCGCGCCGCCTCGACGTGGCCGCGGTCGGACGGATCGGGGACGACCTCGGCCCCGGCCTGCGCCGCGATCTCCTGGATCGTCGGCTCGCCGCTGACCACGATCGTCCGCTCGATCGACCGGGCTTGGCCGATTGCCCCCAGCACATCGGCGGCCATCGCCTCGACCAGCGCCCGCCGGCGCTCCTCGTCGACCCCGATCGCCAGGCGCTGCTTGGCGGCGTCGAAGCGCTTGATCGGCAGGACCGCGGTCGCGCTCATCGGGGCGGCTGGGTCGCGGGACTCACCGGGCGAGCCCCTCGGCGTAGTCGAGGACGAGCCGGGCGACCCGGGCGCGGCCGCTCGCCCCCTCCATCAGGGTCGGCGCGGCGAGGGTGGGCACGTCGGCCGGGGGCGGGTCGGGGTCGCCCTCGTCGACGACCATCGCCTCGATCAGCCCGGCGTACAGCGAGGCGACGCCGGCCGCCGTGGTCGGTCGCCCCAGCGCTTCCATGAAGCGGTCGGTCGGTCCCTTGACGACGGCCCCCGCCACGTAGGGGCTGACCGCGATCACCGGCGCCGGCGCGGCGACGATCGCCTCGCGGATGCCGGGAACGGCGAGGATCGGGCCGATGCTGATCACCGGGTTGGAGGGGCCGAGGACGATCGCCTCGGCGCTCCGGATCGCCTCCAGCACCTCGGGCGTCGGCTCGGCCCGCTCGATCCCCTCCAGCTCGACCCCGAGCACCTGGGGGGCGCCACCGTCGAGGATCAGGTACTCCTGCAGGCCGCGGGCGCCGGCCTCGGTGATCACCCTGGTGCGAACCGGCGAGTCGGACATCGGCAGCACCCGCGCCTCGACCCCGAGGCCGCGGGCGATCTGGGCCTGGGCGTCGGTCTGGCGACCGCCCTCCTCGAGGAACTGGCGCCGGTAGAGGCAGGCGGCGAGGTCGCGGTCGGAGAGGCCGAACCAGCTCGGCGCCCCGAGCTGCTTGAGGCGCTCGAAGACCGCGAAGCCGTCCTCGCGGATGCCCCAGCCGCGCTCCTCGTCGATTTCCCCGCTCAGCCAGTAGGTGACGAGGTCGGGATCGGGCGAGACGTGGACGCCGAGCGTTTCGACGTCGTCGCCGGTGTTGACGATCGCCGCGAGGTCCGGCCCGAGCTCCTCCTGCATCCCCGCGGCGAGTTTGGCGCCGCCGGTGCCGCCGGCCAGGAGCGCGACCCGCACCGTCCTTACTCCCAGTGGTCGCCGTCCGGCAGCCCGGTGAGGCGGATGCCGGCGTGCGTCCTGTAGCGGCTGTTGATCGAGATCAGCAGCGGCGTCAGCTGCTCGACGATCCGCGCCATCTCCAGCGGACCGGCGTCGACCGCGCGCAGGCCGGGAATCAGCTCGATCAAACGGGCAATGCGCGCCTTGTCGGCCTTTTTGTCTCCGCAGACGAGCACGTCCTCGCCGAGCTCGGCGCCGGCGTCGGCGAGGGTCGGGGCGCCGACCGTGTGCAGGGCGGCGACCACGGTGACGCCCTCGGGAACCATCTCCTGCGCCTGCTGGGCCGCCGACCCCTGCCAGACGCCGAGCGAGCGGGTCGCCTTGCCGCTCACCGCCGCCGCCAGCGGCACCGTGCAGTCGACGAGGATCTGGCCCGGGCGCAGCGCCCCGCGCAGGTTGTTTAGGTTCTCCGACTGGGCGCGAAAGGGCACCGTGAGGAAGACGATCTCGCCGCGCGTCGCGGCCTCCTCGTTCTGCAGCCCGCTGACATCGGCGCCGGGGACCGCCTCGCGGAGCTTCGCCGCCGCGTCCTCGGCCCGCTCGGCGACGCGCGAACCGATCACCACCGGCGCCCCGGCGGCCGCCCAGCGGGTCGCCAGTCCGGCGCCAAGCGCACCGGTGCCGCCGACGATCGGGATCGGGGGGAGGTCCGGCATGAGGGGCGCCAGTCTATGCTGCCCGCGTTATGGGACCGGAGGAGGGAAAAGCGTGAGGTTGGAGCGGCGCAAGGCGCTGGTCACCGGCGGCGCCAGCGGCATCGGCGCGGCGATCGCCGCCCGGCTGGCCGCCGAAGGCGCCGAGGTCTGGGTCGGCGACGTCAACGTCGAGGGGGCCGAGCGGGTGGCGGGCGGGATTGCCGGCCACGCCGTCGCGCTCGACGTCACCGATCGCGAGGCGGCCATCGCCGCCGTCGCCGCGGCCGGCGGCCCACTCGACATCCTGGTCAACAACGCCGGCACCGACGAGTTCGGCTTCTTCGTCTACACGACGCCCGAGCAGTGGCAGAAGGTGATCGGGATCAACCTGCTCGGGGTGATGAACTGCACCCACGCGGCGCTGCCGGCGATGCAGGAGGCCGGCTACGGCCGCATCGTCAACATCTCCTCGGAGGCCGGGCGGGTCGGTTCCAAGGGCTCGGCCGCCTACTCGGCCGCGAAGGCCGGGGTGATCGGCTTCACCAAGGCGATCGCCCGCGAGGGCGCCCGCTACGGCGTCACCGTCAACGCGATCGCCCCCGGCCCGATCGAGACGCCGCTGCTGATGGGCGCCAAGGAGTTCGGCGAGATCGGCGAGAAGGTGATCGAGACGATGCGCTCCTCGACCCAGCTCGGCCGCCTCGGGCAACCCGAGGAGGTCGCCGCCGCGGTCGCCTTCCTGGTCTCCGACGACGCCAGCTACGTGACCGGCGAGACCCTCGGCGTCAGCGGCGGCCTCGGCATGGTCTGATCCCCGGGCTGCCTCGACCCAGTTCGGGGGCTCGGTCCGTTCGGACACGGCGAGACTCCAAACTGGGGGCGAAAATTCAGCGCGCGCTGACTTATCACCCCCATGGGGGTGAAAGATCAGCGTGCGCTGAATTTTCCCGGCGGCGGGATGGTCGCGCCTACTCGTGGTGGAAGGGATGCGTCGGTCTGGAGGCTGGTCGAGGGGCAGCATGGGGTGCTCGCTCGGCGCCAGCTGCTCGGGCTCGGATTCAGCTCGAAGGAGATCGAGCACCGGCTCGCGACCGGACGGTTGCACCGGATCCACCGCGGTGTCTACGCCGTGGGCCGGCCGTCGCTGGGTCGACATGGGCGCTGGATGGCCGCGGTTTTGGCCTGCGGTGAGGACGCGGTCCTCAGCCACTCCAGCGCGGCCGCTCTTTGGCGGATCGGATCCGAGGTCCGTGGCGCGATCGAGGTCTCCCTCCCCAGCTCCTCCCAGAGACGGCGGCCCGGCCTGCGGACCTACCGTCGGAGGTCGCTGCGGGAGCGCGACCGAACAACTGAGCAAGGCATCCCGGTCACCACGCCGATCCAGACCCTGATCGATCTCTCGGTACGTCTCGACCAGCGCGGCATCGAGCGCTCTGTCAACGAAGCGGACAAATATGACCTCGTTCACCCGCCCGAATTGCGGCGGGCGCTCGCCAAGCGGCCCGGCGAGCCGGGCGCCGCGCGCCTCCGCGCGATCCTCGACCGGCGCACCTTCCGGCTCACCCGCGAGGAGCTCGAACGCCGGTTCCTGCCACTTGCCAGCCGGGCGGGCCTGCCGGTGCCTCTCACCGCCTGCTGGGTGAACGGCTTCGAAGTCGACTTCCTCTGGCCGCAGCTGGGCCTGGTGGTCGAGACCGACGGCCTGCGCTACCACCGCACCCCGGCCGAGCAGGCGCGCGACCGGCTCCGCGACCAGACCCACACCGCCGCCGGCTTCGTCAACCTGCGCTTCACCCACGAGCAGGTCCGCTACGAACCCGAGCACGTGCTGACGATCCTCACGGCAACCAAGCGCCTCCTCCCAGGCCCGGTCGCCGCGGCCACCCGTCGCCAGCCCCGCTCATTGCCGCCAGCCCCACTGATCGCCACCGAAACAGAGGGCCCATCCCAGTAGGTGGACCAGGTCCTGGAGAGGGCCGACCCCGGCAGGCGGCGCATCTCGGGCCCATCCCGGCAGGGGTGGAGCGTCTTGTACTTCTTCCGCCCAGCGGCCCGCGAGCACCACGTCAACTGCGATCGGAAAAAGCTAAGCGGAACCCCTGCCGGGATGGGCCCCCGGGGACTGGAGTCCCTCTCCGGTACCGCCCCCTAAGCTTCGGCTCGTGAACGAGCTTCCCGCCAGCGTCAGGATCCGCGAGGTCGGCCCTCGCGACGGCTTCCAGAACGAGCCGGAGACGATCGCCACCGCGGACAAGGTGCGGCTGATCGACCTGCTCTCGGCGAGCGGCCTGACGCGGATCGAGGTGACCTCGTTCGTGCGAGCGGATGTGATCCCGCAGCTCTCCGACGCGGCCGAGGTGCTGAGCGGCATCGAGCGCCGCGACGGGGTCTCCTTCTCGGTCCTGATTCCCAACCCGCGCGGGCTCGAGCGGGCGCTGGAGCTGCGCGACCGGTTCGATGAGGTGAGTGTCTTCCTCTCCGCCTCCGAGACCCACAACCGCCACAACGTCAACCGCTCGATCGAGGAGTCGCTGAAAGGGCTCGAGCTGACCCTGGAGGGCGCGCGCGAGGCCGGTCTGCGGCGCGAGGGCGTGATCGCGACCTCCTTCGGTTGCCCCTACGAGGGCGAGGTGCCGGCGGAGCGGGTCTTCGAGGTGGCCGAGCGGCTGGCCGCCGCCGGCTGTCAGGAGGTCGGTTTCGGCGACACCACCGGGATGGCCAACCCCCGCCAGGTGCACGAGTTCTTCGCCGCCGCGCGCGAGCGCCTGCAGGGCGTCGAGCTGACCGCCCACTTCCACAACACCCGCGGCCAGGGGCTGGCGAACGTGGTCGCGGCGCTGGAAGAGGGGGTCGAGTCGTTCGAGGCGAGCTTCGGCGAGCTCGGCGGCTGCCCGGTCCCGCCCGGCTCGACCGGCAACGTCTCGACCGAGGACGTGGTCTCGATGCTGCACGAGATGGGGGTCGAGACGGGGATCGAGCTGCCGAAGCTGCTTCAAGCTTCGCGCGCGGTCCAGGCGGTGCTCGGCCGGCCGCTCGGCGCCCACGTGCTGCGGGCAGGGCCGGTCGACTGGCACCGCTGAGCGCGCCGGAGGCGCTCGCTCAGACGGTCAGCTCGGCCGCCATCGCGACGAAGTAGTCGAGCGCCGCGGGGTTGGCGAGCGAGTCGCGGCTCACCGCCTTCGCCGGGTCGGTCCCCATGAGGATCCGCTTCACAGGCACCTCGAGCACCTTGCCGCTCAGAGTCCGCGGCACCTCGGCGATCTGGAACACCTGGTCGGGGACGTGACGGGGCGAGCAGCGCTCGCGCACCCGCCGGGCGATCTCCCGCGGCATCCGCTCGTCCAGCTCGAGTCCCTCGCGGAGGACGACGAACAGCGGCATCCAGCCGTCGGTGCCGGGCTTCGGAAGGTCGACCACCAGCGCGTCGACGATCTCGTCGATCGAGAGGACCGCGCGGTAGATCTCGCTCGTCCCCATGCGGATGCCGCCGCGGTTGATCGTCGAGTCGCTGCGCCCGTAGATCACCGCGGTGCCGCGCTCGGTGATCTCGATCCAGTCGCCGTGGCGCCAGATCCCGGGGAACATCTCGAAATAGCTCTCGCGGTAGCGGCTGCCGTCCTGATCGCCCCAGAAGTAGATCGGCATCGAGGGCATCGGCTTGGCGACGACCAGCTCGCCCACCTCTTCGACCACCGGGTGGCCGTCCTCGTCCCAGGCCTCGACCGCGCAACCGAGCGCCCGCGCCTGCAGCTCGCCGCGGTAGACCGGCAGCGTGGCGACGCCACCGACGAACGCCGTGCAGACGTCGGTGCCGCCGCTGGTCGAGAACAGCCAGGTGTCGGCGCCGAGGTGCTCGTAGACCCAGTCGAAGCCCTCCGGCGAGAGGGGGGAGCCGGTGGAGCCGACCGCGGTGAGGCGCGAGAGGTCGCGCCCCGCCCCCGGCTCGACGCCGGCCTTCATGCAGGCGGCGATGTAGGCGGCGGAGGTGCCGAACATCGTGATCCCGGCGCGGTCCGCCAGGTCCCAGAGGCAGCCGAGATCCGGGTAGCCGGGGTTGCCGTCGTAGAGGACGATCGCCGCCGGGGTCAGCAGGCCCGAGACGATGAAGTTCCACATCATCCAGCCGGTCGTGGTGAACCAGAAGAGCCGGTCTCCGGGGTGGGCGTCGACGTGGATCCCGAGCTTCTTCAGATGCTCGAGCAGGATCCCCCCCTGCGACTGCACGATCGCCTTCGGCAGGCCGGTGGTGCCGGAGGAGTAGAGGACCCAGAGGGGATGGGCGAAGGGGACCCGCTCGAAGCTCAGCTCGGCGCCTTCGTGGGCGACCAGCTGGGCGTCCCAGCGCCGCGCGTCGCGCAGGCCGGAGAGATCGGGGTCCGGGTTCAGGTAGGGGACGACGACGGTCGCCCGCAGGCTCGGCATCGCCGCCTGCAGCTCGGCCACGACGCCGGTTCGGTCGAAGTCCTTGCCGCCGTAGCGGTAGCCGTCGACCGCCAGCAGCACCGTCGGCTCGATCTGGGCGAAGCGGTCGATCACCGAGGCGGCGCCGAAGTCGGGCGAGCAGGAGGACCAGACGGCGCCGATCGAGGCGGCGGCGAGGAAGCCGACCACCGCCTCCGGGATGTTCGGCAGGTAGGCGACGACGCGGTCGCCGCGCTGCACCCCGAGCGCCTGAAGCGCGGCGGCCATCGCCGCCACCTGCGCCCGCAGCTCGCCCCAGCTCAGCTCGCGCAGCTCGCGCAGCTCGGAGGCGTGCAGGATCGCCGCCTCGGCGTCCTCTTTGCCGGCGAAGACGTGCTCGGCGTAGTTGAGCGAGGCGTTGGGGAACCAGACCGCGCCCGGCATCTCCCGCGAGGCCAGCACCGGCTCCGGGTCTCCGTCCGCCCGCACCTCGAAGAAGTCCCAGACCGCCCGCCAGAACTCCTCCAGCTCGTCGACCGACCACTGCCAGAGCTGCTGGTAATCGGCGAAGGCGAGCCCGCGCTCGGCCTCCAGCCAGCGCATGAAGGCGGTCATCCGCGAGCTCTCGATCCGCTCAGGGGCCGGCTCCCACAGCATCTCCACCCCCGATACGTTCACGGCCGCCAGTCTAGTTGCCGCCCCCGGGACGCGCCGGCGGGCGGCGCGCCGTTTATCGTGAGGGAGAGCGCCGGAGTGGCGGAATCGGCATACGCGATCGACTCAAAATCGATTGCCCGAAAGGGCTTGTGGGTTCGAATCCCACCTCCGGCATCGCGGTCCAGGCGCGCCGCGCGTGAGCGGTTGGCGGGGCCGGTGCCGCTTCAGGCCGGCTGTGGCGAGCCGTCGCCGGGCGCGCCGGCGCCGTAGTCCTCGCCGGAGCCGATCGGGCGCTCCTCCTCGACGTGCCACTCCTGGTTGAAGCCGTAGAGGGCGAAGGCGATGAGGACGATCTGCAGCAGGCCGAGGACGATGACCAGGGTGCCGAGCAGGGCCGAGGGGAAGAGGGCTTCGCTGAAGCCCGACTTGTCGCGTTCGAACCAGCTTTCGGCTCCGACCGCGCAGAAGATCGCCAGGATCATCGAGAGCGCCGCGGCCACGGGCAGGATGCCGCGGCTCCAGCGGGCGACGAGGAAGGCGAAGAAGGCGTAGAGGATCGCGTAGATCGCGCAGACCAGCCCCATGCCGCCGCCGCCCTTGAGGATAGACCAGCCGCCGATCGTCACCAATGCCGCCAGCGCCGAGGTGGCGAGCAGCAGCAGCACGATGATCAGCTTGGTCGTCACCGACCCGGCCTCTTCCCGATTCGGCCGCCAGAGTTCGTACCCCGGCCTCACCTCTCCAACCGCCATGCCGCCGATCATAGAATCTGTCGCCGACCACGCGGCATTGCTCGCTTGTTAAGTCCCGCCGGCGCGTCGGGACCGGTGCCCTCGGCGCGACCTAAGATTGGCCTCGCGCGGGCGTGGCGGAATTTGGCAGACGCGCCAGGTTTAGGTCCTGGTGGGCTTCGGCCCGTGGGGGTTCAAGTCCCTCCGCCCGCATTCCTCCCGACGCCAGGCGCCGCGGGCTCAGCGCCGTCGCCGACTGGGCGTTCGGTCGTTACGATCAGGTCCCTGGGGCAATGGCCAAATTGGTAAGGCACCGGTCTCCAAAACCGGCGATTCTAGGTTCGAGTCCTAGTTGCCCCGTCGCTCGGTCGGGCGCCGCGACATCCATTCGCGTGTGGACGCCCCCTGTCCTTTGGGGAAGCGGGTGACGAACGGGCCGTGGGCGGCGGATCGGCGGTCGGGGCGAGGGCGGAGAGCAGCGGATTGGCCTGGCAGGCCAGGCGCGCCGCCGCGATCCTGACCTGCGACCAGGGCTACCAGTCGAGCCTGGCGCCTGAGCCAGCGCCGTTTGACGCCGCTGCCCGGGGGTAACGTCCGGCCATGGAGATGCCCGCGCTGCTGCGCCAGCTCGGCGGCGACGCGACCGCCCGCGGCAGAGCGGCGCAATCGCGCCGCTCGCGGGAGCTGCGGCCGCGAACGGCCGAAGCGGACCGGATGGTGAAGTCGGTCTGTCCCTACTGCGCGGTCGGCTGCGGGCAGCGGGTCTGGGCCAAGGACGACCGGGTGATCCAGATCGAGGGCGACCCCGAGAGCCCGATCTCCCGCGGCCGCCTCTGCCCGAAGGGCGCCGCCTCCGAGCAGCTGGTGAACAACCCGACGCGCCTGAAGAAGGTCAAGTACCGCCGGCCGGGGGCCACCGAGTGGGAGGAGCTGGACCTCGAGCGGGCGATGGAGATGATCGCCGACCGGGTGCTGGAAGCCCGCGAGGCCGGCTGGCAGGACGAACGCGACGGCGCCAAGCTGAACCGCACGCTCGGCTTCGCCCACCTCGGCGGCGCCACCCTCGACAACGAGGAGAACTACCTGATCAAGAAGCTGTTCACCGCGATGGGCGCGGTGCAGATCGAGAACCAGGCGCGCGTATGACACTCCTCCACCGTCCCCAGTTTGGGGACGTCGTTCGGCAGGGGTGGCGCGACCACCTTCCAGCAGGACCTGCAGAACTCCGACTGCATCGTGATCATGGGGTCGAACATGGCCGAGTGCCACCCGGTCGGCTTTCAGTGGGTGGTTGAGGCGCGCGAACGCGGCGCCAAGGTGATCCACGTCGACCCCCGCTTCACCCGGACCAGCGCGCTCGCCGACCTGCACGTGCCGATCCGCGCCGGCAGCGACATCGCCTTCCTCGGCGGGATCGTCAACTACATCCTCGAGAACGGGCGCGAGTTCCGCGAGTACGTGCAGGCCTACACCAACGCCCGCACGATCGTCAGCGAGGACTTCCGCGACGCCGAGGACCTCGACGGCATCTTCTCCGGCCTGGACCGGGAGGCCGGCCGATACGACCGCGTGTCCTGGCAGTACAGGGGGATGGAGATGGGTGCCTCGGCCGGCGAACGCGAGTTCGGCGAGGCCGAAGGTGAGCAGGCCCACGGCGCCCACGGCGGCGAACTGCACCAGAGCGAGCCGCCCCACGAGGACGAGAGCCTCGAAGACCCCCGCTGCGTCTTCCAGCTGCTGCGCCACCACTACCGCCGCTACACGCCGGAGATGGTCGAGCGGGTCTGCGGCGTGCCGGGGGAGGCCTTCCTCGAGGTGGCGCGGACGCTCTGCGACAACTCCGGCCGCGACCGCACCAGCGCCTTCTGCTACGCGGTCGGCTGGACGCAGCACTCGGTCGGCGTCCAGTACATCCGTGCGGCGGCGATCGTCCAGCTGCTGCTCGGCAACATCGGCCGCCCCGGTGGCGGCATCCTCGCCCTGCGCGGCCACGCCTCGATCCAGGGCTCGACCGACATCCCCACCCTGTTCAACATCCTGCCCGGCTACCTGCCGATGCCGCACGCGCACAAGCGCACCGGCCTCGACCTCTACGTCGAACGCAACGCGCCGCCGACCGGCTTCTGGGGCAACACCCGCGCTTACATGGTCAGCCTGCTGAAGGCCTGGTGGCGCTCGGCGGCCACTCCGGAAAACGACTTCTGCTTCGACTACCTGCCGCGGATCGACAAAGACCATTCGCACTACCGCACGGTCGTCGAGATGGCCGACAACAACCTCCAGGGCTACTTCGTGATGGGAGAGAACCCGGCGGTCGGCTCGGCCAACTCGAAGCTGCAGCGGCTGGCGCTGGCGAAGCTGAAATGGCTGGTCGTCCGCGACTTCAGCGAGATCGAGACCGCGACCTTCTGGAAGGAATCGCCGGAGATCGAGAGCGGCGAGCTGGTGACCGAGCGGATCGACACCGAGGTCTTCCTGATGCCGGCCGCCGCCCACACCGAGAAGGACGGCAGCTTCACCAACACCCAGCGGCTGCTGCAGTGGCACCACAGGGCGGTGGAGCCGGTCGAGGACCAGCGCTCGGAGCTGTGGTTCATGTACCACCTGGGGCGCAGGGTGAGGGAGCGCCTGGAGGGGTCCGAAGACCCGCGCGACCGGCCGCTGCTCGACCTCACCTGGGACTACCCGACGGTCGGGCCCGACATGGAGCCCTCGGCCGAGGCGGTGTTGAAGGAGATCAACGGCTTCGACTCCGACGGCGAACCGCTGTCCGACTACCTGCCGCTGAAAGACGACGGCTCGACCTCCTGCGGCTGCTGGATCTACGCCGGCTGCTTCGCCGGCGGGGTCAACCAGACGGCGCGGCGCAAGCCGGGCCACGAACAGAGCTGGGTGGCGCCGGAATGGGCCTGGGCCTGGCCGATGAACCGGCGGATCATCTACAACCGCGCCTCCGCCGACCCGGCGGGCAAGCCCTGGTCGGAGCGCAAGCGCTACGTCTGGTGGGACGAGTCCGAAGAAGAATGGACCGGCGAGGACGTGCCCGATTTCAGCCCCGACAAGCGCCCCGACTACATCCCGCCCGAAGATGCGGAAGCCCAGCAGGCGCTGCGCGGCGACGAGCCGTTCATCATGCAGGGCGATGGGCGGGCCTGGCTCTACGCCCCCAACGGGATCGTCGACGGACCCTTCCCGACCCACTACGAGCCGCACGAGTCGCCGTTCACCAACCCGCTCTACGGGCAGCAGGCGAACCCGGTGCGCGACACCTACCGGCGCCCCGACAATCCCTACAACCCGACCGACGGCGAGCCGGGGGCCGGCGTCTTCCCCTTCGTGATGACGACCTACCGGTTGACCGAGCACCACACGGCGGGCGGGATGAGCCGCACGGTGCCGGTGCTGGCCGAGCTGCAGCCGGAGATGTTCTGCGAGGTCAGCCCCGAGCTGGCGGCGGAGCGCGGGCTCGAGCACGGCGGCTGGGCGACGATCGTCAGCTCGCGCACGGCGATCGAGGCGCGGGTGCTGGTCACCGAGCGGCTGGTGCCGCTGCGGGTGGACGGCAGGGTCGTCCACCAGGTCGGACTGCCCTACCACTGGGGCAATCGGGGGATCGCCAAGGGCGACTCGGCCAACGACCTCTTCCCCTTCGCGCTCGACCCCAACGTCCACATCCAGGAGGTGAAGGCGGCGACCTGCGACATCGTGCCGGGCAGGCGGCCGCGCGGCCCGGCGCTGCTGGAGTTCGTCGAGGAGTACCGCGAGCGGGCGGGGTCGGGGACGACGAAGGCGGTCGGCGGGGAGGCGCCGCAATGAGCTTCTACGTCGTCGACACCCCGACCTGGCCCTCGACCTACGGCGAGGAGGCGAAGCCGAGGGTCGGCTTTTTCACCGACACCTCGGTCTGCATCGGCTGCAAGGCCTGCGAGGTCGCCTGCAAGGAGTGGAACCAGGTGCCGTCGGAGAACCTCGGCTTCCGGGGCACGTCCTACGACAACAGCGGCGAACTCGGGGCCGACCGCTGGCGCCACGTCGCCTTCATCGAGCAGCGGCTGCCGGTTGGGGTCGAGGAGGCGGCGCCGGACTCCTGGGTCCAGGAGGCGGCGAAGCAGAGCCTGCTCGAGGAGGGCCTCGAGACCCACCGCGACGGCGACGGCCTGCGCTGGCTGATGAGCAGCGACGTCTGCAAGCACTGCACGCAGGCCGGCTGCCTCGACGCCTGCCCGACCGGCTCGATCTTCCGCACCGAGTTCGGCACCGTGGTGGTCCAGGAGGACATCTGCAACGGTTGCGGATACTGCGTCGTCGCCTGCCCCTTCGGCGTCCTCGACCAGCGGGAGGAAGACGGCCGGGTCTGGAAGTGCACCCTCTGCTATGACCGGCTGAAGGAGGACATGGAACCCGCCTGCGCGCAGGCCTGCCCGACCGACTCGATCCAGTTCGGCGACCTGGCCGAGCTGCGCCGGCGGGCCGAGCGGCGGGTCGCCCTGCTGCGCGAGCGCGGGCGCGAGGAGGCGCGTCTCTACGGCTCCTCAGATGACGATGGTGTCGGCGGCTTCGGCGCCTTCTTCCTCCTGCTCGACGAGCCGGAGACCTACCGCCTGCCGCCCGATCCGGTGGTGCCGACCCGGCACGCGCCGAAGGCCTGGGCGGCCGGCCTGGCCGCGGCGGGGGCGATGCTGGCCGGGATCGGCGCGGCGTTCCTCGGGGGGCGGCGATGAGCCGGGCGGAAACGCGGCTGGTTCCACCGGAGAAGCCGACGACCTACTACGGCCGGCCGATCGTCAAGCCGCCCGTCTGGAAGCCCGAGATCCCCTTCTACTTCTTCTTCGGCGGTCTCGCCGGCGCCTCCTCGGTGCTGGCGGCGGCGGCGACCTTCGCCGGCCGGCGCGGCCTCGCGCGGCGCGCCTGGGCCGGGGCCTTCGTCGGCGTCACCGCCAGCCCGGTGCTGCTGATCAAAGACCTCGGCAAACCGTCGCGCTTTCTCAACATGCTGCGGGTCGTCAAGGTGACCTCGCCGATGAGCCTCGGCGCCTGGCTGCTGGCGGCCAACGGTGCCAGCACCAGCTACGCCGCGGCGCTCAACCTGCTGGCGCCGCGGCGCCGCGGCGGCGCGCACGAGATTGCGGCGGCGGCGCTCGGCGCGCCGCTCGCCACCTACACCGCCTCGCTGATCACCAACAGCGCGATCCCGGCCTGGTCGGAGGCTCGCTGGGAGATGCCCTTCGTCTTCGCTTCCAGTGCCACCGCGAGCGCCGCCGGGGCCGCCCTGCTGACCGTCCCCGACGACGAAGCCGAGCCGGCGCGGGCGCTGGCGATCTCGGCCGTCGTCTTCGAGGAGGCGGCGACCGCGGTGATGCACAAACGCCTCGGCCCGCTCGCCGACGCCTACAAGCAGGGCGCCGCGGGCAGGTTCGGCCACGCCTCGCGGGCGCTGAGCGCCGCCGGCGCGGCGGCATTGGCCGCCGGCCGGGGCAGGCGCGACCTCTCCGCCGCCGGCGGGGCGCTGCTGCTGGCCGGCGCCGTCTGCAAGCGCTGGTCGGTCTTCAAAGCCGGCTTCAACTCCGCCGAGGACCCGACTCAGACCGTGCGAATCCAGCGCGATCGGATCGCCCGGGATGGGAGCGGCGCCTGAGCTGGCTCGGCGACCGTGGCCCGGCCTGACGCAGGCGGCGGAGCGGGACCGCGAGCCTTGCCGCAAGGTCGGACGCCTGGCTCTCCTCGACGCTGCCGTCGCCCTCGGCGAGCACCACCTCGGTGGCCGGGAAGCTGCGCAGCTGGTCTTCGACCGCCTGCACGAGGTCGTCGTCGCCGACCTGGCCGCGCGCCGCGATGCCGGCCGCGGCGAGCGCTCCGACGCTGACCACGAGGTCGCGCTGCGCCCGTTCCCGGCCGGGGCCGACGTCCGAGGTCCAGCGCTCGAGCAGAGTGGTCGGGGAGGGGGCGAGCAACAGGACCTCCGGCTCCAGCAGGTCCGCATCGTCCGCGGCGGTCGCCCGGACGGCCGCTTCGACCATCCCCGGCTCCTCGAGCGCGACGGCGAGGATCAGCAGGACATAGCGGCGCGGATCGCCTGCCAGCGGCGGCACGATCGGCGCGCGTGGCGGCTTGCGCGCCGCCAGGAAGACGATCGAGCCGGCGCAGAGGCCGCCCATCGCCAGTCCCGTGCCCGCTCCGCCGAGGGCGAAGCCGCCGACGATCACGATGGCGATCGCCCCGACGATCAACGGCAGCTTCCAGGCACTGATCATGGCCAGACCTCCCGGTACCGGTACCTCTCCATCCCGACTACCCAGTGTGCCACAGCTTCACGCGGGCTCGAGGCAGTGGCGGGCCAACGGCGACGAGGCGGCGAAGGAATCGAACCTTCCAAGCGGTGGGCTGCACCGCCCTGCTGGCTTTGAAGGCCAGATGGGCCACCAGACCCCTGCCGCCCCAGGCTGAAGTTATCGGCGGGCAGGGCCCCGGGGGTAGTGGCGCTCGCCGTCGCGGCGCAGGACCTTCTCGCCATCGAGGTGCTCGAGCAGAGCCTGGGCGTACTTGCGGCTGAGGCCGAGCGCGTCCCGTGCCTCGGCGAGGCTGACCGAGCCCTGGCGCTCGGCGAGAGCGACGATCGCCTCCCGCAGCCGGGCGTAGGTCGCGGCGGGGTAGAGGACGTCCGGCTTGACCCGCACGGCCGCTCCGGCGGCGACCAGCTCCCTCAGCGCCGCCTCGACCTCGCGCCGCTCGACCCCCGCCCGCTCGGCCAGCGCCGCGGCGCCGCTCGGCTTGGCGCCATCGCTCCGCAGCTCGGCGAGCAGCCGCTGCGCCAGCTCGCCCGGATTCTCGGCCGCCGTCGGCGCGACCCGATCCGCGAGACCGCGTGAATGCCCGCCATTGACGTTCTCCTGCGGTTTCGGTGGCTTGGGATCCCAGCCGGGGCCGTGGCGGGGAGGGGAGGGATCGCGCACCACGCCGCCCCCGAGGGTGTAGGGCGGGGCGATGCGGCGGATCACGACGCGGTCGTCGTGGCGGGCCAGCAGCGGCGACTCGAGCCGCAGCTGGACGGCGCCCTCGCCGAGGTCGACGACCCGCGCCGGCGCCTCGCGGGTCCCGAGGTGGACCTGGACGCGGCGCTGGCGGGCGATCTCCGCCGCGCCCTCGGTCAGCTCAGCGTCGAGCCGGTAGGTCATCCGCACCGGGCCGTCGGCGACAGTCACCACGTCGCCGCGCCGGATCTCCTCACGGTGCAGGCCGGCGAGGTTCAGCGCCACCCGCTGGCGGGCCTCCGCCGTCTCCAGGTCACGGTCGTGGACCTCGATCGAGCGCACCCGCGCCGCCCGGCCGCTCGGCAGCAGGACGACCCGCTGGCCGCGTCGCAGCAGCCCGGACCAGAGGGTCCCGGTGACCACGGTCCCGTGGCCGGCGATCGTGAACGAGCGGTCGACGTGCAGGACGGGCGCCTCGTCCTCGGCTCCCACCGCCCCCCCTGCACTTTGTAACCCAGAGGGTGACAAAGTGCAGGGGGGTGGTGGAGGTAGAGCCCCGTGGGCCCGGTCGGCTCGGTCGGCTCGGTCGACCTGCGCGGCCGCGGCGGCCAGCGCCGCGCGCAGCGCCTCCAGGCCCTCGCCGCTGCGCCCGCAGACCGGGACCACGGGGGTTTGCGGCAGGAGCGCGGCGCACTCCGCGGCGGCCAGCGCGCGCGTGTCCGGGTCGACCAGGTCGATCTTGGTCACCGCGACCACCCCGGCCTCGACCCCGAGCGCCCGCAGCACCGCCAGGTGCTCGTGAGTCTGCGGCATCACGCCGTCGTCGGCCGCCACCACCAGCAGGAACAGGTCGATCCCGCTGGCGCCGGCGACCATCGTCCGCACGAAGCGCTCGTGGCCGGGGACGTCGACGAGGCTGCAGCGCCGCGATCCCAGATCGAGCTCGGCGAAGCCGAGCTCGATCGACATCCCGCGCCGGCGCTCCTCGGCCAGCCGGTCGGTGTCGCGGCCGGTCAGCGCCCGGACGAGCGTCGTCTTGCCATGGTCGATGTGGCCGGCGGTGCCAACCGTGAGCGGCGCCGGGCTCATCTCGGCCGTGCGTCTCCCGAGCCCTCGCCGGGGGCGTCCTCGCCAGCGAGCGCCTCGCGCGCGGCCGCGGCGACCTCCTCCAGCTCCGCGGCGGCGATCGTCCGCGGATCGAGGACGACCCGGTCGCGGACGATCCGCGCCACCACCGGCGGTTCGTGCCGGCGCAGCCGCGAGAGCAGCTCCTCGGCGCCAACCGTCCCCGGCTCGACCAGGCAGACCGGCCCCTCCAGCTCCACCTCGGCCAGCGAGCCCCCGCCCGGCGCACCGCTATCGCGGCCGACCGCGGCCCTCTTGCCGATCGCCTCGGCCAGGCGCCGCGCCCGCGCCGCCAGCTCCTCCTCGCCGGCGTCGATCATCGCCAGCGCCGGCAGCGCCGCCCGGCCGCGCTCGCGGTAGGCGCGCAGCGTCGCCTCCAGCGCCGCCAGCTGCAGCTTGTCGAGCCGCAGCGCCCGCGCCAGGGGATGGCGGCCGCAGCGCTCGACCGCCTCGCGGCGCCCGGCGAGGAGCCCGGCCTGCGGGCCGCCGAGCAGCTTGTCGCCGGAGCAGCAGACGAGGTCGGCGCCGGCGGCCACCGCGGCGGCCAGGGTCGGCTCATCGTGGACCGCCTCCGGCGCCCCCGAGCCGAGATCGTCGATCATCGCCAGCCCGCGCTCGCGCGCCAGCGCCGCCAGCTCGCCCGGCTGGGGCTGCGTGGTGAAGCCGACGATGCGGAAGTTCGACTGGTGGACGTGGAGGATCGCGCGCGTCCGCTCGCCGATCGCCGCCGCGTAGTCGCCGACCCGGGTGCGGTTCGTCGTCCCCACCTCGACCAGCATCGCCCCCGATTGAGCGAGCACGTCGGGGATCCGGAAGGAACCCCCGATCTCGACCAGCTCGCCGCGGCTGACCAGCACCTCGCCGTCGCCGACCAGCGCCGAGAGCGCCAGCAGCACCGCGGCGGCGTTGTTGTTGACCGCCAGCGCCGCCTCGGCGCCGGACAGCTCGCGCAGCAGGGCATCGACGTGGGCACCGCGGCTGCCGCGTCGCCCCGCGCCGAGGTCGTACTCGAGGTTGCTGTAGCCGGTGGCGACCTCGGCGACCCGGGCGACCGCCTCCGGGGCCAGGGGCGCCCGGCCGAGGTTGGTGTGGAGGACGACCCCGGTGGCGTTGATCACCCGCCGCAGGCTCGGCCGCCGCAGGTCGTCCAGCCGCGCCGCGGCGGCGGCGAGCAGCACCTCCTCCCCCGCTGCCTCGCCGCCGGCGAGCACCGCATCGCGCGCCCGCTCCACCTCGGCCCGGGCCGCCTGGACCGCCAGCGGGCGCGGCCCCTCCAGCCGCGCGGCGAGGCGCTCCACGGCCGGCAGCGAGCGCAGGCGGGACCTCGACTCGCTCGTCGGTTTCTCGGTTTCGATGGCGATCCCCCGGTTAGTTGAAGCGTGATGTACCCGGTTACCCTGGCCGCGGTGGCCGAAAAGCGCGCGCAACCTCGTCTGACCGAACTGTCCCACGGCGCCGGCTGCGCTTGCAAGATCGGCGCCGCCGATCTCGCCCGCCTTCGCGCCTCGCTGCCGCCCAACGGGCACCCGGATCTGCTGGTCGGCCTCGACCCGGCCGATGACGCCGCCGTCTACCGGCTGAGCGGCGACCTGGCGCTGGTCCAGACGGTCGACTTCTTCACCCCGATCGTCGACGACCCGCGCGACTTCGGCCGCATCGCCGCCGCCAACGCGCTCTCCGACGTCTACGCGATGGGCGCGACCCCGATCCTGGCGCTCAACCTGGTTGCCTTCTCGCTCGCCGAGCTCGGGGACGAGGTGCTCACCGAGATTCTCGGCGGCGGCGCCGAGGTCCTGACGGCGGCCGGCGTCGCGCTCGGCGGCGGCCACTCGATCGACGACCCCGAGCCGAAGTACGGGCTGGCGGTCAGCGGCACCGTTCATCCCGACGCGGTGCTGACGGCGGCCGGTGGCCGTCCCGGCGACGAGCTGTACCTGACCAAGCCGCTCGGCGGCGGCCTGATCACCACCGCCGCCAAGCGCGGAATCGGCGAGCCGGCATCCGTCGCCGCCGCGGTGGAGGCGATGACGACGCTGAACGCCGAGGCGGCGGCGTCGGCGCGGGCGGCCGGCGCCCGCGCGCTGACCGACGTCACCGGCTTCGGTCTGCTCGGCCACCTGCACGAGCTCTGCGCGGCGAGCGGGCTGGCGGCGGAGATCGACGCTGCCGCGGTACCGGCGCTGCCGGGAGCGCTGGAGCTGGCCGAGTCGGGTCGCGCCCGGGCCGGCGGCAGCGCCCGCAACGCGGCCGAGGCGGAGAGCTTCACGAGCTGGGCCGAGGGGGTGCCGGCGCCGCGCCGTGACCTGCTCAGCGACGCGATGACCTCGGGTGGCCTGCTCGCCGCGGTGCCGCCGGGTGCGGCGATGGCCGGCACCCGGATCGGCGCTCTCGTCGCGGGCGAACCGGGGAAGATCCGGGTTGCCTGAACGGAAGGACGCTCAACCGTCCCGCGCCCGGACCTCCTCAAAGCCGTCCCGCTCGCCGCGGCGGATCACCGATCCTTGCCAGCCGCGCAGCGGGTGGCCCTCGCGGACCCGCAGCTCCTCGCAGACCCGCCTGCTGGCGAAATAGACGACGAACGGCGCCAGCAGGGTGAGGCCGCGGAAGAACCAGACCTGGCCTTCGTAGGAGATGAAGGAGCGGAAGTAGAGGCGGTCGGTCGCCCCGGCGGCGAAGACGATGAAGACCCAGACCACGAAGGCGAGCACCAGCCCGGTCCGTTTCGGGTTGTCGCGCGGCCGCTCGAGCAGGTTGTGGCGGCGGCGGTCGTCGACCAGGCGGCGGGCCAGGGCCGGCCAGGCGTAGAGGACGCCGAAGACGATCAGCGGGAACAGCGCCCCGCCCCAGAACGGCGAGGGGACGACCGTGAAGCTGCCGAGCTGGACCTCCAGCGGCGGCATCAGCCGCAGCGCCCCGATCAGCCAGCCGACGTACCAGTCGGGCTGGGCGCCGTTGGTCGAGAGGTACGGCTCATTGGGTCCCCACTGCCAGATCGGGTTGATCTGGACCAGCCCGCCAAGCAGGAAGAGGACGCCGGAGACGACCAGCAGCAGGCCGACCGAGCGCAGGGCGTAGCCGGGCCAGGCGGGCGTCCCGCGCACCCTGCGCTCCGAGCCTTCGGCCGGGAACTGGGTGTGATGCTGGCGCACGATCTGCCCCAGGTGCAGCGCCAGCAGGGCGCCGATCGCGACCGGGACCAGGAGGACGTGCATGATCTCCAGCCGGGGCCAGAAGGAAGAGCTGCCCGGGTACTCGCCGTCCCAGATCAGGAAGGCCAGCGGCGCACCGACGAAGGGCACCGACATCGCCACCGCGTAGGCGATCGCCAGCCCCATCCCGGAGAGCAGGTCGTCGACCAGCGAGTAGCCGAGGAAGCCCTCGAAGATCGCCAGGCCGAGCATCGTCACCCCGACCCAGTAGTTGAGCTCGCGCGGCTTGCGGTAGGCGCCGGTGAGCAGGATCCGCAGCAGGTGCAGGACGATCGCGACGACGAAGACGTCGGCAGCCCAATGGTGGGTCTGGCGGATCAGCAGCCCGGCCGGCACGTCGAAGCTGATCTGCATGACCGAGGCGAAGTTCTCGCCCATCGAGACCCCGCGCAGCGGCAGGTAGCCGCCGTGGTAGGTGACCTTCGCCTCGCTGGGGACGTAATAGAAGGTGAGGAAGATCCCCGTCACCACCAGGACGACGAAGCAGTAGAGGGCGATCTCGCCGAGCATGAACGTCCAGTGGTCGGGGAAGACGTAGCGCAGGCTCCTGCGCAGCGCCGGCGCCGCGCCGAGCCGTTCGTCTAGCGCCCTGACGCCACGCCGGATCACGCCTTGCCCCGGGGGTCTTCGCGGATCCCCCCGTAGGAGGGGCCGATCGGTTCGTAGAAGCCGCCCGCCGCTTCCAGGCCGCCGTCGGCGGCGACCCGCAGCGGCAGCTGAGGGAGGGGACGGCCGGCGGGTCCGAACTCGACCGAGCCGCCGTCGGCGGGGTTGAAGGTCGAGTAGTGGCAGGGGCAGACCAGCGCCGGCCCAAGCTGCTGTTCTTCGAAGCTCGGGTAGCGGTACATCGAGACCGCGCAGCCGGCGTGAGTGCAGATCTTCGAGTAGGCGACGATCCCGTGCGGCGCCGAGTGGGCGCGGTCGGGCGGCAGCTCGAGCTGCTCCTCGGCGAGGCGGACGAGGATCAGCGGCGCTCCGAGGTCGTCGAGGCTGGCGCCCTCCGGGAAGCCGGTCAGGAACTCGCCCTCGCCGATGTCGTCGACGGCGATCGGCGACCCCTGCTCGTCGACCACCCGCTTGCCCCTGGCCCACGGCGTCTCGTAGACCCTCCCTCCGACCGTCGGCCCGAGCGAGGCGAGCGGAGCGACCGCCGCCGCGCCCAGCGCCGCCCCGACCACCGCCAGCGAGGAGAAAAGCAGCCGGCGCCGGGTGACCCCGAGCTTGCCCTCGAGCAGCAGGTTCTCGACCTCGCGCCGCTCCTCCTGGTCGCCGTACTCGTGGTAGTCGTCGCTGGTCTTCTCCTCGATCACCACCCGCTTGCCGGCGAGCGCCGAGGCGGCACCGGCGAGCAGCAGGCCGAGGCCGACGCAGAGGCCGAGCAGCTGGGTGTCGTCGTCGATCGCGTAGAAGGCGACGAAGCCGAGGAAGGCGAGCGCGGCGGCCAGCAGGAGCAGGGCGACGACGAGCTCGGAGCCGGGGTCGGGACTGGCGTCGATCTCGTCTGGCGGGACCGTTTCGGGATCCGCCGCCGCCGGCTCGGGGGACGGAACGCCGGGCGCGGTTCGCGGCGTCGAGGTCGAGTCCGGGGAGTGGCGGCCTCGCCGCAGTCCGGCGAGCCCGCCGAGGACGGCGACGAGGCGGGCGATACGGCCCGGGCCGCTCACCGCGTCGTCCTCTCGCCGATCAGCCGGATCGCGAAGACCAGCGCCGCCCCGGCGAGCAGCCAGGCGACCATCCCCTCGGGGATCGGTCCGACGTTGCCGAGGCCCCAGCCGCCGCGGTCTTCGGGGTGGTGGGTGTAGTCGACATAGCGGGCGACGTCGTCGATTTCGGCTGGCGTCAGGTGGTCGAAGACCGGCATCACGTAGGGGCCGACGCGGACCGCCTCGGCGACGTCGAGCGGGCTGGAGTCGCTGAGCCCGGGAACGACCGCGCCCGGCAGCATCCCGCCCTGGGCGACGATCTGGTGGCAGCCGGCGCAGTGTCCGGCGAACAACTTCCAGCCTTCGGCGAGGTCGCCGTCCTCGGGATGGACCTGGGGCACCGGCGGGCCGCCGAGCGAGCCGACGTAGTCGGTGAGGGCGTGGACCTGGGCCGGGGTATAGGGGGAGGGCCCGCGCAGTGGCTGGTCTCCCGGAGCCGCCAGCGGCATTCGCCCGGTGCGCAGGTAGAAGTCGGCCGCCGCGGCGCCGACCCCGACCAGCGAGGGTCCGGCGCCGGGGACGCCCTGGGCGTCGTAGCCGTGGCAGGAGGAGCAGCCCTGGACGAACAGCCGCCGGCCGGAGGATTCGGTGCCTTCGCGGGCGGCGGGGCCAGGTTCGGGACCGCTGCCGCCGGTCGCGCCGATGGTAACCGTGATCTCGGTGGCGCCGAGGGAAGCCGCCGTGGCGCCGCCGTCGCGACCGGAGCCCAGGGCGCCGATGGCGATCGCGCCGCCGAGCAGGCTCACGGCGAGGAGTGCCCGCAGCGGTCGCGGAAGCAGCGCCCGCCGCCGCAGCACCCGTCTCGCCAGGCCGCTCACGCCGGCCCTCCCCGCTGAGAGCGCACGGGAGAGGCCACGCGGCGCTCCTCCGTGCTCTCGCTCTGGGCGACCAGCTCAGTGAGGCGCTGCAGGCGCTCTTCGCGGCGCAGGGCGGCCCAGCCGGCGAGGACGATCGCGACCATGAACGGCAGGTCGCCCGCCCACATCACCGTCGCCGCGGGATTCTGTTCGGCCAGCGCCGCGCCCGCGCCCGAGCCCGCCGCATAGGGTGCGTAGAGGACGCCGGAGGCGGTATCGAGCGCCACCCCGACGGCGATCATCGGCACCATCGCCGCGGTCAGCATCCCCACCACGGCGACGATCGAGAGCGGCCGGGCCGCCGGGTCGGCACCGAGCGCCGCCGACCAGAGCAGCAGGCCGGCGGCCAGGTAGCCGAGGTGCTCGAGCGCGTGCAGCGGGTCGCTTTCCAGCGTCAGGTCGAAGAAGGCGGGGAGGTGGGTGCCGACGACGATCGCGACGAACAGCGCCAGCGCCACCGCCGGGTTCAGCAGCGTCGCCAGCGGTCGCCGGCGCAGCGCCCGGGACAGTCGGCGGGCGCTGCCGGCGGGCAGCAGCGCGAAGGCGACGCGGACCGGCTCGCCCAGCACGAGCAGCGGCGGGGCCACCGCCAGCAGCAGCATGTGCTGGAGCATGTGCAGCGGCAGGCCGCGGTCGGCGGCGGCGTCGAGCGTCGGTGAGAGGGCGACCCCGACGACGGCCCAGCCGGCGAGCAGGAAGGTGGCCCGGCGCGGGGTCATCGCGCCTCACCTCTCGGTGCCGCGTCGGCGGCGCGCGCCGCGGAGCGGGCCGCGGAACGCTGGGCCCGCAGCTCCCGCGCGGTCGCGGCGACCCCGACCGCCGTCATCCCCGCGCCGATGAAGACCAGCCACGGCCCGAGCGCGGCCCCCAGCGCGGTGAGGGCGAGGGACAGCGCCAGCCAGACCGTCGCCGGGCTGGCGTCGGGGTCGGCGCCGCCTCCGTCCACCTGCAGTGAGCGGCGGCTGAGCGCAAGGAGCAGCGCAAGCACGAGGACGAAGGCGGCGCCGCCACCGAGCAGCGCCGGGGTCTCGACGCTGGTGCCGAAGAAGATCAGCCCGATCGCGGTCAGCAGGGCGAGGAAGACGCCCCAAGCAGCGATCGGTGGCCAGGCCGGCTTGCGCTGCCCGCTCACTGCGAGGTCTCCAGTGGCGCCTTTTGGTCGCTATGCGACCAAAAGG
>DATAEW010000121.1:0-12186 GCA_036257815.1 Solirubrobacterales bacterium
GAGCGGCGAGGGCAGCAGTTCGACGATCGAGTCGAGCAGCGGCTGCACGCCCTTGTTCTTGAACGAGGTGCCGCAGAGGACCGGCGTGACCTTGGTGTCGATGGTCGCCTTGTGGATCGCCGCGGTCAGCTTCTCCTGCGGGATCTCCTCCTCGCCGAGGAACGCTTCCATCAGCGCTTCGTCGTAATCGGCGCAGGCTTCGATCAGCGCCGTGCGGTACGCCTCGGCCTGATCCTGCAGCTCGGACGGGATCTCGACTTCGTCGTAGGCGGCGCCCAGCTCGTCGGTCCAGATCAGACCCTTCATCTTCACCAGGTCGACGACGCCCTGGAAGTTCTCCTCGCTGCCGATCGGCAGCTGCATCGGCACCGCGTTGGCGCCGAGCCTGTCTTTCATCGTCTGCACCGAGTAGAAGAAGTCGGCGCCGGTGCGGTCCATCTTGTTGATGTAGGCGAAGCGCGGTACGCCGTACTTGTCGGCCTGGCGCCAGACGGTCTCCGACTGCGGCTCGACGCCCGCGACGGCGTCGAAGACGGCGATCGCGCCGTCGAGCACGCGCAGGCTGCGCTCGACCTCGACCGTGAAGTCGACGTGGCCGGGCGTGTCGATGATGTTGATCCGGTGGTCCTTCCACTCGCAGGCGGTGGCGGCGGAGGTGATCGTGATCCCGCGCTCCTGCTCCTGTTCCATCCAGTCCATCACCGCGGCGCCCTCGTGGACCTCGCCCATTTTGTGGGTGCGGCCGGTGTAGTAGAGGATGCGCTCGGTCGTCGTCGTCTTGCCGGCGTCGATGTGCGCCATGATCCCGATGTTCCGGGTCTTCTCTAGAGGAAAGCTGCGTGCCATGGTTCCTAAGCTGATTGGTGGTTGCGAATGGAGTTGGAGTTGAGTCGGAAGCGGCCCGATCCGCGGCGGGACCGGCGCGACCGTCAGCGCAAAAAAAGGGCCCCAGCGGGCCCGGCGAGACGTACCGCGGAAAACGCGAAGAAACTGCCTGAGCGACGGGCGATGATAGCAGCGAGACGGCGGCGCATCGCCGCGCCTCTCGGCCGCGCGGGCAGGGCTGCCGTGAGGTGGACGCGGCGCCTCGATCGGGCGGCCAACCGGGGCCTGGAGCGCGCCCACCCGGCGCTGCTCGGAGCCCGCTACCGGCTCGCGGCGGGCAGCCGCGTGGGGGGCGCCTGGCTGGGCCCGCGGCTGCGGCCGCCGGCTGCTCGCTTCCTGCGCGCCCTGGCCGCCGGCGAGCGCTGGATGCGGCGCGTCCGCGCGCTGGCCGTGCGCGCCGCCACCGCGGCCAGCGAGGTGGCGACGCCGCTGCGGGCCCTGGCCGCGGTGATCGTCGTCGCCGGCGGCTGCCTGGTCGTCTCGCAGTTCGTCGATTACCGCGCGGTCCAGATCGGCCAGCCGGGCTACGCGAACCTGCCCGACGTCGCCAGCCCGCCGACCGCGGCGGCGCGGAGCGCCGGCCAGGCCCACTCCTACCTGCTGGTCCCGCTGGGGGCGCTGGCGATGCTGATCGGGATCGCCGGCCTGGGGCGCGAACGACCGCGGCGCGCCGGCCTCCTCGTGGCCGCCGTGGGCCTTGTCTCGGTGGCGGTGATCCTGCTCGTCGACCGGCCGGCGGGGCTCGACGCCGGATCGCTGACCTCGCGGTTCGCCGGCGCCTCGGCGGTGCTCGAGGACGGCTTCTACGCCGAGCTGGCGGCGGCCGCGGCACTGCTGATGTCCGGTCTGCTCTACTATGCGCGGCCGTGCCGAATACGAATCAGCTCGTCAGGAAGGGCCGCAAGCGGCCGAAGAAGAAGACCACGACGCCGGGCCTCAAGTCCGGCCAGGGTCGCAAGAAGCGCGTAGCCGCTCCCCAGCGCCGCGGCGTCTGCACCCGCGTGGCGACCGTGACGCCGAAGAAGCCGAACTCGGCGCTGCGCAAGATCGCCCGTGTCCGGCTGACCAACGGCATGGAGGTCACCACCTACATCCCCGGCGAGGGGCACAACCTGCAGGAGCACTCGGTGGTCCTGATCAGGGGTGGTCGAGTCAAGGACCTGCCGGGCGTCCGCTACAAGGTCGTCCGCGGCACCCTCGACGCCGCCGGCGTCTCCGATCGCAAGCAGGCCCGCTCCCGCTACGGCGTCAAAGCTAGCTGACCATGGCCGCGACCTCGCACACCTGGATGCCGCGCGTGGCACTGCGCATCTCTGCGTCCTCGGGCTTGCCTTTGGCTCCACCAAAGGCTGCGCCCTGCGTCCTTGATCTGCTTGGCCACCCGCGCCCCCAGGCGCACGCGGCCACGACCATGGTCAACTCGTAATGCCTCGCCGCTCCGCAGCGCAGATCCGGCCGATCGAACCGGACGCCAGGCACCGCAACCGCCTGGTCCAGCAGGTGATCAACAAGGTGATGAGCGACGGCAAGAAGTCGCTGGCCGAGCGGATCGTCTACGACAGCCTGGCGATCGTCGGCGAGCGCAACGGCGAGGACCCGGTCGAGACGCTGGAGGCGGCGATCAAACAGCTGACCCCGGTGCTCGAGGTCCGCTCCCGCCGGGTCGGCGGGGCGACCTACCCGGTCCCGGTCGAGGTCCCGGCGCGCCGCGCCCGCACCCTCGCCGTCCGCTGGCTGGTCCAGTACGCCCGCGCCCGCCGCGAGTACTCGATGGCCGAGCGCCTGGCCAGCGAGATCCTCGACGCCAACCAGCAGCAGGGCGCCGCCTGGAAGCGGAAGGACGACATCTACCGCATGGCCCAGGCCAACAAGGCGTTCGCCCACTACCGCTGGTAGAGCCCAATGAGGATCTCTCCCGTTGGGTGAGAAATTGTCAGAATTTTCCTGACAACGTTGTCAGGTATTCTCTGACAACCGATGGCTGAAGGCACGCCCTTCCCCTATGCGGGTCCGATCCCGTCCGAGCAGTTGCCCGAAGCCCTCATCGATCGTGAGCGCGAGCTGCAATTGCTCGGGCGCCGGGCCGGCGATCGCGTGGCGGTCCGCCTCCAAGCTCCCCGCCGCTACGGTAAGACCAGCCTGTTGCGCGTGCACATCGCCAATCTCGACGCGGCTTCCTGGCGGACGGCATATGTCGATTTCGACGGGGTAGCCGACATCAGCGATGTCGCACGACGGTTGGCGCTTGCTTACGGCGATCAGAATCTGCGCTGGATGCGGTCGCGTCTGGGGTCGGCGCTGACGCGTCTGGGGCTCTCCATAGGTGCGGAAGGCGGAGTGCGACTCGAGGGGGAACGTCGGCGCGACCCGGCTGCGGCCGAGCAGGTGGTGTATGAGCTGCTGGACATGCCGCTCCGGGTGAGCGAGCGGACAGGCGAGCCAACGCTTGTCGTTTTCGACGAGTTTCAGGAGCTGCTCACCGCCCGCGAGGACCTCGACGCACTGGTGCGCTCGCGCATCCAGCACCACGGGGAGGCGGCCACCTACGTCTATGCCGGCTCGCAGCCGTCGCTGATGCGAGCACTGTTTGACGAGCGCAGCCGTCCGCTTTACGGACAGGCCGATCCACTTGAGCTGGGACCGCTCGACCTTGGCGAGCTCACCGGAGCGCTCGCCGATCGCTTCGAGATCGAGGATCTCGATCCCGGCGAAGCGTTGGGCGCGCTCGTCGGATTCGCCGAAGGCCACCCTCAGCGCACGATGATGCTCGCCTACCACCTCGCGGAGCGACTGGCGGAAGGAGAGTCGGGAACCTCCCGGTTAGGCGAGGAAGTGGTGACCACCTGCGTGGAGAAGACCGCTCCCGAGCACGCCGCGACGTGGCGAGCACTGACGCGGCGCGGCGAGCGACCGGTGCTTACCGCGCTGGCCTCCGGCCTGGCCGCAACGAGCCGCAAAGCCGCAGCCGAACACCGTCTCTCCCATGACGCTCTGGCGGAGGCCGCGCACCGCCTCGAGAACGCCGGACACCTGGCTCGGGCGGGACGCGGATGGCGCTTCGTCGACCCCCTCTTTGCCGATTGGTTGCGACGCCGGTGAGCACGGCCGACGCACCGACAAGCGGCCTCTCCGGGGAGATCGGCAACGTCGGCCGGCCGATTCTCGCGATCGACGTCGACGGGGTGATCAGCATCTTCGGCTTCGAGCAGGCACCGCCCGCCTCCGAGGCGCGATTCCAGCTGGTTGACGGGACGATGCACTGCATCAACCTCGCGGCCGGCCCGCGCCTGCGGCGGCTCGCCGAGCCCTTCGACCTCGTCTGGGCAAGTGGCTGGGAGGAGAAAGCGAACTACTACCTGCCGTCGATCCTGGGCCTTCCCGACCTCCCCTATCTCAGCTTCGAGGGCGCCGCCCGCTTCGGCTCGGCCCACTGGAAGCTCGGTCCGCTCGACGCCTACGGAAGAGGGCGACCGCTCGCCTGGATCGACGACAACTTCGACCGCAGCTGCTTCGAGTGGGCCGACGCCCGCCCGGAGCCCACCCTGCTCGTCCCGACCGAGCCGCAGCTCGGGCTCGAGGAGGCCCAGACCGAGACTCTCCTGGCCTGGGCCGGCGAAATCGCCGCCGCCTGAGGCCAGGGAAGGCACTTGGCGTAGGCGCGGACTCGTCCGTCTAGACTTGGCTGCGGTGACCGGGTTCTGGCCAATCTTCTTCTTGCTGGTCGTCTTGAAGATCCCCGTGCTGGGGTCGCTCTGGCTCGTCTGGTGGGCGAGCAGGGCAGCCCCTGAGCCGGAGGCGGCCGAGGACTCCGACGGCGGCTTCGAGCGTCGCCGCCCGCAGCCGAAGCGGCCCCGCGGACCGCGCCGGGGGCCCCACGGGGGTGGCGCGGCGATGCCACTGCCCGACTGCCCGCCGGGCGGCCGCACCAGGGTGGTCAGGCCCTCTGCCCAGCCTGCCTACGCTCGCGCCGGATCTCGCGCAGATACGGATGGAAGTCGACCTCGACGGTATGGCGCTTAGAGGCAACGAAGCGCTTACGCATCTTCCGTTCCTCGCGCTCGACCCCGCGTCTCATCTCCGGCGCTCCCGGTAGCGCCGCGCGACCGGCGAGCAGGTCGGCGACCCATTCGCACTGCGCCTCGGCCAGCGGCATGATCGGCCCCAGCGGCTGGATGAAGCCGATGAAGTAGAGGCCCGGCCGCTCGACCGAGACGACGCGCCGGTACAGCGGCAGGCGATTGTCAGGGGCCGAGAAGACCTCCGGATCGAAGAACGGAAAGGTGATCTTGTAGCCGGTGCAGTAGACGACGAGGTCGATCTCCTCCTCGGAGCCGTCGAGGAAGCGGATCGTGCGCCCGCCGGAGAAGCGGGCGATGTTCGGCTTGACCCCGATGTCGCCATGACCGAGCCGCGGCAGAAGCTCCGAGGAGACCGTCGGGTGCGCCTCGTACAGCTTGTGGTCGGGCTGCGGCAAGCCGTAGGCGGTCATGTCTCCGACGGCGATGCCGAGCATGCGCCTGGCGAAGAAGCGCTGCACGCGAAGCGGCAGCATCGAGCTGATCGGACTGGACAGCTCGTCGGTCGGCTTGCCGTTGATGTACTTCGGGATCACGTGGGCGCCGCGGCGCATCGAGATCAAGGTGGCGTCGGCGATTCGCGACGACTCCACCGCGATGTCGGTGGCCGAGTTGCCGATCCCGAGCACCAGCACGCGCTTGCCGCGCAGGACGTCGGGCTCCCGGTAATGGTGGGCGTGCAGCTGCTCGCCGCCGAACTCCTCGGCGCCGGGAAACGGGGGTTCCGGCCAGCGCGGGTCCCAGTGGTGGCCGTTGGCGACCAGCACGGCGCGGTACCGGTTCCTCTCCCGATCGCCGTCGGGCCGGGCCACCGAGACCTCCCACTCGCCGTCGACCGGCTCGGCGCTGAGGACCTCGGTGCGGAAGCGGATCTTCTCCCGCAGCCCGAAGTGGTCGACGAATTCGTCGAAGTAGGCGGCCATCTGGAAGTGGTCCGGATAGTCGGGGTAGTGGTCGGGCATCGGCAGGGCCTTGTAGGCCATCACCCGCCGCGAGGTGTTGATGTGCAGGGTCCGGTAGGCCGAGGACATGCCGTTGTCGTTTTCGTAGCGCCAGTTGCCGCCGATCTGGGAGCCCTTCTCGAAGCAGTCGAAGGGGATGCCGCGGGCGTCCAGCACCTGGCAGGCGGTGATGCCGGAGCTGCCGGCGCCGATCACGCAAACCTTCTCGGCCGAGGGCATGTGAGGAATCTATCTGACTGGCTGACTGGCCAGTTTTCCTCGGAGCGGCTGCCTCGCGACAGGGGTGAGCCGATCCACCCCTTGGGTCCGTGGTCGCGGCGGCAGCGGGAACGGAAGCTGTGGCCATCGGGAAACGAAACCGACGAAAGGAGACCCCCGATGACCCGCAAGAGCCGTTCACTCCGCCCCTCACCCGCCCTGGCGATCAGCTGCGTGGCCCTGTTCATGGCCCTCACCGGCGGCGCCTACGCCTTCGGCGTCGGCAAGAACACCGTCCGCTCGCCGCAGATCGTCAATGGCACGATCCGCACCGTCGACCTCGGCGACGCTTCCGTCAGCACGCCGAAACTCACCCCAGCGGCGGTCGGCAACCAGCAGCTCGCCGACAACGCCGTCACCTCCTCCAAGGTGGCCGACGCCTCCTTGACCGGCAGCGACATGAGCGATGGCTCGCTGAAGGGCGCCGACGTCAGCGACCACTCGCTGACCGGGCAGGACATCGCGCCCGACTCGATTCGGGCCAGCGAGCTGGGCTCGGTGACCGTTCGCACCAGCGCCCCCCAGGCAATCGCCGCCGGCGCCAACGGCTCGGTCAGCGTCCAGTGCGGCCAGGGCGAACAGATGCTCAGCGGCGGCGGCCAGCCCGCCACCTACGGGGTGGAGATGACCTCGACCCTGCCCAGCGGCAACGGCTGGCTCTACCAGGCGAAAAACAACAGCGCCAACGCCTCGACGATCACCGCCTACGTGGTCTGCCTGCTCCCGTAGCGGCCCGCTCGGTCCCACGGCCCGCCCTGCATTCGGTCCCCCATAGGGCACGAATGCAGGGCGCGTGGGGATTTACCCAAGCCAGGCGCACGATCGAGGCGGCCTCGGAGCCCAGGGGGCGGCTCGCGGGGAGGGGTCTGGCGCCCCTCGAAACGTCTTGTACTATTTCGCGGGGAGCGGCCCGGAGCGACAGCTCCCCGGCGATCCTCGAAAAAGTTAAGTGGAGAGGGGCGCCAGACCCCTCCCCCCACAAACCACTACTTAGACTCCTCCGAGGTCGACTCGATCTCCTGCGCCAGCTCCTCCAGCTCCTCCGCGAACGAGAGCCCGAAGCCCTCGACCGGGGCCTCGACGCCGTCGACGCCCAGCTCGGCGGCCAGCTCGTCGTCTTCCAGCAGGTCCTCGTCGGCCGGCGGCTCCACCGCGACGGCCGGTTCGATCGCCACCGTGCGGTAGTGCTTGAGACCGGTCGCGGCGGGGATCAGCTTGCCGATGATCACGTTCTCCTTCAGGCCGACCAGGCGGTCGCGTTTGCCCTCCAGCGCAGCGTCGGTGAGCACCTTCGTCGTCTCCTGGAAGGAGGCGGCGGAGAGGAAGGACTCCGTCGCCAGCGAGGCCTTGGTGATCCCGAGGATGACCTCCTCGCCTTTGGCCGGCGTGCCGCCGTCTTCCTTGACTTTCTTGTTGATCCGCTTGAGGCTGCCGCGGTCCTCGAGCTGGCCCGGCAGCAGGCTGGTCGAGCCCTTGGACTCGATCCGCACCTTCTTCAGCATCTGTCGCGCGATCAGCTCGATGTGCTTGTCGTTGATGTCGACGCCCTGGGCGCGGTAGACCTTCTGCACCTCGTCGACGAGGTAGAGCTCGGTCGCCGTGCGGCCGCGGATCGCCAGCAGGTCCGCCGGGTACAGCGAGCCTTCGTTGAGCTGCTGGCCGACCTCGACCTTGTCGCCATCGGCGACGTGCAGGCGGGTCCGCAGCGGGAAGCTGTAGGCGTGCTCCTCGCCGCTGGACTCGGTGACGATCACTTTCAGCGCTTTGTCGGTCTCCTCGATCGAGGCCTTGCCGGCCGCCTCCGCCATCTGCGCCAGCCCCTTCGGTTTGCGCGCCTCGAAGAGCTCGACGATGCGCGGCAGGCCCTGGGTGATGTCCTGGCCCGCCACACCGCCGGTGTGGAAGGTGCGCATCGTCAGCTGGGTGCCCGGCTCGCCGATCGACTGCGCGGCGATGATCCCGACCGCGTCGCCGATGTCGACGAGCGAGCCGGTCGCCGGCGAGATCCCGTAGCAAGCCCGGCACACGCCCGACTCGGCCTCGCACTTGAGCGCCGAGCGGACCGGGACCCGCACCTCCTCCTCACCGAACGCCTCGGCGATTTCGGCGACGTCGGAGGGCGTGATCTCCTGGTTGCGCTTGAGCAGCTCGCGACCGCGCTTGGTCTCGATCTTTTTCGCCGCCAGGCGCCCGTAGAGGTTCTCGTTCAGCGTCCCGTCGTCCTTGCGCAGGACCATCTCGATGTGGTCTTTGGTCTTGCAGTCCTCCTCGCGCACGATCACGTCCTGGGCGACGTCGACCAGGCGGCGGGTCAGGTAGCCGGAGTCGGCCGTCCGCAGCGCCGTGTCGGCGAGGCCCTTGCGAGCGCCGTGGGTGGAGATGAAGTACTCGAGGACCGAGAGTCCCTCCATGAAGTTGGCCTTGATCGGCCGCTCGATGATCTCCCCTTTCGGGTTGGCCATCAGGCCACGCATCCCGGCCAGCTGGCGGATCTGTTTGAACGATCCGCGGGCGCCCGAGTTGGCCATCATGAAGATCGGGTTCAGCTCGTCGAAGTTGGCCTCCATCGCCTGCGCGACCTCGTCGGTCGCCCGGTTCCAGTGCGCCGTGACAGCCTCATGGCGCTCCTCGGCGGTGATATAGCCTTCGTCGTACTGACCCTGGATCGCTTCCGTTTCCCGCTCGTAGCGCTCGAGGATCTCGGGCTTCTCCGGCGGTGAGACGACGTTGTTCTTCGAGACCGTGATCCCGGCCTGGCTGGCGTACTGGAAGCCGAGGTCCTTGAAGGCGTCGAGGACCTGGGAGACCGCTGGCGCGCCATAGGACTCGACCAGGTTGGAGACCATCTGGTTGATGTCCTTCTTCTTCAGCGCGTAGTTGACGAACTCGTACTGCTCGGGGTCGAAGTCCTCCCCGAGCGCTTCGGCCAGCGCCCGCTCGATCTTTTCGTTGAAGATGATCCGACCGACCGTGGTCAGGAAGTGCTCGTGCCCGGCCCGCCGGAACTCGGCCTGGTCGTGCAGCTTGCAGCCGCCGTTCTCGTAGACGAGCTCGGCCTCCTGGGCGGAGCGGAACACCTTCACCTTGGGGCCTGAGCCGTTGCGGCCCTTGCCCGCCTTCAGCTCCTCGTCGACCTTCGCCAGCTCCTCCGCGTCGGGCCCGTAGGTCAGGTAGTAGATGCCGAGCACCATCTCCTGGGTCGGGGTCGCCAGTGGTGCCCCGTGGGCCGGCGAGAGGATGTTGTTGGCCGAGAGCATCAGCACCCGCGCCTCGGCCTGCGCCTCGGCGGAGAGCGGCACGTGCACGGCCATCTGGTCGCCGTCGAAGTCGGCGTTGAAGGCGTGGCAGACCAGCGGGTGGACCTGACTTGCCTTGCCCTCGACCAGGACCGGTTCGAAGGCCTGGATGCCGAGCCGGTGCAGGGTCGGCGCTCGGTTCAGCAGCACCGGGTGCTCGTGGATGACTTCCTCGAGCACGTCCCAGACCTCGGGAATCATCGACTCGACCATCTTCTTCGCCGCCTTGATGTTCTGGACGGCTTTGCGCTCGACGAGCTGGGCCATGATGAACGGCTTGAACAGCTCCAGCGCCATCAGCTTCGGCAGGCCGCACTGGTGCAGCCGCAGGCTCGGGCCGGAGACGATCACCGAGCGGCCGGAGTAGTCGACGCGCTTGCCGAGCAGGTTCTGGCGGAAGCGGCCCTGCTTGCCCTTCAGCATGTCGCTGAGCGACTTCAGCGGCCGGTTGCCCGGCCCGGTGACCGGGCGGCCGCGGCGGCCGTTGTCGAACAGGGCGTCGACGGCCTCCTGCAGCATCCGCTTCTCGTTGTTGACGATGATCTCGGGGGCGCCGAGGTCGAGCAGCCTTTTCAGCCGGTTGTTGCGGTTGATCACCCGGCGGTAGAGGTCGTTGAGGTCGGAGGTCGCGAAGCGGCCGCCGTCGAGCTGGACCATCGGGCGCAGCTCCGGCGGGATCACCGGGATCGCGTCGAGGATCATCCAGTCGGGCTTGTTCTCGGAGTTGAGGAAGGCCGAGGCGACTTTCAGCCGCTTCACCGCGCGGGCCTGTTTCTGGCCTTTGGAGCTGTTGATGATCTGCTCCAGTTCCTCGCAGTCGGCCTCCAGATCGACCTGTTCGAGCAGGTCGCGCACCGCTTCGGCGCCCATGCCGCCGCGGAAGTACTCGCCCCAGCCGAACGGGGAGCCGAAGCGGTCTTTGAGCTCACGGAAGACCGTCTCGTCGTTGATCACGTCCTTCGGCTTCATCTCCGTGAAGATCTTCCAGACCTCCTGCATCCGCTCGACCGCCTCTTCGAGGTAGGCCTCGGTGTCGGCGATCTCGGCGTCGAACTGCTTGCGCAGTTCTTTGATCATTTTGGTCCGGTCGTCGTCTTTGAGTTTCCGCAGCTGGGCGGCGGTCAGTTTCAGCGAGTCGGCCCAGATGTGGTCCTCGTCGTCGAACTTGTCCTGGCTGCCCTCCTCGAGGTAGGCGATGCGGCGCTGCAGCGACTCGTTCAGCTCCTGGGTCCGTTTCTGCCGTTCGGACTCGTAGGAGTCGACGATCTTCTTGACCTCTTTCTCGAGTTTCCCGATGTCCTTGTCGCGGGCCTCCTCATCGACCCAGGTGACCATCGAGGCGGCGAAGTAGAGGACCTTCTCCAGCTCTTTCGGCGCCATGTCGATCAGGTAGCCGATGCGGCTCGGGACGCCCTTGAAGAACCAGATGTGGGAGACCGGCGAGGCGAGGTCGACGTGCCCCATCCGCTCGCGGCGGACCTTGGAGCGGGTCACCTCGACGCCGCAGCGCTCGCAGACGATCCCCTTGTAGCGGACGCGCTTGTACTTGCCGCAGTAGCACTCCCAGTCCTTGGTCGGGCCGAAGATGCGCTCGCAGAACAGCCCGTCTTTCTCGGGCTTCAGGGTGCGGTAGTTGATCGTCTCGGGCTTCGTGACCTCGCCCCAGCTCCAGGAGCGGATCTTCTTCGAGGACGCGAGCCCGATCTCGATCGCGTCGAAATTGTTGATGTCGATCATCAGTCCTCCACCTCGGCCGGCTCGGCCGCTTCGACTTTGCCGGCGCCGTCACCGTCAGTTCCGCCTTCGCCCTCGGCGACCACCTGCTCCTCCCGCTCGTCGGCGGCTCCGTTGGAGGAGTCGGCGCGGACCCCGGTCAGGTCCATGCCCAGCTCCTCGGCCGCTTTCAGCAGGTCGTCCTCCTCCTCGGAGATTTCGACGTCGGTGCCCTCGGAGACCACGTTGGCGTCCAGCGAGAGGCTCTGGATCTCCTTCAACAGCACTTTGAACGACTCCGGGATCGAGGGCTCGGGAATGTTCTCGCCCTTGACGATCGCCTCGTAGGCCTTGACCCGCCCGACCGTGTCGTCGGACTTGACCGTGAGCATCTCCTGCAGGGTGTAGGCGGCGCCGTAGGCCTCCAGGGCCCAGACCTCCATCTCGCCGAAGCGCTGGCCTCCGAACTGCGCCTTGCCGCCCAGCGGCTGCTGGGTGACCAGCGAGTAGGGACCGGTCGAGCGGGCGTGGATCTTGTCGTCGACCAGGTGCAGCAGCTTGAGGATGTACATGTAGCCGACCGTCACCTTGCCCTCGTAGGGCTCGCCGGTGCGGCCGTTGTAGAGCTGCGCGGTGCCGGCGCAGCGCGCGCCGGGGCGCTCGCTGGCGTCGAGGCCGAGGTCGATGCCGCGGTCCTGGTTCTCCTTCTGCCATTCGACCAGCGCCGTGTCGACGTCCTCGACGGTGGCGCCGTCGAAGACCTGCGTCGCCACGTAGACGCGGCCGTCGCCGCCGTTGTGCGCCTGCTTGTAGGCGTCGGAGCCGTCGTCGTACCAGCCGTTCGCCGCCACCCAACCGAGGTGGGTCTCGAGGATCTGGCCGATGTTCATCCGGCTCGGCACGCCGAGCGGGTTGAGGATCACGTCGACCGGGGTGCCGTCGGCGAGGTGGGGCATGTCCTCCTCGGGCACGATCTTCGAGATCACACCCTTGTTC
>DATAEW010000001.1:0-19895 GCA_036257815.1 Solirubrobacterales bacterium
ACCTGATCCCCGTTCTCACCGCCGAGGAGAACCTCGTGCTGCCGCTCTCGATCGCGGGTCGCAGGCCCGACCCCGACTGGCTCGACCAGCTCGTCCGCACGGTCGGCCTCGAGGACCGCCGCACCCATCGCCCCTCCGAGCTCTCCGGCGGCCAGCAGCAGCGCGTCGCCGTGGCCCGGGCGCTCGTCTCCAACCCGGCGGTCGTCTTCGCCGACGAGCCGACGGGCAACCTCGACTCGAAGTCGAGCGCCGACGTCCTGCGCCTCCTCCGCCGGGCGGTGGACGAGTTCGGCCAGACGGTGATCATGGTCACCCACGACCCGGCCGCGGCCGCCCAGGCCGATCGTCTGATCACCCTGCGCGACGGCAAGCTCGTCAGCGACGGGTCGCCGTAGTGACGGCGCTCGCCCTCAAGAGCCTCTGGGCTCGCAAGGCGCGGGCCCTGGCGACGAGCTTCGCGGTCGTGCTCGGCGTCGCCTTCGTCGCCGGCAGCTACATCCTCACCGACACGATCTTCGCCGCCTTCGACGAAATCTTCAGCGAGTCGCTGAGCGGGACCAGCGTCGTCATCACGGCCAAGAACCCGGTCGAACAGGAATCGGGTGAAGTGCCGACGATCGACGCCTCGCTGCTGGGGCGGGTCCAGCGCACCCCGGGCGTCCGCCTGGCCTCGGGCGCGATCTTCACTCCCGGCGGTCTCTTCGATTCCAAGGGCGAGAAGATCGGCAACAAGTTCGCCCCGAAGTTCATCTCCTCGACCTTGCCCGACGGGCTGGAGTCCCTCACCTACCTGGAGGGCCACCCGCCGCGCGGCCCAACCGAAGCCTCGCTCGACGAAGCGGCGGCGAACCAGGGCGACGTGAAGCTCGGCGAGAGGATCGGCCTCGTCGGCCAGTCGCGGATCCGCTACTACAGGCTGGTCGGCCTAACCCGGCTCGGCAGCGCCTCCTTCGGCGGCGCCAGCATCGCCCAGCTGACGCTGCCCGAGGCGCAGGCGATCACCCACAAGCGCGGCCAGTTCGACCAGATTTCGGTCGCCGCCGAGGACGGCGTCTCGGCGCAGGCGCTGAAACGCCGGATCGCCGCCCGGATGCCGCCGAACGTGCGGGTCGAGACGGCGCAGGAAAACGCCGACCGCGGCTCGGAAGAAATCCGCGACAGCCTCAGCTTCCTGCAGACCTTCCTGCTCGTCTTCGGCTTCATCGCCGTCTTCGTCGGCTCGTTCCTGATCTTCAACACCTTCTCGATCACCGTTGCCCAGCGGATCAGCGAGTTCGGGATGCTGCGCACGCTGGGTGCCTCGCGGCGGCAGATCCTCGCCTCGGTGCTGCTGGAAGCGGTGGCGATCGGGCTGCTGGGGGCGATCGTCGGGATCGGCGGCGGCTTCCTGATCGCGGCGGGGCTGAACGCGCTCTTCGAAGTCTTCGGAATCGACCTGCCGACCACCGGCCTGGTGCTCGAGTCCCGGACCGTGATCGTCTCGGTCCTGGTCGGCGTCCTGGTCACCTTCGTCGCCTCGCTGGTGCCGGCCCTGCGCTCGACCAGGGTGCCGCCGATCGCCGCCCTGCACGCGTTCACGCCGACGCCGACCCGTCGGCGGCGCCTGGTCATGCTCGCCTTCACGCTGCTGCTCGGCGTCGCCGGCCTGGCGATGGTGCTGATCGGACTGCTCGGCAACGGCAGCGCCGGCACCGCCGCCGGCCTGGTGGGCGGCGGCGCGGCGGTGAGCTTCTTCGCGGTCGCGCTGTTCAGCCCGCGCCTGGTGCCGCCGCTGGCCACGGTCGCCGGCTGGCCGCTGGAGCGGTTGCGCCAGCTGACCGGCCGGCTGGCGAGGGAGAACGCCCAGCGCAACCCGAGCCGCACCGCGGTCACCGCGGCGGCGCTGATGATCGGCCTCGCCCTGGTCACCTTCGTCACCGTCTTTGCCGCGGGGCTGAAGAGCACCGTGGCGCAGGTCGTCGACGAGAACTTTGCCGGCGGCCTGGTGATCCAGAACAGCAACGGCTTCGGGCCGATCCCCGCCGGGGCGGCCTTCGCGGCGAGCAGGGTGCCTGGGGTCGACAGCGTCGAGACCCTGCGCGAGGCGCAGGCGAAGCTCCTCGGCAGCGGGTCGACGCTCCGCGTCACCGGGCCGACGCCAGGGATCGAGGGGTCCGTCAACGTCGAGTGGAAGCAGGGCGGGCCGCGGACGCTGCGCGACCTCCGCGACGGCGAGGCGATCGTCTCCGACGGCTTCGGCTCCGACCACGACCTCGAAGTCGGCGACCGCTTCCGCCTCCTCAGCCAAACCGGCGCGACGCCGGAATTCACCGTGGCGGGGATCTTTCACTCCAAGCTCGGGGTGTTCGGCAGCGTCCTCGTCACCCAGGCGGTGATGGCGCGCGAGTTCGCCCAGACCGAGGACCGGATCGACTTCGTCGAGACGGCGCCGGGCGCCGACGAAGCCCAGGTTCAGGCGCTGCTCAGCAAAGGGGTCGAACTCGCCTTCCCGACCGCCGAAGTGCTGAACCAGGGGGAACTGAAAGAAAACCGCGAAGAGCAGATCAACGGCCTCGTCAACCTCGTCTACGCGCTGCTCGGGCTGGCGATCGTCGTCTCCCTGTTCGGGATCGCCAACACCCTGGCCCTCTCGATCCACGAACGGACGCGGGAGCTGGGGATGCTGCGGGCGATCGGGATGTCGCGGCGGCAGGTGCGGACGATGGTCCGCTACGAGGCGGTGATCACGGCGCTGATCGGGGCGCTCATCGGCATGGTCCTCGGCGTCGTCTTCGCCGCCCTGATCGCCCAGCCGCTGAAGGACGAAGGCTTCACGCTCTCCTACCCGGTCGGTTCGCTGGTCGTGCTGCTGGTCCTGGCGGCGCTGGCCGGCGTGCTGGCGGCGGTCGCGCCGGCGCGCCGCGCCTCGCGGCTCAACGTCCTGGAGTCCCTCCAATACGAGTGATCAGAGGCGTCCTGACCAAGCAGATCAAGGACGCAGTGAGCGCCGCGTGCTCTGCACGCAAGCGAGCGAGGACGCCGAGCTGCGCCGGTCAGGACGCCTCTGGACGGAGCGGCGAGCTAGTGTCCTAGGTGGGTCCGCGGCTGCCGGATAGGCCCATGCGGAGGGCGCCGGCCGCCTCTCGCATCGCGCCGAGGGCGGTGCGGCTGATCGCGAACTGGTTGGCGAAGCTGTGGACCAGGCCGGGGTGGCGGCGCAGCGCGACGCGCACGCCGGCCTCGCGCATCCGCAGCGCGTAGGCCTCGCCCTCGTCGCGCAGCGGGTCGAAGCCGGCGGTGGCGAGGTAGGCTGGCGGCAACGCCCGCAGGTCCGGCGCCTCGAGGATCGAGATCCGCGGGTCGTGTGCGTCGCTGCCCGGCGGCAGGTAGTGCGACTCGAAGTAGTCCATGTCGGCCCTGGTCAGCAGGAAGCCGTCGTCGAACAGGCGCCGCGAGGGCAGCTCGCCGGCCGAGTCGGTGACCGGGTAGATCAGCAGTTGCAGCGCCGGCCTGGCGCCGCCGGCTTCGCGGGCGAGGAGGCTGACGACGGCGGCCAGGTTGCCGCCGGCGCTGTCGCCGCCGACTCCGATCCGCGCCGGGTCGACGCCGAGCTCGGCGGCGTTGTTGGCCGCCCAGGCGAAGGCCGACCAGGCGTCTTCGACCGCTGCCGGAAAGGGGTGCTCGGGAGCGAGCCGGTAGTCGACCGCGAGCACCGCGCTGCCGGCCCCCGCGGCGAGGAAGCGGCAGGTCGCGTCGTGGGTTTCCAGGTCGCCGATCACCCAACCGCCGCCGTGGTAGTAGACGAGCAGCGGGCCGGGCTCCTCCGTCGACGCCCGGACAGGGACGTAGAGGCGAGCCGGGATCGTCCCGCCCTGGCCGGGGACGGCGAACGCCTCGATCCGCGCCATCGGCAGCGGCGGCCGTGGCGAGACGACCTCCGCCTCCAGCCGGGCCTGCGCCCGGGCCTGCGCCGGCGTGCGGCCAGCGGCGAACGAGCCGGCTCCCGAGAGCCCGGCCAATCGGAGCAGCGCGTGGGTGTCGCTGGCCAGCGTTTGGCCGTCGATCCGCGGCGGCGGCCCGAAGAGCCGTCGCTGCACCCGCGGCGCCAGCCCGCAGACCCGCTTCAGCAGCCGGTGCTCGACCGGCGGCGGTAGGCGCGGCAGCTCCCTCATCGCCGGCCAGGCTATGTCAAATGTCGGCTCGCGGGGCAGATCCGGCCCGCGGGCGCCGGGGGGACGCCTGCGCGGATCGATGTCACACACAGGCGCCACGGGCCGGGTGTACGGTCGAGGCGTCCCATGGAGGCGATGGCGACAGCGGCGGCTCCGACCGACGCCCTCGGCGCGCCCATGATCCGGGGCCTGCCGCCGGGGCCGCGGATGTCGCGGGTGCTGCAGACCGCGATCTGGTCGCGTCAGGCGCAGTGGATGCTGCGGCAGAGCCGCGCCCGCTTCGGTCGCATGTTCAGCCTGCGGATCGCCTACGAGGGCGACTGGGTGATCGTCTCGGACCCGGAGCTGATCAAGCAGGTGTTCACCGGCGACCCCCGGGTCTTCCACGCCGGCGAGGGCAACCAGATTTTGCGCCCGATCCTCGGCGATAACTCGGTCCTGGTGCTCGACGAGAAGCCGCACCTCGGGCAGCGCCGGCTGCTGCTGCCGCCGTTCCACGGCGAGCGGATGCAGGGTTACGGCGAGAAGATGGCCGAGATCGCCGCCCACGAGATCGAGAGCTGGCCGACCGGCGTTCCCTACCGGCTGCGCCCGCGGATGCAGGCGATCACCCTGGAGATCATCATCGAGACCGTCTTCGGCATCCACGGCGGCGAGCGGATGGCCGAGCTGCGCAGCGCCCTGCGCGGCTTCCTCGACCTGACCAGCGACCCCCGCCTGCTGGCGCCGGTGCTGCTGGTCGGACCGGACCGGATTCGCCGCCTCCCCGCCTTCCGCCGGCGGGTCGAGCGGGTCGATGCGTTGATCGCCGGCGAGCTCGCCGAGCGGCGCGGCGCGGCTGACCTTAGCGAGCGCGACGACGTGCTCTCGCTGCTGCTCAGCGCCCGCCACGAGGACGGCAGCGCGATGAGCGACGCCGAGATCCGCGACGAGCTGCTGACCCTGCTGGTCGCCGGGCACGAGACCACCGCCACCGCCCTCTCCTGGGCGGTCGAGCGGCTGAGCCGCCACCCGCGCAAGCTCGAACGGCTGCGCGACGAGACGCTGGCCGGCGAGGACGCCTACATGACGGCGACGATCCAGGAGACCCTGCGCCTGCGGCCGGTGATCGTCCTCGTCCTGCGCCGGCTCACCGAGCCGGTCGAGCTGGGCGGCTACGAGCTGCCGGCCGGGGCGACCGTCGCGCCCAGCATCCACCTCGTCCACCGCGACCCGGAGATCTACCCCGAACCCGACCGCTTCCTCCCCGAGCGGTTCCTCGAGAACCCTCCCGGCACCTACACCTGGATCCCCTTCGGCGGCGGCATCCGCCGCTGCCTCGGCGCCTCCTTCGCCCAGTTCGAGATGCAGGTCGTGCTGCGCGAGCTGCTGCGGCGCCGCGAGGTGCTGCCGTCGCGACCGGCCGCCGAGCGCCCGTTCCGCCGCGCGATCACCGAGACCCCCCGCCGCGACGCCGAGGTGCTGCTCACCTGAGCTCGTTCGCGTACCTCGGTGTCCTGGACCTCCCCGGTCTATCTGCATAGATTGAGTAATCGCCCTTTCCACTTCAACCGGGAGCGAGATGGACGAGCCCTCCCAGGCGATCGCGGCGCTGGAACGAGGTCGGAAGCTCGGCGAGGCCGGCCGCCTCGAAGAGGCCGAGTGGGAGCTGCGGCAGGCCGTCCGGCTGGACCCGGACAACGCCGCCGCCTGGCGGACGCTGGGGTTCGCGCTCGAGCAGCAGGGCGAGCTCGCCGCGGCCGAGGGCTTCTACCGCCGCGCCATCGCCCGTGATTCGCACGAAGTCGATGCGCACCGGCTGTTGGCGATCGTGCTCGCCGGCGACGAACGCTACACGGAGGCGGAGGAGATGTTCCGTCGCGTCGTCGATCTCGAACCGCACAACCCGGATGCGCATCGCAACCTGGGGCTGGTCCTCGAGCAGCAGCAAAAGCCCGAACTCGCCGAGGCGTCCTACCGCGTCGCCGTCGAGACGGGGCCGGGGATCCCGCTCTACGAGGTCACCCTCGCCAACCTCTGCCACCAGCGTGAAGATCTGAAGGAAGCCGAGCGGCACTACCGCAACGCCGTTGAGCTCGATGGTGATGATGTGGACGCTCGGCGGGGGCTGGCCATCGCGCTCGCCGTCCAGGGGGAGAGCGGCGAGGCGGAGCCACATTTCCGGCTGGTCACCGAGCTGACGCCAGAGGACCCGGATGCCCGCCGCAACCTTGGGCTCAACCTCGAGGAGCAGGACAAGCCCAAGGCCGCCGAGGTCGCCTACAGGCAGGCCACCGAGCTGGGCCCGGACGACCCCTTCTACCAGCTGCTACTGGGCAACGTCAGGTTTGTCCAGGGCAGCTTCGCCGAGGCCGAGTCCGCGTACCGGCGCATGACCGAGCTCGCCCCGGAGGACGCCGATGCCTGGCGCAACCTCGGCCTCGCCCGCGAAAGACAGGGGAAGCTCGAGCAGGCTCTGGCCGCCCACCACCGGGCGATCGAACTGCGGCCGGATGACCCCGAACTGCGGCGCGACCTCGGCATCGTCCACGAGGGGATGGAGTCCTACGACCTGGCTGAAGCGTGCTACGAGCGTGCCGTCGAGCTAACGCCGCGCGAGCCCGTGCACCTGCGCACCCTGGGCAACCTGCTGCTCGCCCGCGAGCGTTGGGGCCGTGCCGAGGAGACCTACCGGCGGGCGGTCGACCTCGACCCCGATGACGCCGACACGCAGTTCAACCTCGGCCTCGCGATCGCGCTGCAGGAGCGCTACCCCGAGGCGGAGCCGCCGTTGCGGCGAGCCGTCGAACTGAACCCCGAGGACGCCGAAGCGCACCGCAACCTCGGCCTCGACCTCGCCTACCTGGGCAAGGTCGAGGAGGCGGAATCCGCCTATCGCCGGGCGATCGAGCTGGCGGCCGACAACGCCGAACCGTGGACGACGCTCGGCAACCTGCGGCTCGAACAGCAACGCTTCGGCGAGGCGGCCGACGCCTACCGCGAGGCGGCCAAGCTGCTGCCGGCGGCGGGCACCCCGCCGCGGCTGCTGGGGTGGGCGCTGCAGAGCAGGGGGGACGCGAGGGGGGCTGAGGAGGCCTACCGGGAGGCCGTGAGGATCGAACCCGAGGGGGCCGCGGCGCAGGCCGCCCTGGGGGGGTTCCTCAGCGAGGAAGACCGCCACGGCGAGGCCGAGCCGGTCAACCGCCGCGCGATCGAGCTCGACCCGAGGGATTCGGAGCCCAGATGCAACCTGGCCCACGACCTCGAGGGTCTCGGGCGCTTTCGGGAGGCCAGGGCGATGTACGAGAGCGCGATCGAGTGCTCCCCGGACGCGGCGGACCTGGAGCTGCAGCTCGGTGAATTCGAGCTGCGCCGCGACGAATACGCGGAGGCCGAGCGGCACTTCCACGCCGCCGCCGAGCTGGCGCCCGAGAGGGCCGAGCCCGAGCGCGGCGAGGGCAACGCGATCGCCCTCCAGGGCCGCGACGATGAGGCCGAGCCTCACCTGCGCCGCGCCGTTGGCCTGGATCCCGGGGACCTGGGCGCTCGTCGCGACCTGGGGATCAACCTCGAACAGCAGGGCAGGCTCGGCAAGGCCGAGGACTGCCTGCGCGAGGTGCTGGAGCGGGACGGGACCCAGCCGACGGCCCACCGTGATCTCGGCTGTCTGCTGATCAAGCGCAACCGCCTCGCCGAGGCGGAGGGCGCGCTCAGGCGAGCGGTCGAGCTCGACGGCGAGGACCCGGCCGGACACCGGGCACTTGGCATCCTCCTTGCTTGCCAGCACCGCGACCAGGAGGCTGAGGAGTCGTTTGGGGAGGCGCTCCGGCTGGCGCCGAAGGATGGGGCGATCGGATATCGCGAGCTGGCCATGGTCCTGCACGACCGCCAGCTCTTCGCCGAGGCGGAGCCGGCGATCCGTCGTGCGGTTGAAGCCGACCCGGAGGACGCGGCCCTGCGGATCGGGCTCGGCAGCGTGCTCGCCTCACAGGGCAAGCTGGAGGAGGCGCTGCGGGCCTTCAGCGCGGCCAGCGTCTCCGATGCCGGCAGGTTCCAGGCCTGGCTCTACCTGGGCATCGTGCAGACCCGGCTCGGGCAGTGGGAGGCCGCGGAGGAGTCGCTGGGCGAGGTCCTGGCCGTGGCGGACCATGGGAGCGGCGAGGCGGCGCAGCCGACGCGCAAGGAGCTCGCCCAGGCCCATGGCGTCCTGGCGCGGGTCCAGGTCGAGCTGGCACGGAAATTCCACAACGACGACCTCTACCGGGATGCCGTGGAGACGGCCGGCAGAGGCCTCGAGTTCGCGAAGTCCGAAGGGCGCGAATCCCAGCGCCTGCGCCTTACCCGCGGCTTTGCGCATCACGCGCTGGGCGAGATCGGAAAGGCACGGGCCGACTTCAAGGCGGCCCGCGAGGACGCCTCTCCGCGCTCGACCGAGTGGAATACGGCACACCGCAACTATCGCCTGCTCGATCAGCAGGTCGAGCAATTCCCCCGCGGTGCGTCCTATCTGATCGCCTTGGTCGCCGCCTCCCTGATTCCCTACGCGTGGATCGCCGGCGGCAGCGATATCACCGCGGTGAGTGCCGTCGTCCTCGGCGCCCTGGTGATGATCGTCGCGGCGATCTCGCTGCCCGCCCTGACGAAATTGAAGTTCGGCGGCGTCGAGCTCGAGAAGCAGGTGACCGTGGTCGGCGTCAGCGAGCTCCTCGTCGGCCCCGAACGCCGCCCCAACTTCGGCATGGTTCGAGACCCCAGGTACGCCTTTGACCGCATGGTCAGGACCCGGTCGAAGGGGAGGTTCATGCCTCCCTCGAAACGGGAGGAAGCGCCGCAGACGGCTCCGGCCGCCACGGCGACCGGGAGCGGCGCGGCCTTCGAATCCGGCGACGACGACGTCGCTCCGAAGGTTCAGGGCTGGCCGTCGGCCTGACTCGGCCGCTGGCGCGGAAGCGCGACTTCCGCGCGATTCACGACCCGGCTCAGCCGCAGCCGGTGTTGTTGCCGCAGCTGCTGCACGTGTAGCAGCTGCCGGTGCGCTGCATCATGCCGCCGCACTGCTCGCAGGCCGGGCCGAGGTCGAGGCCGGACATCTTGGCCGGGACGACCGGCGGCGAGTCGGTGAAGGCCGCCGCCGCCGGCACCCCGCCCGCCGGGGTGGCGCTGCCGTTGGCCGGCTTGCCGCCGCCGTTGGCCGGGCCGGCGGTGTCGCCGGTGATCCCGATCGCCAGCTGTGAGGTCTCGGCGTCGCGCTTGGCGCGCACGTCGTCGGTGAGGATGCCGAGTTCCTCGAGCACTTCGGTGTCGTCGATGAAGCGGCTCGCCAGCCAGCGCATGATGTAGTCCGGCATCGATTTGGCGAACGGGATCTCCGGGTTGCCGGTGATCCCCTCCGGCTCGAAGCGCATGTAGCTGAACTTGCGCACGAAGGTCTCCAGCGGCACGCCGTACTGCAGGCCGAGTGAGATCGCGGTCGCGAAGGCGTTGAGCAGCCCGCGCATCGTCGAGCCCTCCTTGCCGATGTCGGTGAGGAAGATCTCGCCCACCGTGCCGTCGTCGTACTTGCCGGCGGTGATGTAGCCCTCGTGACCGCCGATCGCGAACTTGTGGGTGATCGATTCGCGCTCGCGCGGCATCTTCTTGCGCACCGGCCGGGCCATCTCCACCTCGGCCTCGGCCTCCTTTTCCTCCTGCGCATCGGTGCGCAGGGCCTGGGCGGTCTTCGAGCCGTCGCGGTAGATCGCCAGCGCCTTCAGCCCGCCCTTCCAGCCGCGGGTGTAGGCGTCGGCGATGTCCTCGATCGTCGCCGACTGCGGCAGGTTGACCGTCTTCGAAATCGCTCCGGAGATGAACGGCTGGGTCGCCGCCATCATGTCGATGTGGCCGGTGTGGGAGATCGCCCGCTCGCCCACGGCGACGTCGAAGACCGGCAGGTGCTCCTCTTTCAGGCCCGGCGCGCCGACGATCGTGTTCTTCTCGGCGATGTGGGCATCGATCTGGTCGATCTCCGCCTCGGAGTAGCCAAGGGTCTGCAGCGCCAGGGGCACCGAGCGGTTGACGATCGTCATCTGCCCGCCGCCGACCAGCTCCTTGAACTTGACCAGCGAGAAGTCGGGCTCGATCCCGGTCGTGTCGCAGTCCATCAGGAAGCTGATCGTCCCGGTCGGCGCCAGCACCGTGGCCTGGGCGTTGCGGTAGCCGTGCTCCTCGCCGAGCTCCACCGCTTCGTCCCAAGCGCGCTGGGCGGCCTCGCGCAGCTCGCCCTTGATCCCGGTCGGGTCGACCTCATAGGCGGCCTCGCGGTGCATCCGCATCACCCCGTTGTGGGGCTCGCGGTTGCGCTCGTACTCCTCGTAGGGCCCGGTCGCGCCGGCGGCGATCAGCGCCGACTGGCGGTAGGCGCGGCCGGTCATCAGGGCGGTGATCGCGGCGGCGACGTTGCGACCCTCGGGGGAGTCGTAGGGGAGGCCGTCGGACATCAAGAGGGCCCCGAGGTTGGCGTAGCCGAGACCGAGCTGGCGGAAGCGGTTGGCGTTCTCGCCGATCTCCTCGGTCGGATAGCTGGAGAAGCCGACGACGATCTCCTGGGCGAGGAAGACGACGTCGACCGCGTGCGCGAACTCGGCGGTGTCGAAGCTGCCGTCCTCGCGCCGGAACCTCATCAGGTTGAGCGAGGCGAGGTTGCAGGCCGAGTCGTCGACGTGCATGTACTCGCTGCAGGGGTTGGAGGCATTGATCCGCCCCGACTCCGGGCAGGTGTGCCAGCGGTTGATGATCGTGTCGTACTGGACGCCGGGATCGGCGCAGCGCCAAGCCGCGTCGGCGATCTGGTTCATCAGCTCGCGCGCGTCGAGGGTCTTCACCGACTCGCCGCTGGTCCGCGCGGTCAGGTGCCAGTCCTCGCCGGCCTCGACCGCCTCCATGAACTCGTCGGTGACCCGCACCGAGTTGTTGGCGTTCTGGTATTGGATCGAGGTGAAGCCCTCGCCGTCGATCGACATGTCGAAGCCGGCGTCGCGGAGTGCCCCGGCCTTCTCCTCCTCCCTGGCCTTGCACCAGATGAAGTCCTCGATGTCGGGATGGTCGACGTCGAGGACCACCATCTTCGCCGCCCGTCGCGTCTTGCCGCCGGACTTGATCGTCCCCGCCCAGGCGTCGGCGCCGCGCATGAAGCTGACCGGGCCGGAGGCGAGGCCGCCCTTGGAGAGGTGCTCGACCGAACCGCGGATGTTGGAGAGGTTGATCCCCGAGCCGGAGCCGCCGCGGAAGATCATCCCCTCCTTGGTGTTCCAATCGAGGATCGACTCCATCGTGTCCTCGACGCTCAAGATGAAGCAGGCCGAGCACTGCGGCTTCTCCTCGAAGCCGACGTTGAACCAGACCGGCGAGTTGAAGGCCGCCTTCTGGTTCAGCAGGATCGCGGTCAGCTCCATCTCGAAGGCCTCGGCGTCCTCCGGCGAGGCGAAGTAGCCGCCCTCGCGCCCCCAGTTGGCGATCGTCCCGGCGACGCGGCCGATCATCTGTTTGACCGAGCTCTCGCGCTGCGGGCTGTCGAGCTTGCCGCGGAAGTACTTCTGGGCGACGATGTTGGTCGCGTTCTGCGACCAGCTCTTCGGGAACTCGACCCCGCGCTGCTCGAAGGCCGGGTTCTCGGGATCGCCGATCACCGCGTCGCGGATCTCCCACTCGATCTGGTCGAAAGGATGCACGCCGGCAGTCGAAAACCGCCGCTCTACCGAGAGGCCCTGGAGACCGTTTTTGGGACTGGTAGTGGCGGTCTTGGACATCGAAAATCTCCTCTCGCAGCGACTTTCAGGGGTAACTGCGCAGGATTGCCTCTGGGTCGGACGGAACAGCACCCCGAGGCGCGCAAATTAGCGCTGCGACGCGTGCGAAAAGTGCTCTCCCAATTGTCGCAGGCCGCAATTTCGGGCAAGGACTTTGGGGTACGCTGGCCTCATGGTGGATGACCTCCGAAGAGGCGCCGAGCGGATGGGTGAGCGGGCCAGCGCGGCGCGCGGCGCCGCCGCGGATCGCGCGGCTGCCGCCAAGGAGGCGGTCGGCGATCGGGCGACGGCGGCCCGCGAGGCGACGGTCGAGGCAATCGCGGCGGTGAAGCCGAGGCTGCGCGGGGTCAGCCACGAGTGGGCGTTCTTCCTCTCGCTCGGCTTCGGGGCGGCTTTGATCCTGCTCGCGAAGACGCCGAAGGCGACGCTGGCGGTGGCGATCTACGCGGTCAGCCTCTCGGCCCTCTTCGGGACCAGCGCCCTCTACCACCGGGTCAACTGGACGCGGCCCAACGTGCGCCTCTGGATGCGCCGGCTCGATCACTCGATGATCTTCTTCCTCATCGCCGGCACCTACACGCCGTTCGCGCTGCTCGTCCTGCACGGCGCGCTCGCCAACGCGATCCTCCTCGTCGTCTGGATCGGCGCGATCGCCGGCGCGGTGGTGGAGATGATCTGGATCGATCACCCGAAATGGGTGGCGGCGCTGATCTACCTCTCGCTCGGCTGGGTGGTGGTCGTCGCCTTCCCCGAGCTCTGGTCGGCGATCGGCGTCGGCGGCGCGCTGCTGGTCGCCGCCGGCGGCCTGCTCTACACCGCCGGCGCGGTCGTCTACGCGACCCAGCGACCGAACCCGAACCCGGCGATCTTCGGCTACCACGAGATCTTCCACCTGTTCGTGATCGCCGCCGCCGTGGCCCACTTCTCGGCGGTAGCCTTCTACGCGTTGCCGGCCGCCTGAACGGGGCCCGCCGCTCGCCCGTAGGGAACGGGCGACACCGACCAGAAGGGGAGACCGATGTCCTCACGCCGCCGTTCCGTCCTCGTCGCCGCCGCCGCGGCGCTCGTCCTGCTGCTCGCGATACCCGCCGCCGCCCAGGCTTTCTGGGGCGCGATCGCGATCGACCCGACCAATGGCCACGTCGGCTTCTCGCACCGCCAGCCGAACGCCAACAAAGCCCAGACGGTCGCCCGCAACGACTGCGGCACCTCGCACTGCAAGGCCGCGGTCTGGGTCTTCAACGGCTACGGCGCCGTGGTGCTGAAGAAGAACGGCGTCTTCATCTCAGGCCTCGGCCGCACCAAGGCGCAGGCGTTCGAAAACGCTCGCAAGCGGGCCGGCGAACCGACCGCCAAGAAGGTCGCCTGGGTGTTCAGCGGCCTGAGCTGAGGGCGAGCGCCTCGCGCAGCTGCTCGATTTCGGAGACCAGCTCGGCGAGCAGCTCCTCGAGCTGCGCCGACTGCTCGGGGCCGAGCGCGAGGCGCCCGTTCTCGTAGCGGTCCTGGGCCCGCGGCACCGGCAGCTCGGTCGCGAGCACGCGGCCACCCATCGCGCCGAGCACCTTGCGCACCTCCGCCTGCGCCCAGACGGCGCCGAACATCCCGGTCGAGGCACCGACCACGGCCGCCGGCTTGCCCGTCAGGGCGCTCTCGCCGGCCGGCCGCGAGGCCCAGTCGAGGGCGTTCTTCAGCACCCCGGGGATCGAGTGGTTGTACTCCGGGGTGGCGACGAGCACCGCGTCGGCCTCGCGGATCGCCTGCCGTAGCTCGGCGACCGCCTCGGGGAGCGGCCGCTCGGCTTCGAGGTCGGCGTCGTAGGGCGGGATCTCGCGCAGCCGCTCGAACTGGACGAGCTCCGCCCCGGCGGGCAGCCTCCCGGCGGCGGCCCGCAGCAGGGCGGAGTTGTAGGAGTCCCCGCGCAGGCTTCCCGAGATGCCGAGGACCTGCATCGTCAAGCCTCCTGGGCGATGAACTCGAGGTCGGCCTCGACCTTCACCTCGTAGCCGAGCGCCTCGCCGCCACTCGGCAGCTCGGCCTGCCAGTCGAGCCCGAACTTGCGCCGGTCGAGGCTCGCCTCCAGGCGGAGCCCGGCGCGGGAGTTCCCGTAGAGGTCGGTGGTCGGGAGGCGGAAGGACCCGCTCGCCTCGATCTCGTGAACCTGGCCGCGGATCTCCAGCTCGCCGCGCAGCCTGGCCGAGCCGTCCTCGCCAAGGATCAGCTCCCTGGAGCTGAAGCGCAGCTGCGGGTAGCGCTCGGCGTCGAAGAATTCGGGCGACATCAGGTGGCCCTTGAGCTGCTCGTCGTCGACGTCGATGCTGGAGACCTCGACGCTGCCGGTGAGGCTGGGGGCCGCGCCGCCGTGGAGCGTCGCCTCGTAGGCGCGGAAGCGGTTGCGGAAGACGGCGACTCCCAGGTGGTCGACCGAGAAGCCGATGGTGGAGTGCAGCGGGTCGGCGGCGAAGGTTCCTGAGGGAAGACCCTGCTCAATGACGGTGCTCATGGCTGCCTTTCAGTAAAGTTGTCAAAACAATAATTGACTCAGAAATAATTATAGCCGAAACACTTTCGGATTCAATCATTGTCACGACAAGGAAACCTGCAATCATGGACGGGTGATCGATGGGGCGACCACGTGAAGTCGGCGCAGCGCGGGAAGAAGGGTCCCCACGGCGCCGCCTGGTGGTCGCTGGCGCGCAGCTACGCGGCGATCGCGCAGCGCCTGCAGGAGGCGCTCGCGCAGGAGGACTTCCCGCCGCTCCCCTGGTATGAGGTCCTCGCCTACATCGCCAAGACGCCCCAGAAACGGATGCGGATGGGGGACCTGGCGGAGATGCTGGTGATCACCCGGGGAGGGTTGACGAAGCTGATCGACCGCCTGGTCAGCGCCGGGCTGCTCGAGCGGACCTCCTGCCCGGAGGACCGCCGCGCGACTTACGCGACGCTGCTGCCCGCCGGCGAAGAGCTGCTCGAAGAAATGCGGCCGGTGGTGGAGGGTGAGATCGAGGCCGCCTTCGCCTCGCGGTTGACGGCCAAGCAGGCCGAGGAGCTGCGCGAGACCCTCGAGGGGCTGAGAGTCGCCACCTGCGGCACCGACTAGTGAGCCAGCGCCGCCGCGGCCCGCTCCTTGGCCGACTCGACGATCGCCAGCACGGCGGCCTCCTGGCCCTCGCGCAGCAGCGCGATCGGGTCGGGGTCGCCGTTGACGATCCCCTCGAAGAACTCCTTGCGGTACTGGTAGGTCGGCAGCGTCCCCTTGGCCCAGCCGCGGGCGTCGTTGAGGATCACCGCCAGGCGCGCGTGCTCCGCGCCGAAGAGGTCGGCGACTTCGCGCTTCATCCGCTTCGCCAGCGCGGGCGAGGCGCCGGCGGTGGAGATCGCGATCGCCAGCGGCCCGGTGCGGACGATCGCCGGCAGGATGAAGTTGCACAGCGGCGGCACGTCGACGATGTTGACCAGCATCGCCCGCCGCTCGGCGTCGTCGAAGAGGCCGATGTTGACCTCGCTGTCGTCGGTGCAGGCGATCGCCATGAAGACGCCCTCGAGATCGGCGGCGCCGGCGTAGGGCCGCCTCTCCCAGGCGATCGACCCCTCGCGCGCCAGCTCCTCCAGCGCGGGATGGGTGGTCGGCGCGATCAGGGTCACGTCAGCGTCACAGGCCAGCAGTCCCTCGACCTTCTCGAGGCCGATGTCACCGCCGCCGACCACCACGCAGCGCCGCCCTTTCAGCTTCAGGCAGGCGATGTAGAAGGGGGTCTCCAGCATGTCGCGGACGCACGACTGGTCGCAGATCCCCTTGCGGAACTGGCAGACGCACTCCTTGCCGGCGTAGGCCTGGGCTGGCATCGAAGAAAGGTTAGTGGTCCGCTAGATCGCGTCGAGCGTCAGGCGCAGGCCCTCTTCGAGGCTGGTGTCCGGGCGCCAGCCCAGCTCGCGCTCGGCGAGCGAGGCGTCGAGCGAGATCCGTTGCACCTCGCCGGCTCGCGGCGGCGCGAACTCGGGCTCGAAGCCCTCGCTTCCGCCCAGCGCGGCCAGCGCCTCGACCAGCTCGAGCACGCTGGTCTCGCGCCCGGTGCCGATGTTGAAGGCGCCGCTGGCCCTGCTGCCGGCGGCGGCCAGCGCCGCGGCGACCACGTCCTCCACATATATGTAGTCGCGGGTCTGGGTGCCGTCGCCGAACACGGTCGGTCGCCCGCTCTCTCGCAGGCGACCGCAGAAGATCGCGATCACGCCGGCCTCGCCGAGCGGGTCCTGGCGCGGCCCGTAGACGTTGCCGAGCCGCAGCGCCACGCCGGAGAGACCGTAGAGCCGCTCGTAGAGCCAGAGATAACCCTCGGCGGCATACTTGCTCTGGCCATAGGCGGAGAGCGGGGCGATCGACGCGCTCTCGTCGAGCGGCAGGTCCTGGCCTTCGCCCTCGCCGTAGATCGCCCCGCCGGTGGAGACGAAGACCACCCGCTCGCAGCCGCCGGCGCGGGCCGCGTCGAGCAGGTTGGCGGTGCCGCCGACGTTGACCGCGGCGTCGAAGGCGGGGTCCTCGATCGACTTGCGGACGTCGATTTGCGCCGCCAGGTGAAAGACGGCCTGCGGGCGCCGCTCGGCGCCCAGCGCGCTCAGCGCGGCGGCCTCGCGGATATCCATCTCGACCAGCTCGGCGCCGGCGCCGAGCGCGGGGTCGAGGTTCTCCCGGCGCCCGGTCGAGAGGTCGTCGACGACCGTCACCTCGTCGCCGCGAGCGAGCAGCGCGTCGACCAGATTCGAGCCAATGAAGCCGGCGCCGCCGGTTACCAAGCACCTCATCAGGACGCCGATCCTACGGGGATCGGCTCCATCCCTGCCCGACCCCAGCTCGCCGCCGGCGCGGAAGGGCAGCCGAGCGCCCCTGCTACCCTCGCCGCCCCATGCGGTTGATAGTCACCGAGAAGAACAACAGCGCCAAGAAGATCGCCGACATTCTCGGCAAGGGTCAGGCGAAGAGCGACAAAACCTTCAAAGTCCCGTACTACACGTGGACCGACGGGGAGGGTGGCGAGCAGATGACGATCGGCCTCAAGGGCCACGTGCTCGGTCCGGCCTTCCCAGAGGGGTACTCGAACTGGCAGAAGACCGACCTGCACGACCTGATCGACGCCAAGCTGATCAAGGAGCCGACCGACAAAAACGTCGTCAAAGCGATCAGGAAAATGGCCAAAGGCGCCGACGACCTGGTGATCGCGACCGACTTCGACCGCGAGGGCGAGCTGATCGGGCTCGAGGCGCTGGAGGAGATGCTCGACGCCAACCCGGACCTCGGCTCGCGCGAGGGCACCGCCGACGGCACCCTGAGGATCAAGCGGGCGCGTTACTCGGCGCTGACCAGGGAGGAGATCGAGCGCGCCTTCTCCAACCTCGACGAGCTCTCCTACCCGCTGGCCAACGCCGGCGCCGCGCGCCAGGACATCGACCTGCTCTGGGGGGCGACGCTGACCCGCGCGGTCTCCCTGGCCAGCCGTCGCTTCGGCTCCAACTTCCTCTCGGTCGGCCGCGTCCAGAGCCCGACCCTGGGCCTGATCGTCGAGCGCGAGATGGAGCGGCGCGCCCACGTGCCGAAACCGTTCTGGGAACTGCTCGCCAAGTTCGAGCACCCCGACGGCAGCTTCGAGGCCCACCACACGGTCGACAAATTCTGGGAGAAGGCCGAGGCCGACGCCGCCCTCGCCGGGACCTCCAGCCCCGGCACGGTGAAATCGGTGACGGCGCGGAAGAACACCCGCAAGCCGCCGACCCCCTACAACACCACCGCCTTCAGCACCGACGCCTCCAGCCGCCTCGGCATCACCCCCGCCAGCGCGATGCGGATCGCCGAGGACCTCTACATGGACGGCTTCATCTCCTACCCGCGCACCGACAACACGGTCTACCCGTCCTCGCTGCCGGTCCGCGAGCTGGTCGGCTCGCTGGTCCGGATCAAGGAGTTCTCGGCCGCCGCCGGCCTGCTCGACCAGCCGCAGCTGACGCCGACCCGGGGCAAGAAAGAGACCACCGACCACCCGCCGATCTACCCGACCCAGGCGGTCCATCCCGGCGCCCTGGAGGGATCGAAGAAACGGGTCTACGAACTCGTCGTGCGGCGCTTCCTCGCCACCTTCAGCCCGCCGATGATCACCGAGTCCACCCGAGCCGACATCGAGGCCGGCTCGGAGACCTACTTCGTTCGTGGCTCGGTCGTCGTCGACCCCGGCTACGCCGGGATCTACACCTACGCCCGCTCCGCCGACGAGGAGATCCCGAAGCTTGAGGAGGGCCAGGTGTTGGCCCTGGACGGCGAGCCCTGGCTCCTCGACAAGGAGACCCAGCCGCCGGGCCGCATCTCCCAGGCGAAACTGATCGAGATGATGGAGGAGCGCGGCCTCGGCACCAAAGCGACCCGCGCCGACATCATCCAGAAGCTCTTCGACCGCGGCTACGTCTACGGCAACCCGCCGGTGCCCTCGGAGACCGGGATCGCCCTGTATGAGGCCTTCAAGAGCTACGTGCCGGCGATGGCGACGCCGGAGATGACCGCCCAGCTCGAGGCCGAGATGGACCGGATCGCCGCCGGTGACATGAGCAAGTCCGAAGTCGTCGGCGACAGTCGCGAGCTGCTGCACAAGACCTGGAGCGAAATCGACGACAGCAGCGAAGACCTGGCCAAAGTGATCTGGAAAGGGATGGACGAGGACCGCATCCTCGGCCCCTGCAGGGTCTGCGAGGAGGCCGGCCGCACCAAGGAGGACGGCTCGCCGAACATGCTGCGGATCATCCGCGCGAAAAAATCCGGCAAACGCTTCGTCGGCTGCAGCGGCTGGAGCGCCGATGGCGGCCCCGACTCCTGCGACCAGACCTTCCCGCTGCCGCAGCGCGGCGACGTCTTCCGGCTCGAGGAGCGCTGCTCGATCTGCGGCCAGACGCCGCGGCTGAAAGTCGTCCCCTTCCGCGGCCGGCCCTGGAACCTCTGCCTCAACGACGATTGCGAGTCGATGCAGGAGATGAAGAAACGCCGCGCGGAGCGCGAAGCGGCGCGGGCGGCGAAAGAGGCGATGGAAAAGCAGCCGAAGCCGAGCGGCGGCGAGGAAGCGACGCCAGCGAAGACGAAAGCGTCGAAAGCGGACACCGCGACGCGCGGGCGCAAACGCGCCAAAGCCGGCGCGAAAAGCTGAGCGGGTGGGCGTCCCGGCGACCGCCCGCGCGTGAGGAGCAGGTGTTCATCTCTCTAGAGGGCGTCGACGGCTCGGGCAAGAGCACCCAGGCGCGCCTCCTGGTCGAGGCGCTGGGGCCGGAGACGGTGGCGATTCGCGAGCCGGGGGGGACCGCGGCCGCCGAGCGGATCCGCGAGCTGCTCGCCGACCCGGCGCTGGTGCTGGAGCCGCTGGCGGAGCTGCTGCTCTTCCTGGCAGCGCGGGCCGACCTCACCGAGCGGGTGATCCGGCCCGCCCTGGAGGCCGGCCGCGACGTCGTCTCCGACCGCTTCTCGGACTCCAGCGTCGCCTATCAGGGGGCCGCCCGAGGGCTCGGGGTGGGTGAGGTGATCGGGCTCTGCGAGGCCGCCACCGACGGACTCTGGCCCGATCTGACGCTGTTGCTGAGGGTCGATCCCGAGGTCGGGCTGGGCCGTGCCGAGGGCTCCGATCGCTTCGAGGCCGAGGGCCTGGAGCTGCAGCGCGCCGTCGCCGCCGCCTACGACGAGATCGCCCAGATCGCTTCCGACCGCGTCGCCGTGATCGACGGGAACGGAACCGTCCAGGAGGTCCACCAGCGGGTCATGGACGCCCTACGGAGCCGACACCCGTGAACGTGGTAGAGCTTTCAGTCCATATCGGGCGGAAACCTCTACCACGGGATTCTGAGCGAGATGCTGGATAGCGCGACCGAGCACCAGGGGCGGGCTCGGGTGGCGCTCTTGGCCGCGCTGGAGGCCGGGCCCTCGCATGCCTACCTCTTCCGGGGGCCGCGCGGGGCGGGAAAG
>DATAEW010000009.1:0-26896 GCA_036257815.1 Solirubrobacterales bacterium
TCTTCGTGGACGATGGCGTCATGGTGAGTGAGGAAATCCTCATGGGCGGAGGCAACCTCTCGAGTAAGCTCATCGTTTCACCCAGCGTGCTCAACCGGCTGCCGAACGTCGAGATCGTGTCCGGGCTCGGCATCCCACATACCTGAGATTCGGCTCTTCACCATCGGGCTCGAAACCTGACCACGTGGTATCGTCGCTACGGTCACCACCGGGACCAGATGACCGCGGCACCTGACACAGATACCTCGATGAGCGCTCGTGCAGTCGGGGTCCTTCCTGAAGATGCCGTCGCCGCCGCGACCGCCGACGCTCTGAAGCTCGGAGAGGACGCGTACACCGCCGCTTACGAGGAGTATTCGGTCGGCTCATGGTCACTGGCTCCTCTATGGAGCGATCCCAGCGGGGATGCCAGCGGGGAGAGCCATGAGCACGGTGACCCGGCGAAGCCGATTCCCGCCGTGGCAACCCTGAGCGGTATCAACACCCTGGTTTCCGACTACTTCGACACGGCGAATCTTCGCGGCGTCCGACTGTTTCGAGCCAGTCACGGTGCGCTCATCATCCCGCACGTCGACTATCTGGAGCACCGGAATGGCTTCACCCGGATGCACGTGCCGCTCATCACGAACTCCGCCGAGGCGCGGAGTACCGAGGAGGACACCTGCTACCACATGCGCCGGGGCGAGGTGTGGTTCGTCGACGGGAACCGGGTCCATTCAGGCGGCGTGATCGGCCCCTCGTCGCGACTCCATCTCGTCCTCGACTTCAGCTACGACACGCCACCCGAGGAGACGCTGGCCGGGGTTGTCCCTGAGGCCGGGGCGCCGATGCTGATCGATCGCCCGCCGCTGCCCGCGGACCTGGTCCCGACCTATTTGGCGCTCGCGCCGTTTCTCGACGCGGCCGGGTGGCGGGACCTCGTGCACATCCTGGCCCGGGTGCATCTGCGCTACGACGTCCCCACCGGGGACGTCTATGATTGGCTGGAGGTTATGGCGCACGCGAATTCTGGGCCCGATCGCGAGATTCTGATCCGGGATGCAGAGCGCATGAAGCGCTACTTCATCTCAGACGGCCCAGGATCGACGATGACCTACGACGCGCTTTGGAGCGACACGCTCCAGAAGTCCAGCTCCTAACCCAGAGGACACCCGATGACGTCTCCAGATGCCCTCGCCGGCGTCGCTTTCCGCAGCCGGCTGTTCATTCCGACGCTGAAAGAGACGCCTGCCGGGGTGCAGCTGCCCAGCCATGACTTCATGCTTCGCTCGGGGATGGTCCGCCAACTCGGCTCAGGCGCCTACACCAAGCTGCCCTACGGCTTCGAGATCGCGCGGCGCCTGGAACGGGTCGTGTCGGAGGAGATGTGGCGCCGGGGCGCTGAGCAGCTTCATTTCCCCGCGGTGCAGCCCGTCTCGATCTGGAAGGAAGCCGAGCGGTATGAATCGTACGGCGACGACATGTTCTCCTTCCCAGACCGGCACGGGCGTGAGACCTGCTTTGCGCCGACCCACGAGATAGCAGCCGCCCTGCTCGGCGCAGGCGATATTCGCCGATACGACCAGCTGCCGGTCCGGGTCTACCAGATACAGATCAAGTACCGAGACGAGGTGCGCCCACGCGGCGGTGTTCTGCGTACCCGCGAGTTTACGATGCATGACCTTTACTCGTTCGATATCGACGAGACGACTTGCCTCGAGAGCTACCGGTTGTTCTTCGAGTCCTACGTGGACGTCTTTCGGCGCGTCAGGCTTCCCGTGGTCCCGGTGGCAACGAGCGACACGGGCGCAATCGGTGGCTCGGTTTCGCATGAGTTCCTCTCCCCTGCCGCTGCCGGAGAGGCTGAGTTCCCACCGGATTCCGGAGTATCGGAGGACGTCCGGGGGCTTGAGCTGGCGCACACCTTCCAGCTCGGCACTCAATACTCCGAGAAGCTCGGTGGCGCGGTCAACAGTCCCGATGGAAAGCCGACACCTCTGTGGATGTGCTCGTTTGGCCTCGGTATCGAGCGGACCATCGCGGCCGTGATCGAACACGGCGTGGAGGAACGAGAACACGTCATATGGCCGTTTGAGATCGCTCCCTACCACGTCAACATCCTGGAAATGGACAGTGAGGGCGCCAATCTCGGCGCCAGCGCCGCCCTGGGCGCCCAGTGCATGGAGGGGGGGCTGCGGGTGGTGATCGACGATCGCCCGGTCAGGGCCGGCGGCAAGTTCGTGGAGTCCGAGCTGCTCGGCGTTCGGTGGGAGGCCATCGTGGGCAAGAAGTTCCCGCAGCTCGAGATCCGGGACCGACTGACCGGCGAGAATTTCGACGTCCATCTCGACTTCGCCGCCTCGGAGCTGAAGCGCCTTCACGATAAACACCCGTTCTAGGGGGCCGCGGTGGGGTCTGAGCCAATCGCCTTTCTCAGCTATGCAAAGGCAGACGATGAGCATGACGGTCACAGCATCACGGCTTTCCGGGAGGCCCTTCAGAGCGCGCTTCGAATTCACACCGGCCAGCGGCTGACGATCTTTCAGGATCGCGACCTGGCGTGGGGTGAGGCATGGCGCGAGAGGATCGACGGATCGCTGGACGCCGTGGCGGTGCTGATCCCCATTCTCACGCCCAGCTTCTTTGCCAGCAAGGAATGTCGGCGCGAGCTCGCCCGCTTCCTGGAGCGGGAGGGGGAGCTCGGGCGACGGGACCTGGTCTTACCGGTGTACTGGGTGGAGGCGCCGGAGGTTGACGACCCCGCGGTGCGAGCCGCGGATACCCAAGCGGCCGAGCTCGCGGCTCGGCAGCGAGTGGACTGGCGCGATATCCGCTTCGACCCCCTGACCTCCCCCGAGTCGAGGAGGGAGATCTCCCGCCTCGCGATCCGCATCAGGGACACGATCCGCGGGGTGGCGAGCGCCCCCCAGGAGAAGCCTCGCGGCTCGGCTGGGAGACAGCACGGGGGCAGGCAGACGCACGTCGTGAACAGCGAGGGTGACGACGAGGACCCGGCGAAAGGGTTTCGGACCATCGCCGCCGCGATCGACAACGCCCGGCCAAACGACGTCATCCTGGTGCGGCCGGGCCGGTACGTGGAGCACCTGATCCTCGAGGAGCCGATCGAGATCGTCGGAGATGGGTCACGGGAGGAGATCGTGGTCGAGGCGGGTGGGTCCGACACGATTCTCTTCGAGGCCTACCGAGGGCGTATCGAGAATCTCACGCTTCGTCAGCGTGGCGAGGGCGATGCCGCGGCGGTGAGGATCGAGAGAGGCAAGCTCGAGCTGGAGAAGTGCGAGGTACAGAGCAACGAGAGCATCGGCATCGTCGTCTCCGGCGGCGCCGACCCCACGGTCACCGATTGCCTCGTGCACCGGTGCGCTCACGGTGTCGTCGTCCACAACGGGGGGGCGGGAACATTCGCGGACAACATCATCACGCGAAACAACGAGCACGGGGTCGTCATCTCCCGGGGCGGCAATCCGAGGCTCCGGGCGAACCGGATCGTCGGCAACAGGCACTACGGCGTGATGGTCATCGGGAACGCCCTCAGCCTGCTGGAAGACAACGACGTGATGGAAAATGGCTGGTCGGGCCTGGGAATCCTAGGCGGCGCCAATCCGGCCGTGCGACGCAACCGGCTGACGGGAAATTCGCACTACGCGATCTGGATCACCGCGGGTGGTCTGGGCACCATCGACGACAACGACATGACGGCCAACGACTGGGGCGGGATAGGCGTCACCGAAGGCGGCAACCCCACCGTGCGGAACAACCGCATCATGAATAACGGTCAGTTCGGCGTGTGGGTCAAGAACGGCCTCGGCACGTTCATCGGCAATAGCCTGGTCAACAACACCGACGGGCCATGGAACGTGAGCGACGAGGTGTTCAAGCGCCTGCGGGTGGCCAACAACATCGGCGACGAGGACTCGAAGTGAGGCTCTTCGGCGTCTGAGCTGAGGAGTCGCCCCTATCCTCCGAACCGGTTGGTGATCGGGAGGCGGCGGTCTCGTCCGAAAGCTTTGGGGGTTATGCGGATGCCGGGGGCGGCCTGGCGGCGCTTGTACTCGGAGCGGTCGACCAGCCGGATCACCTCGCTCACGGTCTCGGCGGGCAGGCCGGCGGCGATCATCTCCGCCTCGCCCTGGTCGCGCTCGACGTAGGCCTCGAGGATCCGATCCAGCAGCTCGTAGGGGGGCAGCGAGTCGACGTCGCGCTGGTCGGGGCGCAGCTCTGCCGAGGGGGCGCGCTCGATCACGCTCGCCGGCACCAGCTCGCGGCCGGCGCGCTCGTTGCGGCGCCGCACGAGGTCGTAGACGAGCAGCTTCGGCACGTCCTTGATCACCGCGAAGCCGCCCGCCATGTCGCCGTAGAGGGTCGCGTAGCCGACCGACATCTCGCTCTTGTTGCCGGTGGTCAGGACCAGCCAGCCATGGCGGTTGGAGAGCGCCATCATCAGGTTGCCGCGGATCCGCGCCTGGATGTTCTCCGCCGTCAGGTCGGGCTCCGAGGGCCGGGTGGGGTCGCGCGGAACCGCCTGCTCTTCCTCCTCGAGATGGCCGGAAAGCGCGCCCGCGTAGGAGCCCATCATCGGCTCGATCGGGATCTCGATCAGCTCGCAGCCGAGCTTGCCGGCGATAGTTCTCGCGTCCTCCTGGGTTTCTTGACTGGAATGGGGAGAAGGCATCACCACGCAGCTCACCCGCTCGGGCCCGAGGGCGTCGACAGCCAGCAGCGCCACCAGGGCGGAGTCGATGCCACCGGAGAGGCCGACGCCGACGTGCCGGAAACCGTTCTTGGCGGCGTAGTCGCGCAACCCCAGGGTGAGTGCGGCGTAGACCTCGTCGAGGTCGTCGAGCGGCTCGGCGAGGCGGCAGCCCTGCCCGTCGGGGACCTCGCAGACCAGCAGCTCGGGCTCGAACTGGGCCGCCCGGGCGAGCGTCCGGCCGTCGGGGCCGATCAGCAGGCTCTGGCCGTCGAATACCAGCTCGTCCTGGCCGCCGACCAGGTTGCAGAAGGCGAAGTAGGTGCCGTAGGCGCGCGCCCGCTCGGCGAACATCGCCTCGCGCTCGCGTCCCTTGCCGCGGTGGTACGGGGACCCCGAGGGATTGGCGATCAGCTGCGCGCCCTGCTCCGCCTCGGTCGCGGCCGGCGGCCCGGGGGCCCAGCAGTCCTCGCAGATCGTCAGCCCGATCCGCAGGCCGCCGCGGTCGTAGGTCATCGGCTCCTCGGCGGGGACGAAGTAGCGCTGCTCGTCGAAGACCGCGTAGTTGGGCAGGCGGCTCTTGCGGTAGACGCGCTGGACCTGGCCGTCGGCGAGGACGGCGAGCGAGTTGTGGGCGTGGCGGAAATCCTCGCCCGGGAAGGGCTCGGCGAAACCGACCATCGCGGCGATCTCGTGGACGCCCTTGGCCAGCTCCTCGACGGCGCGCTGGTTGGCGGCGAGGAAGTGCCGCTTCAGGTAGAGATCCTCGGCCGGGTATCCGGGGATGCAGAGCTCGGGGAAGATCACCAGGTCGGCCCCCTCGCCGCGGGCTCGCGCGATCCACTCGGCGACCATCGCCGCGTTGCCGTCGACGTCGCCGACGATGGGGTCGATCTGGGCCAGGGCTATGCGCATGCGGTGGGGCCTCGGAGCATCGCCGAAGTATCGCCGCCCCGGCAGTCGGGGCGGTCCACGCGCCGCTGTAGGGTGCGGCCGATGCGAGGCCGCCGTCGCCAGCTGGTCGGTTTCTCGGCGACCGCGCTGCTGCTCCTGGCCGCCGCGCCGGCGAGTGCCGCGCCGGCCCCCGGAGCGGACGTACCGGCGCTTCACCGGGCGGTCCCCAGCCTCGCGTCGATCGCCCAGAAACCGTTCATCGCGCCGCAGCCCCGGCCGACCGAATCGCGCCGCCGGCCGACCGATAGCCCCGACCCCAACCGCAACGCCTACACGGTGCCCGAGGCGCCCTCCTCACCAGCCTGCGAGGCCCACTTCTGCGTCCACTGGGTGGCCGAGGGACTCGACGCGCCGAACCTCGGCGACGGCGACGGCGACGGCGTCCCCGACTACGTCGACCGGGTGTTGCGGGTCGCTGAACACGTCCACCGGGTCGAGAACGTGAAGCTCGGCTGGCGGGAGCCGAAGAGCGACGGCCGCAAGGGGGGAGGGGGGAGCAAGACCGACGTCTACCTCTCCGAGATCGGCGGGCAGCTGTTCGGTTACGCGGCGCCCGACCGCGGTCAGGCTTCCAAGGGCCACCCGCTGCCGCGCCGCCTCCACGGCTACCTGGTGCTCGACAACGACTACAGCGCCTTCGAGTTCCCCGGAACGAACCAGCTGCACGACCTCGAGGTGACGCTCGCGCACGAGTACAACCACATCCTCCAGTTCGCCTACGACGCCTTCCAGGACCCCTGGTTCGCCGAGTCGACCGCCGTCTGGATGGAGGACCAGGTCTACAACCGGATCAACGACTACCTGCGCTACGTCGGCCGCTGGGCGAAGCGCTACGACACGCCGCTGACCGCCAGCTCGATCAAGGAGTACGGCTCGGCCGTCTGGAACCACTGGCTGCAGCGGCGCTACGGCGCCAAGATCGTGCGCGGCGCCTGGTCGCGGTCGATCCACACCAGGCCGGGCGGCTTCTCGGTCAACGCCTACGAATCGGCGCTCCGCGGCGCCGGCCACTCCGGCCTCAGCCACGACTACGTCCGCTTTGCCGCCGCCGTCGCGGAGTGGCGCACGGGTCGTGGCTTCCGCGAGAGCTACCTCTACCCCGATGTGCCGCGCCAGGGCAGCCTGCTGTTGGAGGGCGCACGGATCACCCGCCTGCTCAACCACACGACGTTCCAGATGCTGCGGGTCCACGCGACCGCGGGCCGGGCGGTGGCCGTTCACCTCCTGGCGCCGCAGGGGATCGCCGCGGGCCTGGCCCTGGTCGGGCGGCTGGGCAGCGAGCGGCACGGGCGGCCGGTCATCCGCCTCGCCTACCGGCGCGGCGGCGGCAGGATGACGGTCCGGCTACCGCGTCCGGGGCGCTTCTCGCGGATCACCGCCGTGATCGTCAACGGCGACGCCCGCGCCAGCGGCTACAGCGCCCGCCACCTCGACTGGCGCTACCTGACCGACCGCGTTCCGTTCAAGATCAGCGGCAAACTCGCCCGCTGACGGCCCATCCCGGCAGGGGTGGAGCGTCTTGTACTTTTTGCGCGACCCGCTCCGGCGCCAGCTGGTCCGCTCCGCTTCGCAAAAAGTTAAGCGGAACCCCTGCCGGGATGGGCCGTCAGGCGCTCGGCTTGGCGAGAGTGGGGCTGCCGTTGGCTTGTGCGGCGCTGACGGGCCGGCGAGTGCGTTTGGAGCTTGGAGCCGTGGCGATCATCTCTTCGGTGGCCGCCTCGAGGTCGAGGGCGAAGCTGTCGAGGTCGGCCATCGCGTCGTAGTCGCCGACCAGCCCGAAGTTGACCTGGCCGTTGTAGGACATGATCCCCACGCAGAGCGCCTGGCGGCGGGCCAGGGGCACCATCGGGAAGATCGACTCCATCTGCCGGCCGAGCACGAAGAGCGGGAACTGCGGTCCGGGCACGTTGGTGACCACGAGGTTGAAGAAGCGCTGCGCGGGCTGCAGCCGCGCCGCCTGGGAGGCCAGCGTGGTCGGCGCGAAGTCGGTCAGCCTGGTGAGGATTTCCGCTCCCACCGCCTGCCCGGAGGACTTCAGGTCGCCCATCCGCTCGGTGGCCAGGTGCAGGCGCTCGACCGGGTCCTCGCACCAAACCGGCAGCGGCGCCATCATCGCCGTGATCCGGTTGCCGAGGGCGCCGCGCTCCTCCGCCTGGCGGACGCTGACCGGGACCATCGCCCGCATCTCCAGCCCCTCGGTGTCGTGCCCGCGGGCGCGCAGGTAGCGGCCGAGCGAGCCGGTGACGATCGCCAGGATCACGTCGTTGACCGTGCCTCCGTGCAGGTCCTTGACCCGCTTCAGGTCATCGAGGCTGGCCTGGACGATCGCGAAGCGCCGGTGCGGCCCGATCTCCACGTTGAAGACGGTGTGAGGGGCGCCGAGGCCGGCGCGGACCATCTTCGAGGTGGCGCCCACACCGCGCACGACCTGGCGCGGGCCGCGGAGCGCGGCGCGGACGCCGCGGGCGATCTCGCGCGGGCTGGTCATCCGCTCGCGCAGCGCGTCGGCGAGCAGCTTCAGGTCGGTCGGTTCCGGCCGCGCCAGCCACGGCGGGGCGGCCGGCGGCGGGCCCTTGGGCTCGCGGTCGAGGTCGAAGAGCACGGTGGTGATGTCGACCCCGGAGACGCCGTCGACGAGCGCGTGGTGGCTCTTGCCGATGATCGCGAAGCGCCCCTCACGCAGCCCCTCGACCAGCCACAGCTCCCAGAGCGGCTTGGTGCGGTCGAGCTGCTGGGAGAAGATCCGCGAGGCGAGGTTGCGCAGCTGCTCGTCGGAGCCCGGCGCCGGCAGCGCGGTCTGGCGCACGTGGTAGTCGAGGTTGAGGTGCGGGTCGTCGACCCATACCGGCCGACCCTGGCCCAGCGGCACGGTGCGGAGCTTCTGGCGGAAGCGCGGCACCAGGTGCAGGCGCGAGGCGATGTGGTCGCGGAACTCCGCATGAGTGGGCGCCGGGCCTTCGAAGATGCTCACCGAGGCGACGTGCATGTGCGCCCCGGCGCGCTCCAGGTGGATGAAGGATGCGTCGAGCCCGCTCAACCTGTCGGCAGCCACCGACCCATCTTCGCACAGCTAACTCAAACCAGGTAGGGGGCTGCACTACCCGGCGAGGGCGAGCCGGAGCTGGTCGCCGTCGGGCTCCGGCTCCTCCGCCTGCCCGGCGTCGAACCCGGCCACCCGGACCCCGAGCAGCCGCACCGGACGCGGCGGGTCGTAGGCCCGCAGCAGGTCGAGGGCGAGCGGGCGGACCACCGCCGGGTCGTTGGTCGGCTGCTCGAGGGTGTGCGAGCGGCTGACGTTGGTCCAGTCGTCGAGCCGCACCTTGATCCCGATCGTCCGGCCCTCGAGGTCGCGCTCGCGCAGTCGCCGGCACAGCTCGGCGGCCAGCTCGCCGACGTGGCGCTCCATCTCACCCAGGTCGCCGACATCGGTATCGAAGGTGATCTCGGTCGACTGCGACTTGGTCTCGCGGGAGGCGCTGATCGGGGTCTCGTCCCACAGCCGTCCGCGGGCGTGCAGCCAGGCGCCCGAGCGCGGCCCGAAGGCCCGCTCCAGCTCCCTGCGGTCCCGCTCGCCGAGTTGGGCGAGCGTCTGGATCCCCATCTTCTCCAGCCGCTCGACGGTCTTCGGCCCGATGCCGGGTATGAGGCCGGGGGAGGAGGGGCCGAAGCGCTCCAGCGCCGCCGCGCGCGAGAGGACGACCAGGCCCGCCGGCTTGCCGAGCTCGCTGGTGATCTTCGCCAGCATGCGACTCTCGGAGATCCCGACCGAGCAGGTGAGCGCGGTCTCGGCTCGGATCTCGGCCGCGATCCGCCGCATCACCGCCTTCGGCGAGAAGAGCCCGGTGAGGTCGAGGTAGGCCTCGTCGAGCCCGACCACCTCGACCGTCTCCACGTTGCGCCGCAGCACCTCCATCACCTGGGCCGAGGCCTCGCGGTAGGCCGGAAAGTCGGGCTTCAGGTAGATCGCGTCCGGCAGCCGCCGCCGGGCGACAGCCGCCGGCATCGCCGAGTGGATCCCGGCCAGCCGGCGCGCCTCGTAGCTCGCCGTGGTCACGACCGCCCGCGGTCCCGAGCCGCAGACAACCACCGGCTTGCCCTGCAGCTCCGGCCGCCGCCGCAGCTCGACCGACGCGTAGAAGGCGTCCATGTCGAGATGGGCGATCGTACGTTCGAAGGCCACCCCGAGATCGTAGAGCGGGGCTGGGACGCGACCGCGGATCGGGCGTCGCCGCGATCTGGCGTCGCCTGCTCGGCCCAGCCGCCGTTCGCACCCTGCCGGACGCCCAGCTGGCTGCCGTCGCGCTGGCCGCTGGGTAGCTGGGGTTGGGCGATCCCGCGGCGGGTAGGATCGGCTCATGGCCGACATCACCCCAGTTCGAATCGAGGAGATCAGCTCGATCAGCGGCGTCCTCGACGGAATCACCTTCTACCGCGCCGCGGCCGGGCTTGGCGTCGAGGCCTTCGGGATCTCGGTCGTCGACCTCGAGCCCGGCGCCGACGCCTATCCCGAGCACGACCACTCGCCGCAGGGGATCGGCGGCAAGATGTTCGCCGAGCGCCCGCAGCAGCTCGGCCAGGAGGAGGTCTACTTCGCGCTGCGCGGCTCGGGCACGGTCGAGGCCGACGGCGAGAGCCACCGGCTGGACGCCGACCACGCGGTGCGCGTCGGCGCCGAGGTCGCGCGCAAGGTCCTGCCGGGCCCCGACGGCCTGCGACTGCTGGCGATCGGCGGCACGCCCGGCCAGGCCTACGAGACCGGCGGCACTCTGTAGGCCCCTCGTCCGGCGCCGTGCGGGCGCCAGCTGCGCCTAGACTGCGGCTGTGGCTTCCCCCGAGGCGAAGAACCTGGAGGCGATCTCCAGGGCGATCGACCAGCACAACGCCAACTGCCCCTTCCCGGCGGCGGAGGTGCGGATGAACCCGTTCGAGGTCGAAAGGCTCGGCTGGGAGCAGATTCGCGGCCTACCGGTCGTCCCCGATCCCGAGATCGGCACCGGCCGCTTCCGCATCGTCTGCTCGCGCGACCTCGAGGGCGAAGGCATCGAGGAGGTCGAGGCGGTCGGCCAGGTCGTCGAGACCGCCGTGCCGGCGACGAAGAACTGACAGGGCGTCAGGCCAAGCAGGTCAAGGACGCAGGGAGCGTGGCGTGCTTCGCGCGCGAGCGACCGAGGACGCGGAGATGCGCCGGCCTGCCGTCCTGTCAGACGCTGTTCCAGAAATCGAGCCCGAGACCCGAGAGCCAGGTCTGGGCTTCGATGTTGAGGCGGGACAGTTCGCCGCTGACGATCAGGACCCCCATCGCGATCAGGATCAGGCCGCCGAGGGCGACGATCGCCTGGTAGTGGCGCTTGACCACGGCAAAGGCGGTGGTCATGCGGGAGAAGGCAACGGCGGTGAGGATGAAGGGGATCGCCAGCCCGGCTGAGTAGACGGCGAGCAGGAAGGCGCCGCGGCCGGCCGAGCCGGAGAGCGAGGCGGCGGAGAGAATCGCTCCCAGGGTCGGGCCGATGCAGGGCGTCCAGGCGATCGCGAAGGCGGCCCCGGCGACGATCGGGCCGCCGCGGCCGGCCCGCTCCAGAAGCGCGTCGACGTGCCACTCGCGGTTCAGCCTGGCGATGAAGAGCGAGGCGACGAAGAGGACCCCCATGGCGATGATCAGCCAGCCGGCGACCTTGGTCAGCAGTTCCTTGTGGTCCTGCAGCGCCGAGCCGAGCCCGGTCGCGGTCAACCCGAGGAGGATGAAGATCGTCGAGAAGCTGGCGACGAAGAGCAGGCTCGGCCCGAGCACCCGCCGCCAGCCCGCGTCGTCGAGCTCGGCGGCGGAGACGCCGGTGACCGCCGAGAGGTAGCCGGGCACCAGCGGCAGCACGCAGGGCGAGAGGAAGGAGACGATGCCCGCCGCCAGGGCCGCGAAGACGCCGACTCCGCCGGCGGGGTCGGAACTGAGGACCGCGCTTACCACGACCCCTCAGGTTACCCTCACCGGGGTTCGCGAACGCCCAGCGCGAGTGGCAGTCATTTGGGGCTCCCTGCGTCCCAAATGACTGCCACCCGGGGGTGTGGCGGAGTTCATCCCCCCACAGCAGCCCGGCGCGGTAGATTTGGCTGGCCAGCCAAACCGTGCCGCGCAGGGTGCGGCCGAAGAAGGGGAGCGAGACTTGAGCGACCGCACGTTCGTGATCGGGGTCGGGATGACCAAATTCGAGAAGCCCGGCACCAAGGAGGGCGATTACCCGGACTGGGCGAAGGAGGCAGGCGAAAAGGCGCTCGCCGACGCGGGGGTGCCCTACGAGGACGTAGAGCAGGCCTTCGCCGGGTACTGCTACGGCGACTCGACCTACGGCCAGCGGGCGCTCTACCAGCTCGGCCTGACCGGGATCCCGGTGGTCAACGTCAACAACAACTGCTCGACCGGCTCCTCGGCGCTTTTCCTCGCCCGCCAGGCGGTGAAGGGCGGCGTCGCCGACTGCGCGATGGCGCTCGGCTTCGAGAAGATGGAGCCCGGCAGCCTCGGGGTCAAGTACACCGACCGCACCAACGCTCTCGACAAGCACGCGATGCGGATGTTCGAGATCCGCGACCCCGAGCCCTCGCCGCCGGCGCCGCAGATGTTCGGCAACGCCGGCCGCGACCACATGCAGAAGTACGGCTCGACCCCCGACCACTACGCCTGGATCGGCTGGAAGAACCACAAGCACTCGGTCAACAACCCCTACGCCCAGTTCCAGGACGAGTACAGCCTGGAGGACATCAAGGGGGCGAAGATGATCCACGACCCGCTGACCAAGCTGCAGTGCTCGCCGACCTCCGACGGATCGGCCTGCGCGATCGTCGCTTCGGAGCGCTACGTCGAGCAGCACGGCCTCTGGGAGCGGGCGATCGAGATCGTCGGCCAGGCGATGGTCACCGACCTCAGCTCGACCTTCGACGAGGACGCCGATTGCATGACGATCGTCGGCTCCGACATGTCGCGAACCGCCGCCCGGCGCGCCTACGAGGAAGCAGGGGTGGCGGCCGAGGAGGTCGACGTCTGCGAGCTGCACGACTGCTTCAGCGCCAACGAGCTGATCACCTACGAAGCGCTCGGCTTCGCCGCCGAGGGCGAGGGCCACAGGCTGATCGACGAGGAAGCGACGACCTACGGAGGCAGGGTCGTGGTCAACCCCTCCGGGGGCTTGATCTCCAAGGGGCACCCTCTGGGGGCGACCGGGCTGGCGCAGTGCTCGGAACTGACCTGGCAGCTCCGCGGCGAGGCGGAGAAGCGGCAGGTCGAGGGCGCGAAGGTCGCCCTGCAGCACAACATCGGCCTCGGCGGAGCCGCCGTGGTCACCGTCTACAAGCCGGCGAGCTGAGGAGCCGCCGCGAAGGAGGAGCAGATGGCGAAGGAGCGGCGTTCACTCGGCGGCAAGGTGGTGGCGATCACCGGCGGCGCCCGCGGGATCGGCAAGGCGACCGCGACGGCGCTGGTCGGCAAGGGCTGCCGGGTGGCGATCGGCGACATCGACCTCGAGCTGGCCGAGCAGACCGCGGCCGGGCTCGGCGGCGGCACGGTCGCGCTGCGGCTCGACGTCACCGACCGCTCCTCCTTCGCTGCCTTCCTCGAGGAGACCGAGCGCCAGCTCGGGCCGCTCGACGCGCTGATCAACAACGCCGGGATCATGCCGGTGGCGCCGTTCGCCGAGGAGAGCGAGGACTCGGTGCGTCGCCAGGTGGACATCAACCTGCACGGCGTGATCACCGGCACCCAGCTGGCGATCGAGCGCCTGCGGCCGCGCGGCGCCGGCTACATCGTCAACATCGCCTCGCAGGCCGGCAAGGCCGGGATCCCCGGCATCGCCACCTACTCGGCGACCAAGCACGGCGTGGTCGGGCTGAGCGAGGCGGTGCGGGCGGAGCTGCGCGGCAGCGGCGTCGAGGTCCTCTGCGTGATGCCGACGGTCGTCAACACCGAGCTGACCAGTGGCGTCGGTCAGAAATGGATCAAACCGGTCGAGGCCGCCGACGTCGCCAAGGAGATCGTCGAGGCGATGGAAGTGCCGCGCTTCGACGTCTTCGTGCCGCGCGCCAACGGCGCCCTGCACAAGCTGATCAGCCTGCTGCCGCGCGCCTGGCGGGAGGCGATCGGACGGGCGATGGGCGTCGACAAGCTGATGCTCGAGGTCGACCACGCCGCCCGCCACGCCTACGAGGAGCGCGCCGCCGCCAGCGAGCCGAGCGGGGGAGCGACCGAGTCCGGGCAGCCGGCGCCGGCCCACCGCGACGCCGCCTGACATGGGGCGGATCTACGACGCGACCTGGGGGCGGATGTTCAGCGCCGTCTACGACCGCGGCATGGCCGGGACCGAAGCGGCCGGCCTGTGGGAGATGCGGCGCGAGCTGCTCGCCAAGGCCGCGGGGCGGACGATTGAGATCGGCGCCGGCACCGGCGCCAACCTCGAGCTCTACCCGCCGGGAGTGGGGGAGCTGGTCCTGGCCGAGCCCGACCCGCACATGGTGAAGCAGCTGCGGCGCAAACTCGCCTCCTCCGGCCGTGATGCCGAGGTGGTCGAGGCGCCGGCCGAAAGACTGCCCTTCGCGGATGCCAGCTTCGACACCGCGGTGGCGACGCTCGTCTTCTGCACGGTCGCCGACCCGGAGGCGGCGGTCGCCGAGGCGGCGCGGGTGCTGAAGCCGGGCGGCAGTTTGCTCTTCCTCGAGCACGTGCGCTCGCCCGAGCCGGGTCTCGCCCGCTGGCAGGACCGCCTCGAACGGCCCTGGCACTTCCTCGGCGACGGCTGCCACTGCAACAGGGACACGGTGGCGACGATCGACGCGGCGGGCCTCGAGCTGGGCGAGGTTGAGCGGGGGAGGCTGCCGAAGGCGCCGCCGATCGTCCGCCCGCTGGCCCGCGGCAGCGCCTCCGTCCCTACTTAATTTTCACAGTCCCCGAGCGATTCGACCTAAGATCTCCTCGATGGGTGAGGGGCCCTGGCGAGATCCCAACGACGAACGCGATCCCGCGGCCGCCGGGGAACGACGCGAGCGCGATCCCGAGGAAGCGCTGCGGCGGCGCGACTTCCTCCAGCGCGCCGCGGTGACCGCCGGAATCGGCGCGGGCTTCGCCGGGGTTCTCAGCCCCGACACGATCCTCGCCGAGGTCTCCAGGCGCACCCGGGTGAACGTGCCGAGCCCGCGCAACCTGCCGCTCGACACGATCGTCGTGCTGATGATGGAGAACCGCTCCTTCGACCACTACCTCGGCTGGCTGCCCGGAGCCGACGGCAGGCAGGGAGGGCTGACCTACCGGGACACGGCCGGCAATCCGCACGGCACCCACCGCCTGACCCCCGACTTCCAGGGCTGTGCCCACCCCGACCCCGATCACTCCTGGCAGGGCGGGCGCCAGCAGCTCGACGGTGGCCGCATGGACGGCTTCCTGCGCTCCGGCGCCAACGACTCCTTCGCGATCGGCTACTACGGCGAGGAGGACCTCCCGTTCATGCCGGCGATCGCCCGTGCCTTCACCACCTGCGACCGCTTCTTCTGCTCGCTGCTCGCCTCGACCTACCCGAACCGCGAGTACATGCACGCCGCCCAGTCCTACGGGATGATCGACAACACCCTGCCGATCGGCCCGACTGGCCTCGGCTTCCCCGACACGACGATCTTCGCCGCCCTCTCGGCCCGGGGAGTCTCCAACCGCTACTTCTACACCGACATCCCCGTCTCGGCCCTCTGGGGAGCGCCGGGACTGGCCCGCTCCGGCCAGGTGCAGGAGTACTACGAGCGCTGCGCGACCGGGACGCTGCCGGCGGTCTCCTTCGTCGACCCCGCTTTCAACGGCGAGGAACAGGGCACCTCCGGCGACGAGCACCCGCACGGCGACGTCCGCACCGGGCAGGCCTTCATGGCGGACGTCGTCCACGCCTTCCTCGAGGGTCCGCAGTTCAGGCACGGGGCCCTCTTCGTCGTCTATGACGAGTGGGGCGGCTTCTTCGACCACGTGCGCCCGCCCCGGGTGCCCGACGACCGCGCCAATCGCGACGTCAACCAGGACTTCGGTCAGATGGGGATCCGGATCCCGGCTGTCGTGGTCTCGCCCTACGCACGCCGCGGCCACGTCGACCACAACATCTACGGCTTCGAGTCGATCCTGAAGCTGATCGAGTACCGCTTCGGCCTGCCACCGCTGACCAGGCGCGACAGGTACGCCCGCAACATCGCCCGCTCCTTCGACTTCGAATCGGAGCCGAACCACGAGATCCCGAACCTGCCCGACCCGCCGCAGGTCGTCAGCCAGGCCTGCCAGGCCGGAGCGGCGGCACCCGGCCTCGGCGCGCTGCCGCTCTCCGGGCGCCCGAAGGAGCACGACCTGGCGATCCTGCAGACCGGCGGTTACCTCGAGCGGCTCGGCTTCCACTACCGGGCCGCGACTCCCGGCAGGACCTTCCGCCATCCTTCGAAGCTCGGGTTGAAGCCTTGAGGCGGGCGGCGATGGCGCTGTTGACGCTGGGCGCGGCGCTGGCGGGCGCGCGACCGGTGGCGGCCGCTCTCGACGAGCCGGTCAGCGTGACCGCGCAGGCGCCGCCAGCGGTCGCGGCCGGGACCGCGTTCCCGCTCAGCGTCGACGTCGCCGCCGAAGCCGGCGCGCTCGACATTGCCGCCCAGCCGCTGCGCCTGCGGGTCCGCTTCGCGCCGGAGTGCGGCGGCTCGTTCGCCGGCACCGAGGGACCCACCGCGATCGACCGGGTGCTGCCGGGACCCACTCCGGGCGCGGCCTACGCGCAGTCGGTCTCGGTCAGGGCGAAGATCGGCGCACCCGGCCCCGAGACCGTCTGCGCCTTCCTCGAGGACGACGATGAACGGCAGTTCGCCACCGACACCGACGAGACGCTGACGGCGGTGGCGCCGTGCCCGGCGGCGAGGCGAAAGCTGGCGCGACTGAAGCGGAAGCTTCGCCATGCCTCATCCAAGCGCAAGCGCCACCGCCTGAAGAAGCGCCTGCGCAAGGCGCGGCGGCGGGCGAGACTGGAGTGCGGGGGAAGGGCGAGGGCGAGCGGCTCCCAGGCCGCCAACCTGCCTGCTGGCGTGCCCCAGATCAAGCACCTGTTCGTGATCGTGCTGGAGAACGAGAACGCCGAAACCACCTTCGGCGCAGATCCCCCGGCCCCCTATCTGGGCACGACGCTCCGGGAGGCGGGCGCCTACATCCCCAACTACCACGGGATCGGTCACGAGAGCCTCGACAACTACATCGCGATGGTCAGCGGTCAGCCGCCGAACCTGCAGACGCAGGCCGACTGCCAGCTGTACACGGAGATGCTGCCGGGAACGTCACGCGAGGACGGCGTCGCGCTGGGCCAGGGCTGCGTCTTCCCCCGCGGCGTTCGCACCGTCGCCAACCAGCTCGAAGACGCCGGCCTGCGCTGGCGCGGCTACATGCAGGACATGGCCAACTCCGTCGCCGCCGGCGAACCGGCGACCTGCCGCCACCCGGCGATCGGCGCGATCGACCCGACCCAGAAAGCGCGTCCGGCCGACCAGTACGCGGTCCGCCACAACCCCTTCGTCTACTTCCACTCGATCGTCGACCTCCCGACCTGCGAGGAAAACGACGTCGACCTCAGCCGCCTGCCCGCCGACCTGGCGGACGCGAGCGCCACGCCCGACTACGCCTTCGTCACGCCGGACCTCTGCGCCGACGGTCACGACGCCACCTGCGCCGACGGCACCTCGCCGGGAGGCTTCGCCGGCATCGACGCCTTCCTGCGCGAATGGGTGCCGCGGATCGAGGCCTCGCCCGCCTACCGCGACCAGGGGGCGATCCTCGTCACCTTCGACGAGTCGGCCAGTGGCGCTCAGTCCTGCTGCAACGAGCCGACGGGTCCGAACACGCTCAACAACGGCGGGCTCGAGCTCGGCAGCGGCGGCGGCAGGGTGGGGGCGGTGATGCTCTCGCCCTGCATCGAACCGGGCACGGTCACCCAGACCGCCTACAACCACTACTCGTTCCTGCGCTGGAGCGAGGACGACTTCGGCCTCGCGCACCTGGCCTACGCCGGCACCGACGGCCTGAAGCCGTTCGGCGCAGACGTCTTCACCAAGCCCGGATGCGACCCCGAGATCCGCGCCGAAGAAGAAAGGGCGAAGGCCCGCGTCCGCCTGAAGATCCAGCCACGCCGCGCCATTGCCGGCACCAAGCGCACGTACCGCTTCCGCATGACCAGCAACGTCCCGGCCTGCCGCCGCAACGCCCGCATCAACTTCGTCGGCGGCCACGTCAGGACCGACGACCGCGGCCGCGCCCGGATGCGCATCCGCATCAGCCTCCCCGGCCACCGCTTCGCCTACGTCCATCCGAGGGAATGCCAGCGGGCAAGGGTCGGGGTGAGGATCGTCCGTCGGGGGTGACGACGTTATGTCTACTCGTCGGGGTCCTCGGTTCGGAGGGAGTGGGCCATCTCGTAGAGGAGATACGGGAGAACTCCGACCAGCCCCAGCAGGAAGCCGAGGGAAAAGAGCATCCACAGCGCGCCAAGCGCCTGAATGAAACGAGCGGAACCCTGATCACCGACCAGGGCAACCGCGATGGCGATCCCCAGGGCACTGCAGCCTCCGATTCCCGCCACGAACCCAATCCAGTTCTCCCGCTTGCTGCCGCGAGCCCGAGATTCTTTGACGAACCAGGACATCTCAACCGCGTAGGCGACCAGCAGGGTCGCTCCAATTTGAGCCATATCGGAGAGGGCTTCATCCGAGAGATGCAGATGAGCGTGAGAGAAGACGACGAGAGCCGCGAATCCGGCCGCTCCGGAGCCAATGAGACCCACTGCGGATGCGGCTCCGCGCTGAAAGGGCGACATCTGCCTCGACATCGGGGCGTGGGAGGCTACGACATACCTACGATGCCCACCGTTTCGAGCCAACGCACGATAATGGTGGTTATGTGAACTTGGGCGGGGCTCAGCTGGCGCGTTCGATTTTTTCTTCGATCGATTCGGTCGAGCCGGGCGTCCCGAGGAGTTCGATCCCGTTGCTGCTCGGGCCTTCGACCGCGAACGATGGCGTGCCCGTGAAGCCGAATTTCTGCGCCTGTTCGGTCGTTTCCTGGACTTCGCTGGTGACCTTGGCGCTCTTGCGGTCTTCGTTCCACTGGGCGATGTTCTTGACCCCGGCGGCTTTGGCGATCGCGGTCATGAATTCGTCGGTCACGTATTCCGAGTTCTCTTTGCCCTGGTTGCGGTAGAAGACCTCGAGGTAGTTCCAGCCGCGGCCCTGTTCGCCGGCCGCCAGCGTCGCCGCGCCTGCCGGCGTGGACTCCGGCCCGATGATCGTGAAGTTGCGGAAGACGAGCTTCGCCTTGCCTTCCTTGACCATCCCGCCGTAGATCGGGGGCAGGATTTCTTCCGAGTACTGCTTGCAGACCGGGCACTGCAGGTCCCCGTACTCGTAGAGGGTCACGGGGGCTTTCGGGTCGCCGAGGGTCAGGCCTTCCTGCGGGATCCCGGCGAACAGCTGGTTGGCCTCGCTGACTCCCGTCAGGTTGGTCGCTTCGCCGCCGCTGTCGCTGCTGGAGGAGCTGGCGACGATCAGCACGACCACCGCGACGACGGCCAGAAAGACGGCGCCGGCGCCGAACTGCAGCAGCCGGGTACGGCGATCCGACGTCTCGACCTGCGATTCCGCCTGAACTCGTTCTTCGCGGCGTTTTTCCCTCTCGCGCTTGTTGCTCATCTCTCCTCCGTAGTGCTGCCTTGCTTCTGCCTGAGCCGGCCCCGCGGAGCGTAACCGGCGACTCTAAAGCGCTGCTTGCCGACCTCAGCCCTCTCCTGAGACGACGGGCTCCGCCGGCGCCCCCCTGCCGGGCGCTTCCGGGGCTGCCGGATCGGTGCCCGCGTAGCCGATCAGGCGGGTGGCGTTGAGCAGGAAGAGGATCGTCATCAGGACGGCGCTGGAGACGCACCATTGGCAGATCGCTTCGATCTTGAAGATCTCCAGGTAGGTCAGGTAGACGCTGAAGCCGAAGCCGCCGAGCGACAGCGCGAAGCCGCCGAAGCGCGCCGCGTCGTTGGCGAAGAAGGCGGTCGCCAGGACCAGGACGTAGCCGACGATTCCGAACACGGCCACGTTGACGCCGGCGATGTGCGAGTAGGAGCTGTTGGCGACGGTCTCGCAGCCGCCGCCCCCGGCGAGGCAGGTCGGCGCCCCACCGCCGGAGTCGGCGATCGTGATGTAGGTGGCGACGCCGATCCCCAGGGCCGCGATGAAGGCGATGATCCGGCGCAGCATGGGCTCACTGGGGAATTTCATGGCTATGAAGATAGAGACTTTGACCGGTCGCCGCCAGCAGCTCCCAGGGTCCGCGCGACCGCCGGCTCGGCGGCGAAGGCGGCGATCTCCCGCGACAGCTTGCCGCCCTGCCAGGCAAGCGGCGACTCCCCCTCCGCCTCGCTGACCAGGCGCGCTTGCGGCAGCGCCTCGGCGTAGGCGCGCGCCGCGGCGTAGGGGTGGCCGGGGTCCGCTGCGTCGTGGCTGGCGACGACGAGCACCGGCACGTCCAGGGCCCCGAGGTCCGCGAGCGTCCCGAACGGCCGCGAGCGCGGCACCTCGCGCAGCGCCTGGGAAAGCGCCCCGAGATGGCGGTGCAGCTCCATCCGCGCCCGGGTGAAGCGCAGCACGGTCTGGCGCCAGCTCGGGTCGATCCCCTGCTGGGCGCCGATGAAGGCGACGAAGCCGTCGACGCCGCCCTCCTCCAGGGCCGCCGCCAGCCCGTCCCAGTACTCGAGCGCCCGCGGGACGATCTCGCCCGTGTAGACGGGCCCGATGATCACCAGGCCGGCGATCCGCCCGGGGTGCCGCAGGGCGTAGCCGACCGCGGTGTGGGCGCCCATCGAGTGGCCGGCCAGTAGGAAGCGCTCCTCGCCCAGCTCCTCCCCGACCACCCGCTCGAGGTCGTCGATCAGCTGCGGGTATCCATAACCCTGGCCGGGTGGCGCCGGATCGGACTCGCCGTGGCCACGGGCGTCGTAGCCGAGCACCTGGTAGCCGTCCCGCTCCAGCGCCCGCGAGCCGTGCACGACGTAGCCCCTGCTGGCGGTGATCCCGTGGCAGAGGACGATCGGCGGCCCCGACCCGTCGCGCTCGCCGTGCAGCGCCGGCTCGGGGCCGACGATGAACGACGTCTGGGCCGCCTGGCGCATCAGGCGAGCGACGCCAGCGCCCGCTCGAGGTCGTCGACCGACTCATAGGTCAGCCCGGCCAGCGTCGCCTTGCGGTGGCGGACGACGCCCTCCTCGTCGAGGATGAAGATCGCCCGCCGCACCATCGGACCGGCCAGCACCCCGTAGGCGCGCGCCACGCTCTTGTCCTCGTCGGCGAGCAGCGGCACGTTGAGGCGCTTCTCCTCGCTGAAGCGCTCGTGCGACTCGACCGACTGCGGTGAGATCCCCAGCACCTCGGCGCCGAGTCCGTCGAGCCGCTCCCCCTGGTCGCGGTAGGAGCAGAACTGCTTCGTGCAGACGACGGTGAAGTCGCCGGGATAGAAGGCGAGGATCACCCGGCGCCCTCGGTAGTCCGCGAGCCGGTAGGTCTTGCCCCCGGTCCCCGGCAGCTCGAATTCGGGAGCCCGATCGCCCACGTCGACCTTTGCCATCGGTCGAGCTTACGGAACGGGTCCTAGCCGCGTTCGATCGTCATCTTTTCGATCAGCACGGTCTGCTTCGGTTTTTCTTCCGCCGTCCCCAGCTTGCCGATCCGTTCGACCACGTCCATGCCCTTGCTGACCTTGCCGACCAGCGCATATTCCGGCGGCAGGCCGGCGTCGGCGCCGGTGACGACGTAGAACTGGCTGCCCGAGGTCCCCGGCGGCTCGGCTGAGCTCTTGGCCATCGCCACTACGCCCTTCGTGTAGGCGAGGTTGGCGGGCGGCTTCTCGACCACCTTGTAGCCGGGGCCGCCGAGGCCGGTGCCGAGCGGGTCGCCGCCCTGGACGACGAATTCGGGGACGATCCGGTGGAAGGTGAGGTCGTCGTAGAAGCCTTCTTCGGCGAGGAAGGCGAAGGAGTTCGCCGTCTTCGGCGCCCGCTTGGTGTCGAGCGCGATCTCGAAGCTGCCGCAGCTCGTTTCGACCACCGCGGTGAGCTCTTCGCCCGCCCTCACCGTCTGCGGCGGCGCCTTCAGCTTCACCTGCTTTGGTTCCGGCGCTTCGACCTCCTTGCAACCCCCGGCGCCCGCGGCGCTGGCGGTCGAGCCGTCCCCTCCTCCCCCACCGCCGCGGGAGATCAGGACCACCGCGACCACGGCCACAGCCGCGGCGGCGAAAACCGCGAGGATGATCCAGCGCCGGTCGAACTGCCGCTCCTCCATCGGCGCGGAAGCCTAGTCAATCGGCAATGCAAGTATCTGTGCCGGTGTCCATCCCACCCCTCACGCCCCTGGCCGCCGCCGTCCTGCGGGTCGGCCAGCCGGAGCGGGTTCTGCAGCTCGAATGCGGTGAGGGCGACGGAGTCCTGTTCCTCGCCCGTGAGTTCCCCCAGGCGCGGGTGCGCGGGCTGGACCGCTCCGCGCGGGCGGTGCGGGCGGCCCAGGACCGCGTCGGCCTCGATCCCGAGGGGCGGGTCGCCTTCAAGGTCGGCCGGCCCGGCGCCCTGCCGTTCCCCGACGATCACTTCGACCTGGTGGCGGCACTGGACGCGACGCCGCGGCCTGCCGAGATCGCCCGCGTGCTGCGTCCCGGAGGCTTTCTCGTCCTCGCCTGGTCGGAGCGCTCGCGCGCCCCGCGCGGCCCGCGACGCCGGCTCCTCGACTGGAGCCTGCGCCGGGCGCGCATCGATCGCCTGGCCGAGGAGGACGCCGGCGACGGCAGCTTCGCTCTCGCTCGCCTGGGCGGTGGCGGTACGCGCCCTGGCGCAGGCTAGTCTGGGGTCCCGCATGGAGACCGAAGCGCTGCCGCTGACCCTGCTCGTCAACCCCTCCTCGGCCAGCGGGCGGGCGCTGAAGCTCTTGCCGCGGGTGGAGGGGGCGCTGGACGCCCACCGGATCCCCTTCCGGGTTCAGCACACCAGGGGCCTGGAGCACGGGGTCGAGCAGGCGCTGCGGGCGATCGAGGCCGGCGAGCTGCCGGTGGTGCTGAGCGGCGACGGCCTGATCGGCGCGGTCGGCGGCGCGATGGCCGGCTCGGGGGTGCCGCTAGGGATCGTCACCTGCGGACGCGGCAACGACCTCGCCCGGGCTCTCGGGATCCCGGAGGACCCCGAGCAGGCCGTCGCCGTGTTGCTCGCCGGCCACAGCCGCCGCATCGACGTCGGCGAGGTCGACGGCAAGCGCTTCCTCGGGGTCGCCAGCGTCGGCTTCGACTCCGAGGCCAACCGAGTGGCCAACGAGACCCGCTTCCTGAAGGGCAACCTGGTCTACGCCTACGCCGCCCTGGTCAGCCTGCTGCGCTGGAAGCCGGCCCGCTTCACGATCCGCGTCGACGACGAACGGCTGCGCCTCACCGGCTACACGGTCGCCGCCGCCAACAGCGGCGTCTACGGCGGTGGCATGCGCCTGGCCCCCGACGCCGAGCTCGACGACGGGGAATTCGACGTCGTCTCGGTCGGCCAGGTCGGCAAGCTGCGCTTCCTGGGTAACCTGCCGAAGGTGTTCAAGGGCACCCACGTGGAGGAGGACGAGGTTCGCGTCTTCCGCACCTCGCATCTGGAGCTCTCCGCCAGCCGCCCCTTCGACGTCTACGCCGACGGCGAGCGGCTGAGCGAGCTGCCCGCGACGCTGAGGGTGCTGCCGGCCGCCCTCGACATGCTGGTGCCGGCGCCGGCCGGCGCTTGAGCGAGGCGGTGACCGGGCGCAGCCGAGGAGGAGCGCTGTTCGGCGCCAAGCTGGCCGCCGCGCGGGCGATCGGCGCCGCCAGCCGAGGCAGCGGCCGCGGCGGCGGCACGACGCTCCCCGGGCGGGTCCTGCTGCGCCTGGAGCCGCGGGCGATCGCCCGGCTCGGAGCGCGCCTGGACCGCGGCACGACGATCGTCAGCGCCACCAACGGCAAGACGACGACCGCGGGGATGCTGGCGGCGATCCTCGCCGCCAGCGGGCGGCGGCCGGTCCACAACCGCGCCGGCTCCAACATGACCTGGGGCGTGGCGACGGCGCTGCTGGAGCAGCGCGGGCAGGAGGGCCTGTTCGAGGTCGACGAGGCGTGGCTGCCGCGGGTGGCCGAACAGCTCGATCCGTCGCTGATCGTGCTCGGCAACCTCTTCCGCGACCAGCTCGACCGCTACGGCGAGATCGAGGCGCTGGCCGAGGAATGGGCGCGCACGGTGGCGCTGCGAGCCGGGCGTACCGGCTTCGTCCTCAACGCCGACGACCCGCTGGTCGCCGACCTCGGCCGCGACCCCCAACGCGATCGCCGCCGGGAGGGCGTCCTCTATTTCGGGATCGAGGATCCCTCTCAGGCGCTGCCGGAGCTGCAGCACGCCTTCGACGCCAAGCACTGCCGCCGCTGCGGCCACCCCTACGACTACGAGCGCGCCTTCGTCGGCCACCTCGGCCATTACTCCTGCCCGAGCTGCGGGGCGCAACGTCCCCGCCCGGACGTCGCCGCGACGCGGATCGAGCTGCACGGGATGGACGGCTCGACCTGCTTGGTCCGCACCCCGGAGGGTGAGCTGCGCCTCGAGCTGCCCCTCCCCGGCCTCTACAACGTCTACAACGCCCTTGCCGCGATCGCCGCCGGCTTGCGCCTCGGCGTGGCGCCAGAGCGGATCGCCGCCGCCCTGGGCGAGATGCGGGCGGCCTTCGGGCGGGTCGAGACGATCGCGGTCGGCGGCGTCGGGGTCTCGATCCTGCTGATCAAGAACCCCGCCGGCGCCAACGAGGTCCTGCGCACGCTGCGGCTGGAGGCCGCCGCGGACGCCGGACGCGACGACGCCGGACGCGACGATCGGATCGATCTCTGGATCGCGCTCAACGACCGGATCGCCGACGGGCGCGACGTCTCCTGGATCTGGGACGCCGATTTCGAGCTGCTCGCCGGCGCCGTGCGCCGCGTCGTCTGCGCCGGCACGCGGGCGGCGGAGATGGCGCTGCGGCTGAAGTACGCCGGCTGGCCCACCGAGTCGATCGGGGTCGAGCCGAATATCGAGGCCTCCCTCGACCGCGCGGTCGCCGCCGCCTCCGAGGTTGACGACCCTATTGGGGCCTCAACTGCGGAGCGGCGGCTCTTCGCCCTGCCCACCTACACGGCGCTGCTGGAGCTGCGCAAGCTGCTCGCCGGGCGCGGCCTGGCGCGGGAGTTCTGGCGGTGAACGAGGCGGCGATCTGGCACGACGTCGAGTGCGGCGCCTACGCAGCCGACCTGCCGCTGTGGGAGGAGCTGGCGGCCGGGGCCGACGGCCCCCTGCTCGACCTCGGCTGCGGCACCGGGCGAGTCGCCCTCCACCTGGCCCGCCGGGGGCACGAGGTGACCGGCCTCGACCGCGAGCCGGACCTGGTCGCCGAACTCAACCGGCGGGCCGGCGGGCTGCCGGCGCGGGCGCTGGTCGGCGACGCGCGCGACATCTCGCTGGCCGAGCAGCGGTTCGGGCTTGCCCTGGCGCCGATGCAGCTCGTCCAGCTGCTCGACGGCGCCGCCGAGCGCCGTGCCCTGCTGGCCGGGGTGGCCGCGCACCTGCGGCGCGGCGGGATGGCCGCGGCGGCGGTGGTCGAGGCGGTGGCGCCGGGCGCGTTCAGCGAGGCCGAGGCGATTCCCGACAGCCGCGAAGTCGACGGCTGGCTCTACGCCAGTTTGCCGCTGGAGACCGCGGTCGACGCCGAGCGGATCGTCGTTCGCCGCCTGCGCCGCACGGTTTCGCCCGGCGGCGAGCTGCGGCGCGAGGACGACCGCGTCGAGCTGCGCGTGCTCTCGGCCGCCACGCTGGAGGTCGAGGCCGAACGATGCGACCTGCGGCCGGTCGGGCGCCGGACGATTCCCGCCACCGAGGACCACGTCGGATCCACCGTCGTCCTGCTGGAGAAGGAGTCCTGATGGAGCTGCGGGTGCTGAGCCTCTATCCGGAGCAGATGAACATCTACGCCGACCGCGGCAACATCCTCTTCCTGCGCCGTCGCTGCGAGTGGCGCGGGATCGGCTTCTCGCAGGCCGGCACCGGCCCGGGTGAGGTTTTCGACCCGGCGGCCCACGACCTGCTCTACATCGGCGGTGGTCAGGATCGCGACCAGCGGATGGTCGCCCGCGACATGGTGGCGAGCAAGCGCGGGCAGATCGCTGCCGCGGTCGAAGACGGCGCCGCCCTGCTCGCCGTCTGCGGCGGCTACCAGCTGCTCGGCCACGGCTACCGGCTCGGCGAGGAGGAGCTGCCCGGCCTCGGGATCGCCGACCTGGAGACCGTGCGCGAGCCGGGCCCGCGGCTGATCGGCAACGTCGAGATCGAGGTCGACCTCGGCGAGGGGCCGCGGGTCCTCGCCGGCTTCGAGAACCACGGCGGCCGCACCCACCTCGGCGAGGGCGCCGAGCCGCTCGGCCGCGTCCTGCACGGGTTCGGCAACAACGGGCGCGACGGCCTCGAGGGCGTCCGCCGGGCAAACCTGATCGGCACCTACCTGCACGGCCCGTTGCTGCCGAAGAACGCCTGGCTCGCCGACCACCTGATCGCCCTGGCGCTGGAGCGCCGCTACGGGACGCGCCCGGAGCTGGAACCGCTGGACGATGACCTCGAGGACGCCGCGCACGAACTCGCCCGGCGGGTGGCGGAGACCGGCTGAAAGGTCTCAGCGGCCGCTGGAGCCGAAGCCGCCCTCACCCCGGGCCGATTCGGCCAGGGCGGGCGCCTCGACGGGCTCCGCCAGGGCGACCGGCGCCAGCACCAGCTGGGCGATGCGGTCGCCGGGCTGCACCCGGAAGGTCTCGGCCGGGTCGGTGTTGAGCAGCAGCACGCGGATTTCGCCGCGGTAGCCGGCGTCGATCAGGCCCGGCGCGTTGACCAGCGCGATCCCGTGCTCGCGGGCGAGTCCGGAGCGCGGCAGCACGAGCCCGGCGTGGCCTTCCGGGATCTCGACCGCGATCCCGGTCCCAACGCTCCATCTCTCCCCCGGCCCGATGTGGGCCGCCTCGCATGCATACAGATCGAGCCCAGCGTCCCCATCATGAGCCCGCGTAGGAAGCCGCGCACTCTCACTCAGTTTCGCGACCGGCAACTCCATCGACGAGACCCTATACCGCTGTCATAGGAGGGGAAGGGTGTCCCTCGAACCGGCGGATACTCAAAATGCCGGGCTAACTAG
>DATAEW010000015.1:0-8163 GCA_036257815.1 Solirubrobacterales bacterium
CTCCCACGCCGGTCCGGTGCTCCCTTTGGCCAGTACCTACGCCGCCGCCATCGGGTCGGGCTCGCCGAGCTTGCTCAGGTCCGGCGGCTGGTAGACGCCGCCGGGGACGCCGCTGATCACCAGCAGGCGGATCCCCTCGGCCCCCGGCCAGACCTTGCGCTTGACCCGCGCGCCGACCCTGACCATCTGGTCGTCATCGAGCTGGAAGCGCTCGCCCTCGATCTCGATCTCGCCGCCGCCGCGCAGGGCGAGGAAGACCTCCTCCTGGTCGTCGTGCGTGTGGTCGTGCTCGGGGTAGCCATCGAAGTTGGCGGGCATGTCGATCACCTGCATCCCGAACGACTCGACGCCCAGCTCGGCCCGGGCCCGCTTGAAGGCGCCCTGGTAGACCGCCTCCATCTCGCCGATCCGCTTCACCGCGTAGTCACTCATCGCTTCTCCTTCATCGTTGGTCCTGCCTGGCGACCATCCTATGCGATTCGCACGAACGTTCGTGCTTTTTTTGTAACCTTGGCGAATGGAGACAAGCGCGAGGGCGTCGGCCGCCACCGCGGAGACCAAGGCAGCGGCGGAGACCAAGGGCGAGAGCAGGCGAGCGGAGATCCTCGCCCGGGCCGTCGACCTCGCTTCGGCCGAGGGTTTGGAGGGGCTGACGATCGGCCGCCTCGCGGCCGAGCTGCGGATGAGCAAGAGCGGCCTGTTCGCCCACTTCGGCTCCAAGCAGGAGCTGCAGCTGGCGACCGTCGCCGCGGCGGCCGAGCGGTTTCGCGAGACGGTGATCGAGCCGGCGCTGAGCGCGCCGGACGGGGCGCCGCGCCTGCGGGCGATGTCCGAGCGCTACCTGGAGTACCTCGACCTGCACCGGGGCGGCTGCTTCTGGGGCGCCACGGCGGCCGAGTACGACGACCGTCCGGGCCCGGTCCGCGACGCGATCGCCGCCGCCCTCGGCCTCTGGACCGCCGAGCTCGAGCGCCAGGCCAAGCTGGCCGGCGTCGATCGCCCGCAGCGCTTCGCCTTCGAGGTCCAGGCGGTGATGATGGGCGCCAACTCGCGCTACCGGCTGAGCGGCGACCGGCGCGTCTTCGAGTACGCCCGCGAATCGCTCGCCCGCCTCGCGGCCGAGCTGCCTTAGGAGGCCTTTGTGATCGAGACCGCCGGCACGGCCCTGGCGCTGGTGACCTTCAAGTCCTCGCTCCTTCCCTTGGCAGACAGGCGCTCGCGCGACGGCGGGCGGCACCACCGGAGCCAGTTAACCAACCCAGCGCCGATCCTCGAGGAATTCCTCGCTAGGAAAAGCCGGAACTTCCGGTGAAATACCATTTATCGCTCAGTCACTTTGTCCCGCGAGAGGAGACGCCGTGTCGGCGAGGCCGAAGACGCAGCAGATAGATCGCGCGCTGATCAAAGTGGTCGGTCACCCGGTGAAGGTGCGGACGTTGACGGTGCTGACGGAACGCACGGCGAGCCCGAAGGAAATCGCCGAGCAGACCGATATCCCGATCGGCCAGGTCAGCTACCACGTCCGCGCGCTCGAGGAGATGGGGATGATCGAGCTGGTCGGCACGCGCCCGGTCCGCGGCGCCGTCGAGCATTTCTACAAGGCGGTCCGCCGGCCCTCCCTGAGCGACGAGGAGTCGGCCGAGCTGAGCCGCGAGGAGCGCGAACAGCTCTCGATCTTCATCCTCCAGCAGGAGGTGATCGACGCCGCGCTGGCCCTCGACGCCGGCACCCTCGACCGCCGCATCGACCGCCACCTGAGCCGCGTCAAGCTGGTGCTCGACGAGGAGGGCTGGGGCGAACTGACCGAGCTGATGGCCGAGGGCCTCGACACGATCCTCGAGATCCAGGCGCGAAGCGCCGAACGGATCGCCCGCCAGGGCGGCGAGGGCGGCTTTCCGGCGGTCACCGCGCTGTCCTGCTTCGAGATGCCCGAGGAGAAAGAGCCGCCGCGGCGTTGAGCGGCCCGGAGGCGCGGATCGAGGTGCGGTTGCGCCCGCGCGGGCGCGGCGACGAGCTGATCGGCGTCGAGGGCGGGGTGCTGCAAGCACGGGTCGTCGCGCCGCCGGTGGAGGGGCGCGCGAACAGGGCGCTCTGCCGGTTGATCGCCAAGCGGGTCGGGGTGGCGCCCTCGCGGGTCAGCGTGATCCGCGGCGCGAAGAGCCGCGACAAGCTGGTCCGGGTGGAGGGGATCGAGCGGGGGGCGCTGCTGGCCGCGCTGGACGGCTGATTCGGATCGTCGGGGTGGGGAACGAGCGCTGGGCGAGCCCGCGTTGGGCTCCCGCTAGGGTCCGGGGCAAGGCCGAACACGATCCCAGGAGGGCGGTATGGACGTTGCGATTGGGCTGCCGAGCACGGTTCCGGGGACCAGCGGCGATCGGCTGCTGGAGTGGGCGCGGCGGGCGGAGGCGCGCGGCTTTTCCAGCCTCGGCACGATCGACCGCATCGTCTATGACAACTACGAGCCGCTGCTGGCGCTGGCGGCGGCGGCCGCGGTCACCAAGCGGATCGGCCTCTGCACCTCAGTGCTGCTCGGCCCGCTGCGCAGCAACCATGCCGAGCTGGCCAAGCAGGCGCTGAGCCTCAACGCGATCTCCGGCGGTCGCTTCACGCTCGGCATCGCCCTCGGCGGCCGCGAGGACGACTACGAGGTCAGCGGCGTCGAGTTCCGCGGTCGCGGCAAGCGCTTCGACCGGGAGCTGCAGCGGATCAAGGAGATCTGGGAGGGTGGGGAGGTCGGTCCGTCGGCCGCCCCGCCACCACGGCTGGTGGTCGGCGGCCACGCGGAGGCCTCGTTCAAGCGCGCCGCGCGCTTCGGCGAGGGTTGGATCGCCGGCGGCGCGGCGCCGGAGGAATATGCCGCGATGCTCGGCAAGGTGAAGGCCGCCTGGGGGGAGGCCGGCCGCGAGGGCGAGCCGCGGGCGATGGGTCTCGCCTATTTCGGCCTCGGCGAAAACGCGGTCGCGGAGGCGCGCGAGGAGCTGACCGGCTACTACGCCTGGCTCGGCGAGGAGATCGCCGGCTACATCGCCGATTCCGCCGCCACCGACGCCGAGACCGTGAAGCAGTACCTCAGCGCCTTCGAGGGCGCCGGCTGCCAGGAGCTGATCCTCTTTCCGACCAGCAGCGACCCCGCCCAGGTCGACCTCTTGGCCGACGCCGCCGGGCTTTAGCCTGCCCACCTACACTCGCCTCGTGGACAGAGCGCTGCTCGAGAGCACCCTGGCCGCGTCCGGCGAGCCCGCCTACCGCGCCTCCCAGGTCTGGGAGTGGGTGGCGCGCGGGGCTCGCGGCTACGGCGAGATGACCAACCTGCCGGCGGCCCTTCGCGAGCGGTTGGAGGCGGCGGTTCCGCTCTCGACGCTGACCGTGGAGGCCGAGGCGAAGTCCGATGACGGCACCGTCAAGACCCTCTTCCACACCGCCGACGGGCGGCCGCTGGAGGCGGTGCTGATGCGCTACCGGGACGGGCGCCGCTCGGTCTGCGTCTCCTCGCAGTCCGGCTGCCCACTCACCTGCACCTTTTGCGCCACCGGGCGGATGAAGTTCGGCCGCAACCTCAGCGCCGACGAGATCCTCGACCAGGCCCTGCACTTCCGCCGCCGCGAGCCGATCGACCACCTCGTCTTCATGGGGATGGGGGAGCCGACGATGAACATCGACGCCGTCCTCGCGACCTGCGCGCGGCTGCCGGACCTCGGCGTCACCAACCGCCGCACGGCGATCTCGACCGTCGGCTGGGTGCCGGGGATCGACCGGCTGGCGGCGTGCGAGATGCCGATCTCGCTGGCCCTCTCGCTGCACGCGCCCAACGACGGCCTGCGCTCGCAGCTGATGCCGGTCAACGACCGCTACCCGCTGGCCGCGGTGCTCGCCGCCTGCGAGCGCTGGCGCGCCGCCCGCCGGCAGCGGGTGTTCGTCGAGTACGTGATGCTCGACGGCGTCAACGACCAGCCCGAGCACGCCCGCCAGCTCGCCGAGCTGCTCGATCCCCGCGCCTACAAGGTCAACCTGATCCCCTACAACCCGACCGGCGCCTACGACGGCTCCTCGCCGCAACGGATCGAGCGCTTCCGGGCGATCCTCGCCGAGCATCGCCTGACCGCCACGGTCCGCCTCACCCGCGGCCGTGACATCGACGCCGCCTGCGGCCAGCTCGCCGCCAACGCGGCCTGAGATCGCCGCGTTCCCAGTATTTGCGCCCCCCCTGGGGGCTGAAATGCTGGGCATGGTGAAGGACTGGCCAGCCGGCCAGTTAATCTCCGGCTATGGCGACGGTGGACAGCTCGCGACCGCTCAGGCGGCCGCCGCAGATGTCCCCCAACCCGGTTCGGCGGGTGGTGGCGGACATGGTCGACGAGTGGCGGGGGCGCGGGAAATTCCCGCCGGGACCCGGCGACTTCAGCTTCTCGCGCACCCACCGGATCGCCCATGACCCGCTGCCGATCCTGCTCGAGGCCCACGAACGCTACGGGCCGATCTTCAGCATGCGCCTGCTGCACAGCCGGGTCGTCTTCATGCTCGGACCGGAGGCCAACCACTTCGTCACCGTCGCCCACCCGGAGAACTTCCACTGGCGCGAGTCGAGCTTCGGCGACCTGATCCCGCTGCTCGGTGACGGGTTGCTGACGATCGACGATGACTACCACGACCGCGCCCGGGCGATCATGCTGCCCGCCTTCCACCGCCGTCAGCTCGACGCGGCGGTGGCGACGATGGCCGCGGAGGCCGGGGAGGCGATCGGGCGCCTGCGGCCGGGCGAGGTCTTCGACCTCTACGCCTGGATGCGCAACCTGGCGATGCGGATCGCGATGCGGGCGCTGCTCGGGCTCGACCCCGATGAGTCCGGCAAGGGCGCCGCCGCGGCCCACCACTTCGAGCGCGCGCTCGGCTACTACGGGATCGACTATCAGTGGCGGCTGGTGCGCGGCCCCGGCTCGCCCTGGCGGCGGATGCTCGCCTCGCGCCGCGTCCTCGACGAGATCGTCTTCGGCGAGATCGCCGCCGTCCGTGCCCAGCCCGACGCCGCGCGGCTGGACATCCTCAGCCTGCTGATCGGCGCCCGCGGCGAGGGCGGCGAGGCCTTCAGCGACCGCGAGATCCGCGACCAGGCGATGACCCTGATGTTCGCCGGCCACGACACCTCGACCTCGACCCTGACCTTCATGATGCACGAGCTGGCCCGCCACCCCGAGGTCGTCGAGCGGTTGGTCGAGGAGCAGGACCGGGTGCTCGGCGGGGCGGTCCCGAGCGCCGAGCAGCTGGAAAAGGAGCTGCCCTATCTGGACATGGTCCTCGACGAGGTGCTGCGGCTCTACCCGCCGGCCTGGATCGGCCCGCGGCGCGCCGTGCGCGAGTTCGAGTTCGGCGGCTGCACGGTGCCGCGCGGCGCCTACGTCAACTACTGCTCCTGGGCCAGCCACCGGATCCCCGAGGTCTTCCCGGACCCCGAGGCCTTCATCCCCGAGCGCTTCGCCCGCGAGCGCAAGGCGGCGCTGCCGCGCGGCGCCTACGTGCCCTTCGGCGGCGGCCAGCGGGTCTGCATCGGCAAACGCTTTGGCCAGACCGAGGTGAAGCTGGTGGCGACGATGCTGCTGGCGCGCCTGCGGCTCGACGCCCTGCCCGGCCGGACGATGACCGTGCGCCAGATGCCGACCCTCTCGCCGAAGGGCGGCCTGCGGATGAAGGTCGGCGTGCGCAGCGAGCACTGAGCAGCTAGCGCGCGATCATCGCTGAGCGATGCGCTTCCTCGGCGAGCGGCTGCGCAGCGAAGCCAGCTTTTCGGCGACCGAAAAAGTTAAGCGGAACCCCTACCGGGACCCTCCCAAGCCACCGCTACTTGATGAACAGCATCTCCTCGTACTTCGGCAGCGGCCAGAGGTTGTCGGCGACGACCGTCTCCAGCTTGTCGGCCGCCTCACGGACCCTGCTCATCGCCGCCAGCTGCTTGTCGCGGGCGTGGACCGCCATCTCCAGGCCCTCGAGGCCGGGGTCGGCGTTGGCCGCTTCCAGCTCGCCCAGCGAGGTGATCAGCTCGTCGACCAGCTCGCGGACTTCGCCCTCCAGCGAGGAGACGCCGGCCTCGCCGATCAGCGCCAGGTGGCGCAGGGCGGCGGGGAGGATTGCCGTCTTGGCGATCGAGAAGGCGGTCTCGGCCTCGATGTTGGCCCGCAGCCAGTACTGCTCGACCCAGACCTCGTAGCGCGACTCGAGCTCCCGCTGCGAGAGCACGTTGTAGTTCTCGAAGGCGCGGACGGTCTGCTCGGAGATCACTTCCGGCAGCGCGTCGGGGGTCGTCTTCAGGTTCTTCAGCCCGCGCCGCTCGGCCTCCTGGTGCCACTCCTCGGCGTAGTTGTCGCCGTCGAAGCAGACCACCTTGTTGGCCAGGTAGGAGTCCTTGACGATCTCCATCACGGCCTGCGGCATCTCGGTGCCGCCGTCGAGCTTCTGCTGCAGCTTGCCGGCCAGCTCGTCGATCGCCTCGGCGACGATCGTGTTGAGGACCGTGTTCGGGAAGGCCAGCGACATGCTCGAGCCCAGGGCCCGGAACTCGAATTTGTTGCCGGTGAAGGCGAACGGCGAGGTCCGGTTGCGGTCGCCGCCGTGCATCGGCAGCGGCGGCAGCACCGTGGCGCCAAGGTCGAGGAAGGAGGCCGGCGTGTTGGGGTCCCCCTCGCCGGTCGAGATCGCCTCGAAGGCCTTCTCCAGCTCGGCGCCGAGGAAGATCGAGATGATCGCCGGCGGCGCCTCGTTGGCCCCCAGCCGGTGGTCCTGGCCGATGTTGGCGACCGAGGCCCGCAGCAGGCCCTGGTGCTTGTTGACGGCCTGGATCACCGCCATGCAGAAGAAGAGGAAGTGGATGTTGTCGGCCGGCGTGTCGCCCGGGTTCAGCAGGTTGACGCCGGTGTCGGTGCCCATCGACCAGTTGTTGTGCTTGCCGGAGCCGTTGACGCCGGCGAACGGCTTCTCGTGCAGCAGGCAGACTAGGCCGTAGCGGCGGGCGACGGCTTCCAGCGTCTGCATCGTCAGCTGCTGGTGGTCGGAGCCGACGTTCGAGTTCTCGAAGATCGGCGCGATCTCGTACTGATTCGGCGCCACCTCGTTGTGGCGGGTCTTGACCGGGATCCCGAGCTTGCGCATCTCCAGCTCCGCCTCGAGCATGCAGGCGAGGATCCGCTCGGGGATCGAGCCGAAGTAGTGGTCGTCGAGCTCGTGGCCCTTCGGCGGCTTGGCGCCGAACAGCGTGCGCCCGGTCGCGATCAGGTCGGGCCGCTCGAAGAAGTACTGCTCGTCGATCAGGAAGTACTCCTGCTCGGGTCCGACCGTGGTGAAGACGCGCTGGCTGTCGCTGTCGCCGAGCAGGCGCAGGGCCTTGATCGCCGAGCGCGAAAGGGCGTCCATCGAGCGCAGCAGCGGGATCTTCGCGTCCAGCGCCTCGCCGGTCCAGGAGGCGAAGGCGGTCGGGATGCAGAGCAGCGCCCCGTTCGGGTTCTCGAGGATGAAGGCGGGGCTGGTCGGGTCCCAGGCGGTGTAGCCGCGGGCCTCGAAGGTGGCGCGGACGCCGCCGGTCGGGAAGGAGGAGGCGTCGGGCTCGCCCTGGATCAGCTCCTTGCCGGAGAAGCCGGCCAGCGCCGTGCCCTCGCCGCCGGGCTCGAAGAAGGAGTCGTGCTTCTCCGCGGTCGAGCCGGTGAGCGGCTGGAACATGTGCGTGTAGTGCGTGGCGCCGTTCTCCAGCGCCCAGTCCTTCATCGCCTCGGCGACGGTGTCGGCGAGGCTCGGGTCGAGCGCCTCGCCGTGCTCCAGGGTCGCCTGCAGCTTCTCGAACACATCTCCGGGCAGCCTCTCGCGCTGCACCGCGGCGGAGAAGACGTTGGCGCCAAAAGCCTCGTTCTCGGGAAGAGTCAGGTCGACCGCGCCGAGCGCCTCCCCGTTGGAGCTCCACTGTGCGGCGGTCACGTTCTGCTGGCGGATGCGAGTCATCGGTCGGTTTGTCCCTCACTTGACAGCGCGCCCCCGCGGGGCGCGATCGGAAAACGGTCTCACTCCCTCATTAAGAGCCAAAAGAGCCTAATGGGCAAGGGCCGAAGATGGGTTTATCCGGCCGTACAGTCTTTGCCGGTCGCCCCTTGTCCATCTGGTCGCGGCAGAGCTTTCAGCCCCATAGGG
>DATAEW010000027.1:0-11985 GCA_036257815.1 Solirubrobacterales bacterium
GGCCATAGCTTCCAGCGCGCAAGGATTCCTCCCTTCCCCTGGGATATGACTGGCTCCATCCAGAAACGACAGGAGCGGCGGTACGCGAGTTGCTTTATATCCGCTTGAGCGCTGGGAGTCAAGAAGTCTTGAGCGGTACCGCTGCGTTCCATGGCGGGTCGGTGCGTGGAAGCCCTCGCACAGCGTTGACTTCAACGATTAATCGACTAGTCTTGTCCATCCGATGGAGGCTGCTCTGGGCAACTCGGAGGGGATCACGCTCGTCACCCTGGGGCCCACGGGCACGTGCCACGAGCGGGCCTGCAAGGCCTACATGGCCTTCCAGGGAGTGGCGGACTACGGGTTCGAGTTCATCGGCGACTTCATGGACGGCCTGGAGAGGATCCGCGGCCGCGACGGTGCCTTCCTGATCCAGTGCAGCGCTCACCCCAAGGTCCACGAGGTGACCGAGCACTACTGGAACGAGATTTTCGTCGTCGACACCTTCATCTATCCCACCAAGGCTTTGGCGGTTCTGACCCGCCGCGAGGTCGAGCGGCCCAGGACGCTCGGCCTCGTACCTGCCACCGCTGGCTACATCGACCGCGACGACTGGGAGGAGATCATCGATGTCCAGTCGAAGCCAATCGTCGCCGAAGAGCTGCTGGAGGGCCGCTACGACTCCGGCCTCACCCACCTCGAGCACCTCGCCGACCACGAAGACGAGCTCCGGCTCGACCTCGAGATCGGCGAAATCGACACCACCTGGGTCGTCTACGGCACCCGCAAGCGTTTCCAGGGCGAGGTGATCGGAATCCCCTCGCGGGATATTCTCCAGCGCCCGGCGCCGGCGGCTGCCTGAGCGGCCAGTTCCCTGATCGCCGGATCGTCTAGCTCCTCTCCTTCGGATCGCCCGCCTGACGCCGCCCCTCGCGCCGGTGGCGGAGGACGATCGGCGCGATGTAGCCGAGCAGCGCACCGAGCGCGGTGAAGACGAGCAGGACGACGATCAGCGGTGCCTCGAAGCTGGCGAAGAGGACTTCGACGCTGACTTCCTGCGAGTTCTGCAGGGCGACGACGAGGATCAGGGCAGCGAGGACGGCGAGGGCCCAGGCGCGCCAGTTGACCGGCTTCTTCTGCGGTGCCACCTGGCAATCCTAGAGCCCGCCGGAACTCATATCCGGCCGTGGACAGCGCCCTGGAACGGCGTCGTGCTCCGCCTCAGGAGAGCGCCGGCGCGGCGGTGCGCTCGGCCCACGGCCGCGCCGCTTCCACCTGGGATCCCAGGCGCAGCAGCGTCCCCTCGTCGAACGGCGCGCCGGTCAGCATCACGCCGACCGGCAGGCCCGCGGCGGTGGAGCCGAGCGGCAGCGAGATCGCCGGCTGGCCGGTGACGTTGGAGAAAGCGGTGAAGGAGACCGAGGCGACGACGTCGGCGACCGGCTGGTCCGGAGCGGCGTGCTGGGCGGCCAGCACGGCGCCCGCCTCGGGCGGCAGGATCGCCGAGGTCGGGGTGAGAAGGAGGTCGAAGTCGCGGCCCCAGCGGGCGACTTCCTGCCGCGAGAGCCGCTCCAGGGATTGCACCGCGGCGACGTAGTCGAAGGCGCTGACCTGCTTGGTGGCGACCTCGTAGCCGTGGCGGATATGCGGCTCCGTCCGCTCCCAGTCGATGTCCGGATAGTCGGCGAGGCCGGAGCTGGTCATCACGACGAAGGGCCCGATCAGCTCGGCGGAGACGGTCGGCACCTCGACCTCGCTGACCTCGTGCCCGAGCTCCTCGAGCAGCGCCGCCGCCTCGCGGGCGGCCACCACGCAGGCCGGGTCGGTGGCGATGCCCAGCGGCGCCTCGGCCATCAGGCCGATCCGCAGCTTGCCCGGATCGGCGCCGAGCTCCTCGGCGAACGGCCGCAGCGGCGGGACCGCGTTGTTCCAGGCCAGCGGGTCGGGGCCGGCCGTCTGGTCGAGAACGGCCGCGGCGTCGGCGATGGTGCGGGCGACCACCCCCTCGACGACCGCTCCCATCCAGGACTGGGCGCGGCGCGGCACCCGGGCGCGGCTCGACTTCAGCCCGACCAGGCCGCAGTAGGAGGCGGGGATGCGGATCGAGCCGCCGCCGTCGTTGGCGTGGGCGATCGGGAACATGCCGGCGGCGACCGCCGCGGCGGCGCCGCCGGAGGAGCCGCCCGAGGAACGGTCCGGGTCCCAGGGATTGCGGGTCAGCCCGTAGCGGCTGTTCTCGGCCACGGTCAGCGGGCCGAACTCGGGCGTGTTGGTACGGCCGCAGAGCACGAAGCCGGCACACTGCAGGGCCTCGACGACCAGCTCGCTCTCCTCGCTCGGTCCCTCCTTGGCGCCGGCCGAGCCGTAGGTGACCGGCCAACCGGCGACCGCGGTCAGGTCCTTGATCGGGATCGGCACGCCGAGGAACGGAGCCGCCTCGCCGGCGGCGAGCCGTGCGTCCGCCTCGCGGGCCGCCGCTCGCGCCCCCTCGTCGTCGCGCCAGATGACCGCGTTCAGCTCCGGATTGCGCTCGTCGACCGCCGCCAGGCAGGCCTCCAGCAGCTCGACCGCCGAGAGCTCGCGGTCGCGCAGCGCGGCCGCCAGCTCGAGGGCCGATGCGGTCGGTCCCAGCTCTCCCATGGGAGAACCATATCTCTGGTCTCAATAGGCCGTGTTACGCGATCGCGGGCGGGGCAGCGACTTGCAGCGCGGGGCGCGGCCGCGGTTCCAGAGGGCCAGGTCGATCTCGGGCGGCGAGAACCGGCCGCCGCTGGCGGCCGCGAGCAGCTCGACCGCCTGCACGGCGGCCGCCCGCAGCTCGACCTCGGGGGCGGAGCCGTGCACGAGCAGCCGCCCGGCTTCGATCGCCGCGATCAGCTCGGGGTCCAGCCGGAGGATCCCGTCGACGCGGAGCACGTGGGGGACGAGGTTGTCGGCGAAGGCGGTCAGCCGGTCGAGGTCGCGCAGGGCGGCGACGCCGGCGCGATCGAGGTCGGCGGCGGCGAGCTGAGCGCGCTTGAAGAACGGCACCCGGCGGCCCTCGTAGGTGGAGACGTCGGCGAACGCGTCCCAGCTCCCAAGCAGGCCGGCCAGCGCCGGCGCCGAGCCGCCCGCCGCCTCGGCAACGGCCGCGAACTCGCTCCCGTGATCGGCGAGGACGTGGCCGCCGACGTCGCGCAACGCGGTCGCGAACTGGGCCATCAGCGGATGCTCCGGGTCCTGCCCGAGCACGGCCGCCACCGCGGCGGCGTCGAGGCCGGCCAGCTCCTCGGGCCGCCACGGCCCGTCATCTCGGAAGCGCTCGCCGAGTCCGGCGGCGACGGTGAAGAAGCCGCTGTGGCCGGGGCGCTTGCGGATCGTCGGCCACCAGCCGGAGCCGAAGTTGATCGCGTTGAGGCAGATCGCGTAGGCGGCGCGCGTTTCGCGCTCGGCGCTGGCAATCCCCGCCGCGGGCTCGTCGGCGGCGTTGGCTGCCGGCAGCGCCGCGGCGTAGGACTCGATCGCCCCCTCCTCGATCCGCACCGAGCGCGCCCGCGCCGCCACCCAGGCGCAGGCGTCGCGGACTTCCTCGGGGAGGGAGACTGAAGCCATGACGGCAGCAGAGATACAGGTTCGCCGGGCCGGCGTCGAGGACGCCGGGGCGATCGCCCGGCTGCTGCATGACTTCAACCGCGAGTTCGAGGAAGCGACCCTCGACATACCCGCGCAGACCGAGATCGTCCGGCGATTGCTCGAGGCGCAGGAGATGATCGGGCTGCTGGCCGGCGCCGGCCCGGACGGCTTCGCGGTGCTGCGGCTGCGTCCGTCGCTTTACGCGGAGGGCGCGGAGGCCTACCTGCAGGAGCTCTACGTGGTGCCGCCCCTGCGCGGCCGCGGGATCGGCCGGGCGCTGCTGGGGGCGACGATCGCGGCTGCGCGGGAGGCGGGCGCGACCTCGCTCGACCTCAACACCGGCGAGACCGACACCGCGGCCCGCGGCCTCTACGAGAGCAGCGGCTTCAGCAACCGCGAAGGCGGGCCGGAGGGGCCGTCGATGCTCTACTACGAGCGCGAACTCTGACCGGGCCCCAATGCACTTTGTCACCCTCTGGGTGACAAAGTGCATTGGGGATTGGGGGTGACGCTACCGATTGTGACGCTACCGATTGGGGGTGCCGCTACCGGGAGACCTCGGGCGTCAGGTCGGCGAAGCCGATCGCCCCCGGCGGCTCGACCCGGTCCGGATGCAGCAGGTGGGCGAGCAGCTCGACGCCGTCGATGAGCCGCGGCCCGGGACGCGAGTAGGTGGAGGCGGCATCGACGGCGAAGACACGGTCCGCGCCCAACGCCTCGATCTGCCGCCAGTGCGCGCGGGCCTGGGCACGCGAGTCCTCGAGGTACCAGCCGCAGGGCATCACCACGGCGAGGTCGAGATCGAGCCCGGCGAGGTCGTCCCAGGCGACCTGCGGCGACTTGCCCCCCGCCGGCCCGGCGACGTCCTCGCCGCCGGCGATCTCGATCATCTCGGGGATCCAGTGGCCGCCGAGGAAGGGCGGGTCGAGCCACTCCAGGGCCAGCGTCCGTGGCCGCTCCTCGCCGGCGACGGCGGCGCGGACCGCGGCCAGCCGGCCCTCCAGCTCGCCGCGCAGCTCGTGCGCGCGGTCCGGCACGCCGGCCGCCTCGCCGAGCCGGGTGACGTCGTCGAGCACCTCGCCGAGGCTGCTCGGGTCCTGCTGCAGGACCCGCGGCGAGCCCGGCAGCCGGCCGGCGACCGCGACCACGTCCTCGTAGGAGACCGCGCAGACCTCGCAGACCGCCTGGGTCACGATCAGGTCGGGCGCCAGCTCGTGCAGCCGCCGCTCGTCCAGCGTGTACAGGGCGCGGCCTTCGCCGACGACCTGCTTCACCGCGGCGTCGATCTGGCCGGCATCGAGTCCTTCCGGCAGCACCGTCGCCGTCAGGTGCGGAAGCCGCGCCGCCTCGGCTGGCCAGTCGCACTCGTGGGTGACGCCGACCACGTCCTCGCCCAGGCCGAGCGCGAACAGCATCTCGGTCGCGGAGGGGACGAGGCTGGCGATCCGCATCGCTCTAAATATGGCACCGATCCGGCGCCCGAAGCCGTGCCGCACAGGTGCGCGGCACGGCTTCGCCAGAATCTATTTCGCAACCGCGAGCAACGCCGCGGCGGCGCCTTCCATGCCGCGGAGGTTGGGGTGCAGCGGGGCCGCCGGTTCGTTCGGGACCAGCGGTTCGACCCAGCGCACCGACGAGCTCTTGCAGGCGTCGTGGCCGATGCTGGCGCTGTACCAGTTGACCAGCGTCGCGCCGTGGGCCGCCGCCTGCGTGGCCAGCATCGAGTCGAGGTTCTTCTCGACCGAGCGCAGGTAGGGAACGTCCTGGAACCCGAGCGGCAGCTGCGGCCAGCAGCCGAACCCCGTCTCGGGGAAGATCGCCGGATAGTTGAGGACGTAGATTCTCGCCGCCGGCGAGCGGGCGTGGATCCCTTCCAGCACGGCGGCGACCTTCGGCGCCGTCGCGGCGATCCGTTCGGCGAGGATGTCGTGGCCCCCCGGGTCGTATTTGTCCTTGCAGGGATGGCTGAACGGGTTCAGCGTGATGCAGCTCTGGGCGACTTCGGAGAAGCCGATGTCGTTGCCGCCGATGGTGATCGAGACGACGCTCGTTTCGACGTCCAGCGAGTTGAACTGCGGCGGGTTGGGGCCGTCGATTTCGACTTCCTGCGGATTCGTCATGTCCTCGGTGGTGGCGCCGCTGCAGCTCGGGTCGCGCAGCGTGACGCCGAGGCTCGGCGCGGCCAGGTGCGGGTAGTTGTGGTCCGACTTCAGGCAGCCCAGCGGCAGCACCGGGTTCGGGATGAACGGCCCGGCGGTGTAGGAGTCGCCGAGCGAGACGTAGTTCGCCGCCTGGGCACCGGCCGCCGCGAGCGCGACGAAGAGCGCCCCCAGCGCGAGCGCCAGCAAGGCCACGCGGAGTCCCCGAGGCCGAGTCCGGTTCAACGCATTCATTTACCGCTCCTTCCGATTTGGTTCGCCTGCCCCATTCCCTGGCTCCCCAGATCCTCAGCTTATTCTGCTACAAACTTTCCTGACTGTTCCCGTAGCGAAGGAGACCCCGAGATGCGCCGCAAGCTCGCCCTCTTGCTGACCCTGTCCGGAGCCCTGGCCGCGACCGCGGCGCCGTCGGCCCAGGCCGACCTGCCGGTGATCTACAACGGCGTGCTCGGCTACGCCCACGTCAGCCCGACGGCCAGCCCGCCCGGCGCCAACGACTTCTCCTGCCAGCCGAGCGCTGCCCACCCCCGGCCGGTGATCCTCGTCCACGGCACCTTCGCCGATATGTCCGACAGCTGGCAGGCGCTCTCGCCACTGCTGAAGAACCACGGCTACTGCGTTTTCGCGCTCAACTACGGCTCCTATCAGGGCAGCGGCGCGCTCGGCATCTACGGGGTCGGCGAGATCCGCAACTCGGCGCAGGAACTCTCCGCCTTCGTGGACAAAGTGCTCACCGCCACCGGGGCCGCGGAAGTCGACCTGGTCGGCCACTCGCAGGGCGGGATGATGCCCCGCTACTACCTCAGGTTCCTCGGCGGCGCCGCCAAGGTCCACACCCTGGTCGGCCTCTCGCCCTCCAACCACGGCACGACGCTGGACGGGCTCGGCGTCCTCGCCTCCTTCTTCCCCGGCGCCGAACAGTTCACCGGCGCCCTCTGCCCGGCCTGCGAAGAGCAACTCGTGGGCTCGGCCTTCCTGACCGAACTCAACTCCGGCGGCGACACCGTCCCCGGCGTCGAATACACGGTGATCCAGACGCGTTTCGACGAGGTGGTCACGCCCTACACCTCGGCCTTCCTCTCGGGGCCCAACGTAAAAAACATCACCCTGCAGAACCAGTGCATCCTCGACCTCGGCGACCACCTCTCGATGCCCTACGACCACATCGCCGACGCCGACGTGCTGACCGCCCTCGATCCGGCGAACCCACAGCACCCGCTCTGCACGCCGATCGCCCCGATCTCCGGCGGGTAAGACAGCCGCCGGCGCGCCGCGACCGAGTCGAGGATATGGCAATGTTTTCCGCTCCATGGGAACCGCGCAACTACCCGATCCGACGGAGTCCGTCCGCCACCAGCTGCGGCCGCTCTTCGACCAGGTGGTGATCAAGGAGCTCGACACCGACCGGGTCCGCCGCTCCGGCCTCGTGGTGCCGCCGGGAACGCACGAGCCGCCACCCGAGCAGGGCATCGTGCTCGCCGTCGGCCCGGGCCTCGACTGGTGGGCGGGTGCCGGCGTGGAGATGCCCGTGCAGCCGGGTGACCACGTCGTCTTCCCCTCCGCCGCCGGCGTCTGGGTCGAGGTCGATGAGGAGCGACTGCTGGTCTGCCGGGTGACCCAGATCCTCGGCGTGCTCGAGTCGGCCTCGCTGCAGGAATGAATCGGCGGGCTGCCGGAACGAGCCGACTCTTTGCCCATAGGCTGGGTGTATGGCGGAACGCACCGTGGAGGTCCGCGGGCTCTTCGAGAGTCACCTGGCGGTGGCCGACCTCCAGCGGTCGGTGGACTTCTACCGCGACGTCGTAGGCCTGGAGCTCACCTATGAGCTGCCTGAGCGGGGCGCCGCGTTCTTCTGGTGCGGCGAGCCCGGGACGTCGATGCTGGGTCTTTGGTCAGCCGGCTCGATGCCGATGCGGATCTGTCTCCACGTCGCCTTTGCCGTCTCGCTGGACGGACTTCTCGCTGCCCCAGAGCACCTCTCGCGCCACGCGACTCAGCCGCTGTCCTTCTTCGGCGAGCCGGCCGCCGAACCGAGCGTGATCGGTTGGATGCCGGCCGGCGCGATCTACTTCCTCGATCCCGACGGTCATCAGCTCGAGTACCTGACGATGCTCGACCAACCGCCACGGCCCGAGCTCGGGATCGTGCCCTGGCGAGAGTGGTGAGGGCGTCGGCCGGGCGCCGTCCAGGCGCGGACCGCTACCGGTCGCCAAGCCAGTCGTCGCAGATCGCCGCGACGTGCCGAGTATCCGTGCCGCAGCAGCCACCCAGTACCCGCAGGTTCGCCAGCCGCGGCTTCAGCTCGGTGTAGAGGCGTCCGAGTTCCCCGGGATCGCCGCGGTCGAGGTCGCTGGCTTCGTCCAGCTCGGCGTGGCTCTTGCGCGAGGCGTTCGGGCGGAAGCCGCCGATCCGGGCGAGCCACTCGCCGCCGGCCTCGACCGCCCTGGCGAAGTGAGTCGGATGAGCGCAGTTGACCATGAAGTAGGCGGCCCCGCCGCCGGTCTCCTCGTCTACCTGCACGATCGCATCGCCGAGCGCCTGTCCGCTCGGCAACCGGCCATCGGTCTCGACCGTGAAGGAGATCGAGATCGGGATTCCGGCGGCCCCGGCGGCGCGAACCATCCCAATCGCCTCGCCGGCATAGGGGAGCGTGTAGGCGCTGACCATTTCCGCCGCGGTGCCGGCAAAGGTCGAGATCTGCTCGGAGTGATAGGCCTCGGCCTCGGCCGGGCTCATCTCGCTCTCGTCCGAGTAGGCATCGGCGCGCGGGCCCAGCGTGCCGCAAACGGCGATCGGGTTGTCCGGGCCTTCCTCCGCCGCCCGGATCTCCTCCCCCAGCGCCACCGCCCGGCGGTTCGCCTCGGCAAGCGCCGCCGGCGAGTAGCCGAGCTCCTCGCCCCAGTCGCGGCTGGCCCGCCAGGTCGGCGTGTCGAGGGTGAAGCCGAGCCGGTGGGCACGGGCGATTGCGATGTAGCCGCCGTAATAGCGGCGCAGCGCGTCGATCCCCGTCTCGTCGTCCAACAGCACGAACGAGGCGAACTCGGGCAGCTCGATCCCCTCGTCGAAGATCATCGTCGTCTCCACGCCGCCGTCGCCGAGGAAGAGGCGCTCGCTCAGCAAGCTGGGCAGCATGCGGCGAGCCTAACGAGCCGCTCACTCCCATCCGCGCCCGCTCGTCGGGCGCTCCCGCGAACCCGGCCGGCCTGCGAGAACTGTGGGCCTGGCGCCTCAGCATCTCTGAAGAGATCGGCTGCGCCAGGCTGTTTTCTTAGCGACGGGCCGGCGTTGCCAAGCCGCTCGGCGCCGCGGGGCCCGCGGCTCAGCTCACCTCGGAGTAGGCGGGCTGCCGGGCCGGCTCGGCCTCCTCGGCCGCCGGCTGCGGCGGGCTCGGGCGGAGGACGAAGACCGCGATCGCCACCGCGATCGCCGCCAGCACGGCGCCGATCAGGTAGGCGAGGTGGTAGCCGGAGGTCAGCGCCTGCGCGTGCGCGGTGCCGCCGTCGAGCAGCGACTGGGTGCGCTCGGTCGAGAGCGTCGCCAGCACCGCCAGCCCGATCGCCCCGCCGACCTGCATGCTGGTGTTGACGAACCCGGAGGCGAGGCCGGAATCGCTCGGCGTCGCCCCCGACATCGCCACGGTGACGATCGCCGGGAACGAGGTGCCGACCCCGAAGCCGATCAGCAGGAACGGCGGCAGCAGGTCGGCGAGGTAGTTGGCGTCGGCCGGGGTGCGGGCGAACAGCAGCAGCGCGACGACGATCGCGCAGACGCCGGGGATCAGCGTCCGCCGGGCGCCGAAACGCATGATCAGCTTTTCCGAGAAGCCGAGCGAGAGCGTCCCCATCACCAGCGTCGTCGGCAGGAAGGCGAGGCCGACCTCGAGCGCGTCGTAGCCGAGCACGCGCTGCAGGTAGAGGGCGCCGAGGAAGAACATCCCGAACATCCCGGCGACCAGGAAGGCCTGCATGACGTTGGCGCCGGAGACGTTGCGCGAACGGAACAGGCGCAACGGCATCAGCGGGTTGGCGATCGTCGCCTGTCGGTGAATGAAGATCGCCAGCAGCGCCGCCGAGATCGCGCTGAGGACGAGCGTCCGGGTGTCCAGCCAGCCCCACTCGGTGATCTTGAGGATCGTGAAGACGCCGAGCATCAGCGAGCTGGTGATCAGCGCCGCGCCCGGATAGTCGGCGCCCTCGCTGATCCCGATCCCCTCGCGGCTCTCGACCAGGCGCAGCGCCAGGTAGCCGGTGAGGATGCCGATCGGCAGGTTGATCAGGAAGATCCAATGCCAGCTGATCGCCTGGGTGAGAACGCCGCCGAGCAGCAGGCCGATCGAGCCGCCGGCCGAGGCGACGAATCCGTAGACCCCGATCGCCTTCGCCTGGCTCGCCGGCTCGGGGAACATCGTCACGATCATCCCCAGGATCACCGCCGAGGCGAGGGCGCCACCGATTCCCTGCACGAAGCGGGCGCCGACCAGCATCCCCTGGCTCTCGGAGGCCGCGCAGACCAGCGAGGCGGTGGTGAAGATCGCCAGCCCGACGAGGAACACGCGGCGCTGGCCGACCAGGTCGCCGATCCGCCCGGAGAGCAGCAGCAGTCCCCCGAAGGGGATCATGTAGGCGTTGATCACCCAGGCGAGGTTGTTCTGGGAGAAGCCGAGGCTGTCCTGGATCGAGGGCAGCGCGACGTTGACGATCGTCGCGTCGAGGACGATCATCAGCATCCCCGTGCAGAGCACGTAGAGGGCGAGCCAGCGGCGGCGGTCGGTGTCCTTCTCGGCGGTGTTCACGTTGCTTGCCTCCTCCAGACGGGTGGACGGACGTCTACTCGTTTGACGAACGAGCGCCCTGGAAATCGACGGCGGTCACAAATACAGACAGACCGCCCGGCGAGCGCAAACTCATCGGTCTGGTCAACCGATTCGAGCGGGAAGGCCGAAGCGCTCGAGGACCGCCTGGACCTTGCTCGCGTCCGCCGCGTGGTCCGGCCCCCGAGAATAGCCATCGGGGTCCGCGGCCGTTCTGCCCCGCTCGCCACGAAATATCATCGGGTCGATGAGGGGCGTGATCCAGCACCGGCTCGGACCGCCCGAGGTGCTGGTCGTCGAGGAGCTGCCGGCTCCGGAGCCGATCCCGACCGAGGTGCAGGTCCGGGTCCGCGCCGCCGGCGTCAACCCGGTCGACCTCAAGACCCGCCAGCGCGGGGGCCTCCTCGGCGATCCTCCCTTCCGCGTCGGCTGGGACGTCTCCGGCGTGGTCACCGAGCTGGGCGCCGGCGTGACGCGTTTCCGGGTCGGCGACGAGGTGTTCGGGATGCCGTGGTTCCCGCGCGAAGCCGGTGCCTACGGCGAGTTCGTGACCGCTCCATCGCGCCACTTCGCCACCAAACCCGCGGTCCTCTCGCACGAGGAGGCGGGCGCGCTGCCGCTGGCCGGTCTGACCGCCTGGCAGATTGTCGTCGACACGCTCAACCTGCAGTCCGGCGACGATCTGCTGATCCACGGCGCCGCCGGTGGCGTCGGCCATCTGGCGGTGCAGATCGCCAAGGCGCGCGGCGCCACCGTGATCGCCACCGCACGCGCCGAGCAGTCGGAGTGGTTGCGTGAGCTTGGCGCCGACCGGGTGATCGACTACCGCGGCGCCCGCTTCGAGGAGGAGGTCTCCGAACTGGACGCGGTGATCGACCTCGTCGGCAGCTATGGCGAGGCCTCGCTGGCGGCGATGCGACCGGGGGCGACACTGGTCGCCGTGCCGAGCGGCGCCGCCGCCGAGCTGAGCGAGATGGCGAAGCAGCAGAGCAAGCGGGCAACCGGCTTCCTCGTCGAGCCCGACCCCTGCGGCCTGGCCGGTCTCTGCGACCTGGTCGAGAGCGGCGAGCTCGAGGTCGAGGTCGACCGGGTCTTCGAGCTCGCCGAAGCGCCGGCGGCGCACCGCGCCGCCGAAGACCACCACGGCGGTGGCAAGATCGTGATCCGGGTGCCCTGAGGCAGCAGAGGCCGCTCAGCGCCCGCGACGGCCCCAGCTGTGGCCGGCCGGGGCGACCGCGCGGAGCTCGGCCACGGCGAGCTCGCGCCGGCGCCGCGAGGGAACGCCGGCCGCCGCGCGGCGCTCCAGCGGCGCCAGCTCGGCGACGAGCAGGTTGACCGTGCCTTCGCGGCGCTCGAGGCGGCCGCGGGCGCGCAGCAGCGGTGCGGTGCGGGCGAGCGAGCGGTGGCGCTCGTAGACCGGCGGCG
>DATAEW010000031.1:0-14669 GCA_036257815.1 Solirubrobacterales bacterium
GGCGGCAAGGGCCAGTCGCGCGACCGCCAGGGCGCGCAGACGAGTGCGGGATGGGGCGAACGTATTCATCGGGGTCGGAGTTACCGGTCGAAACCGGCTCTCGGCGCCGGAGTTGCGCCCGCGAACGCTAGAAGACGCTCAGGACGCGCCGAGCTTTTTCACTGCATCGCGGAAGTTTTTCACCGTCGCGCTGGGCGCTTTGCGGCCCTCGAGCTTCTCGTCGTGGCGGTTGACCCAGATCACCGGCACGTTCATTTTCAGCAGCGGCGCGACGTCGGCGGTGTAGCCCGAGCAGATGTGAAGCCAGCCTTTTTTGCCGCCGATCCGCCGCGCGGCCTCTTTGAAGTGCACCGGATCGGGCTTGTAGCTGCGCACCTGCTGAGCGGTGACCACGAGGTCGAGTTCGGTCCGCAGGTGGCGGCGGGAGATCCCCAGCAGTTTGTCGTCGATGTTGGAGACGATCCCGACGTCGTACTTTTTCGCCAGCCGGTCCATCGCCGCGTTGGCCTCGCGGAAGGGTAGCCAGTAGGCGACGCTGTTGGGCAGGAACTGGGCCCGCGAGGGCTCGACCTCCCAGCCCAGCTCGCCGGCGACCTTGACGATCGTGCGGCGCAGCACCTCGGCGTAGAGCTCGTAGGAGCCGGCCATGATTTCCGCCTGCACCTCCATGAAACGGCCGAGGAACGGGCCTTCTTCGAAGCTGAAGCCGTCTTTGGCCGCCTCTTTCTTGCAGGCTTCGACGATGCCTTTCTCCCAGTCGATCAGGGTGCCGTAGCAGTCGGTGGTCACCCACTTGATGGTTTTGAGACTGGGGAGGGCCATCGCGCGGCGGCGGATTATGTCATTCGGATAGTCTGCCGCGTCGCGCTCCCCAGCGCCGCCCTCCACATGGACCTCCTCGAGTACCAGGGAAAGCAGCTCTTCGCCAAGCACGGGATCGCCGTGCCAAGCGGCGAGGTCGCGGCCACGGTCGACGACGCGGTCGCTGTCGCGGAGCGGATCGGGTACCCCTGCGCGATCAAGGCCCAGGTGCTGATCGGCGGCCGCGGCAAGGCCGGCGGGATCAAGATCGCCAAGGACGCCGAGGAGGCGCGCCGGCACGCCGACGCGATCCTCGGCATGGACATCGTCGGACCCCACGGCGAGGGGCCGTTCCGGGTCGACCAGGTGTGGATCGAGGGCGGCTCGGACATCGCCGAGGAGTACTACGCCTCGATCATCCTCGACCGCGGCGAGAAGAAGCTGCTGGCGATGGTCTCGGCGAAGGGCGGGATGGACATCGAGGCGGTCGCCGCCGAGGATCCCGAGGCGCTGGTCAAGCGCCACATCGACCCATCGCATCCCTTCACCGCCGCCGAGGCACGGCCGATCGTCGCCGACGCCGGCCTCGCCTCCGACGCGCTCGACGCCGCCGCCGAGGTGCTGGCGAAGCTGGCCGAGGTGGCGAGTGGGGAGGACGCGACGCTGATCGAGGTCAACCCGCTGATCGTCACCGCCGAGCGCCAGGTCGTCGCCCTCGACTCCAAGGTGACGATCGACGGCAACGCCCTCTTCCGCCACCAGGAGCTGGCCGAGGTGGCCGACACGGCTGACGATCCGCACGAGCAGATGGCGAAGGAAAAGGGCCTCACCTACGTCAAACTCGACGGCAACGTCGGCATCCTCGCCAACGGCGCCGGGCTCTGCATGTCGACGCTCGACGTCGTCGCCCAGGCGGGCGGCGCGCCGGCCAACTTCCTCGACGCCGGCGGCGGCTCGAAAGCCGAGGCGATCGTCAACGCGCTGGAGGTCATCACCTCCGACGAGAAGGTCGACGCGATCCTCTTCAACATCTTCGGCGGGATCACCCGCTGCGACGAGATCGCCAAGGGCATCATCACCGCCTCCGCGCAGATCGGGCTCGAGCTGCCGCTGGTCGTCCGCCTCGACGGCACCAACTCCGAGGAGGGCCGGGCGATCCTCCGCGAGGCCCAGCTGCCGAGCCTGCACGAGGAGTCGACGATGCTCGACGCGGCGCGCAGGGTGGTCGAACTGGCGGGGAGCGGGTCATGAGCATCATCGTCGGCGAGGAGACGAAGCTGGTCGTCTCCGGCCTGACCGGCCGCGAGGGCTCCTTCCACGGCCTGCGCAACCGCGCCTACGGCACCAACCTGGCGGCCGGCGTGACCCCAGGCAAGGGCGGCCAGGACGTCGAGGGCGTGCCGATCTTCGACTCGATCTCCGAAGCGGTGCGGGAGGCCGGCGCCAACACCTCGATGATCTTCGTCCCGGCGCGCTTCGCGGCGCCCGCGATCGACGAGGCGATCGAGTCCGGCGTCCAGACGGTGATCGCGATCACCGAGGGGATCCCGGTGATCGACATGCTGAGCACCTACTGGAAGGCGAAGGAGGCCGGGGTGCGGCTGATCGGGCCGAACTGCCCCGGCGTGCTCTCGCCCGGCAAGGCCAACGTCGGGATCATCCCGGCGCAGTTCTTCGACCAGGGGCCGATCGGCGTCGTCTCCAAGTCGGGGACGCTGACCTACCAGATCGGCAGCGAGCTGAAACAGGCCGGGACCGGCAACTCCTCGATCGTCGGCATCGGCGGTGACCCGATCATCGGCTCGGACTTCATCGACGTCCTGAAACTCTACGAGGCCGATCCGGAGACCGAGCTGATCGTGATGGTCGGCGAGATCGGTGGCGACGCCGAGGAGCGGGCGGCCGAGTTCATCGCCGCCGAGGTCTCCAAGCCGGTGGTCGCCTACATCGCCGGCTTCACCGCCCCGCCGGGCAAGCAGATGGGCCACGCCGGGGCGATCATCTCCGGCTCCTCGGGAACCGCCCAGGCGAAGAAGGACGCGCTGGAAGCGAGGGGCGTGCGGGTTGGCGAAAGCCCCACCGAGACGGCGGCGATCGCCGTGGAGACGCTGGGCTCGCTTGAGGTTCCGGCTCAGTAGGCCGGCTGCGGTCGCACGCGAAGGGCGCGGACGAGCGCCTTCATCCCGCGCAGGTTGCTGTAGGCACCTACGCCGCTGCCCGGTCGGCAGCTGAGGCAGTTCCCGAGGTCGATGCCGATCACCATCCGGCCGATATGGGCGATCGCGTAGTAGCGGTGCGGCCCGCGGCGCGGGCAGGCGCCCGCGCGCTCGCCGCCGTAGATCACAGCTCGACCCCGTTCCAGCTCGACCTCGGTCTTGCGGGTGCAGCGGACGGTTCGATTTGCCTTCCCGACGCCCGAGCGCTGGAAGCGCCTCCAGCTCCGGCGCGTCCAGCCGCCGATGGTGAACCCGTTCTCCCCGACGAGCTCGTAGTCCAGCTCGAACTTCTGCCCCGGCGGGCCGGCGGACCCCGCAAAGGCTTCTTCGAGGGCCACGGGCGGACCGCCGCCCGCCTGGAAAGGGTTGCCGACCCAGTAGATCGGGAACTTCAGCCCTGGGTTGTCGAGCCAAACCTCGGTGTCGTCGCGTTCGGCTTCGGGGTAGGGGGAGGGATGTTCGAGCCGTTCCTCTTGGATCTGGGCGAAGTGGAGGGCGGCGAGGTCGTTGCTGCGCGGGTCCTGGCCGGCGGCCTCGACCGTGGCGAGGAGGTTGCCGTGGCGCCAGAAGAGGATGGTGGCGCGTCTGTGGATCAGCCCTGCGACCAGCTCGTTGTTCGAGCGGTACAGGGCGGCTTCGACGCCGCTTGGCGGGATCGAGACCGTCTTGCGGTATCGCCCTTCTCTGTAGTGATTGACCAGCGTGACGTAGAGCCCGAAGCCGCTGCCGGCGGCCGCTTCGCTTGGCGTGTTCACGGTCCCGGCCTTGACCAGCGGCGGCGCCGGTCCGAGGCCAGGGACCTCGAAGATCTGCTCGTATTCGAGGTCGCAGCCTTCCGGCCAGTACTTGAAGATCCATGCCATGTAGCGCTTCGCGAAGCGGCTTCGGGACGATTCTCCCTCGCCCAGCGGTCCCAGCGGTCCGCAGCCGCTGTCGTCGCCGATCTGGTAGCCGGGCGGCAGGTCATGGAGCCGCAGGACGGTTTCTTCGCCGCCGGCGACCAGCTCGCCACTCGGTTCGGTGAACGCGCCCGCTGGCGGAGCGGCCAGCAGAACGAGCGCCGCGGCGAGGCCCATAGCCCTTGCCATGGCCGGAGTATCCCCGAAATGTCGCCGGGCAACCGCCCGTTGCTAGGGTCGGTGGCCGATGAGCAGCGAGATGATCTCCTTTGCGCGCGGGGCTCCCAGCGCCGACATCTTGCCGCACGAGCAGGTGCGGGCTGCCGCCGCGCGGGCGCTTGCCGAGGACTGGGAAACGGCGCTCTCCTACGGGGTCGGGATCGGCCATCCCGGGCTCTGCCAGTGGGTCGCCGAGCGGCACGGCGGGCTCGACGCCTCGCAGGTGATGATCGCCAACGGCTCGCTGGAGGCGGGGGCGATGCTGTTCCGTCACCTGCTCGCGGCGGGCGACCGGGTCGTCGTCGAGCAGCCGACCTACGACCGCACGCTGCTCCTCCTGCAGCAGATCGGAGTCGAGCTGGTGCCGGTCCCGCTGGAGGCCGACGGGCTCGACGTCGGGGCGCTGGAAGCGGCGCTCGCCGAGGGCCCGATCGAGCTCGCCCACGTCATCCCCAACGCCCACAACCCGGCCGGTTGCACGCTCTCGGCCGAGAAGCGGGTGCGGCTGGTCGAGCTGGCCGCCGAGCACGGGTTCTGGATCTTCGAGGACGACCCCTACCGCGAGTTGCCCTTCGAAGGTGAGCCGCTGGAGACGATGCTGGCGATCGACAAGGCCGACCGCGTGGTCCACGCCTCCTCCTTCTCCAAGACGGTCAGCCCCGGCGTCCGGGTGGGGTACCTGGCCGGGCCGGCGGCGGAGATCGCGAAGCTCGCCAAACGCGCCAACGAGACCTACATCTCACCCAACATGCTGGCCGAGTCGATCGTCCTCGACCTCTGCAAGACGGGAGAGCTGGACCGCAACATCGCCTTCGTCAAGGGCGAGCTGAAGGCCCGCTGCGACGCCCTCGTCGCCGCCCTGCGCGAGCAGGTCCCGGAGGCCGCGTTCGTCGTCCCCGACGGCGGCTACTTCCTCTGGCTCGACCTCGCCGAGGGCACCGACACGGTGGCCCTGCTGGCCGAAGCGAAAGCGTTCGGCGTCTCCTTCGTCGCCGGCCCCGACTTCATGATCGAGGGCGGCCGAAACAGCCTCCGCCTCTCCTTCGCCCCGGTGCCCGCCGACCGCGCCGCCGACGGGGTCTCCCGGATCGCGGCCGCCCTGGAGCGCCTGCGAGCGGGAACCCCGGCTTGATCGAGAGAGGGAACCCCGGCTTGATCGAGAGCGGCGGGAGCGACGGGAGAGAACCAGGCGTTCCCTGAATTTGGGGGTCTATAGCCCCCACAAAGTGGAAAACGGAGTGCCCTGGCCGCGGGTTTCCAAGCCGGTCAGTCGTGGGCGGGGGGACTGCCGGCCTCCCTCAGCGCTCCGGCCGAGGCGATGACGACGAGGCCGATCGCGACGATCTCCAGTGCCGAGAGGTCCTGTGAGAGGGCGATGAAGCCGATCGCCGCCGCGACCGCGGGCTCGAGGCTCATCAGGACGCCGAAGGTGGCGCGCGGCAGCCGTCGCAGCGCCTCCATCTCGAAGACGTAGGGGACCGCGGTGCTGAGCAGGCCGACGGCGGCGCCGACCAGCAGGTGGGAGGGGACGAGGAGGCCCGCGCCGCCCTGGGCGATTCCGAAGGGGGCGGTCAGGCAGGCCGAGATCACGGCGGCCGCCGCCGCCCCGCCGATACCCGGGTGGCTGGCGCCCACCCGGTCGCTCTGCACGATGTAGGCGCCCCAGCAGGCGCCGGCGCCGAGGGCCAGCGCGACGCCGAGCGGGTCGACCTGACCGCCACCCCTGTTGCCGGAGAGCAGGACGATCCCGATCGCGGCCAGGAGCGCCCAGACGAGGTCCAGCCGCCGCCGCGACCCCAGCAGGGCGACCCCCAACGGGCCGACGAACTCGAGGGTGACGGTGATGCCGAGCGGCAGGCGGTCGAGGGCGGCGAAGAAGAGGAGGTTGACGCCGGCCACCGCGGCGCCGAGGAGAACCACGTCGCGGTGGGGCCAGGCACGCGTTCGCAGCGTCGCCCCGCGGGTCAGCAACACGAGCAGCAGCGCCCCGAACAGGGCGCGCAGGAAGACCGTGCCCAGCGGCCCGATCGCATCGAAGGCGGTGGTCGCCAGGGCGGAGCCCGACTGCACGGCGACGATCGAGCTCACCGTCAGCGCCACCGCGCCGCGCCGACCCATCCGCCTTGCCGCGATCGTCGCCATCGGCGCTGATTCTGAAGGCGGCTGGCTTGTCGGCGTTGGACGAGAAAGTCACACCGATTGCTCCATTCCGTCTAAGATTCCGCCCGGTCACTTCAGGAACGGAGGGAGTTCGCGTGGGAAATAACGGGTTGCGGGTCGGGCTGGCAGGGACGATGACGGTTGTCGTGTCCCTCCTTTGGTTGACGACGGCGGTGGCGAGCGCGGCGCCTCAGCGACCCGTCTGTCCCGGCCCCGCGGCGGCCGGCAGCGCGCTCTGCCACGCCCGCTTGGTCACCGACGCCAAGGGCTCGCCCCAGGCGAGCTTCGTCCCGAAGGGCTACGGTCCCGCCCAGTTCCGCGGCGGTTACGGGCTGCCGAGCGCCGCGTCCGCCGCGCAGACGATCGCGATCGTCGACGCCTTCGACGACCCGAAGATCGCCAGCGACCTCAGCGCCTACAGCAGCCAGTTCGGGCTGCCGCAGTGCAACAGCGCCAACCCCTGCTTCCAGAAGGTGAACCAGCTGGGCAATCCCAGCGGCCCGTTCCCGCGCACCGACAGCGGCTGGTCGCTGGAGATCGCGCTCGACGTCGAGGTCGCGCACGGCGTCTGCCCCAACTGCCGCATCCTCCTCGTCGAGGCCAACTCGAACAGCCTCAGCGATCTCGCCGCCTCAGTGAGGACCGCCGCCCGGCTGGGCGCCACCGAGATCTCGAACAGCTACGGCGGCAGCGAGTTCTCCAGCGAGCTGAACGAAACCTACGCCGCGCCCTACAGCCAGCCCGGGATCGCCGTCACCGTCTCCTCCGGCGACAACGGCTACGGGTCCTTCGGCTTCCCGGCCGCCCTCTCTTCGGTGATCACGGTGGGAGGCACGACGCTGACGCTCGGCGCCGGCAACGCCTACGGCGGCGAGACGGTCTGGGGCGGGGCCGGCAGCGGCTGCAGCCAGTACGCCGCCGCGCCGCCCTGGCAGAGCTTCCTCACCACCTGCGCCGGCAAGCGCGGGACCGCCGACGTGGCCGCCGACGCCGATCCGAACAGCGGCGCCGCGGTCTACGACACGGTCCGCTACCAGGGTCGCAGCGGCTGGTTCCAGGTCGGCGGCACGAGCCTATCCTCGCCGCTGGTGGCCGCCGTCTACGCGCTGGCGGGCGGTTTGCCGGCGGGCACCACCGCCGCCTCGGGCCTCTACGGCCACCTCGGCGACGCGACGGTCCTGCACGACGTGACCAGCGGCTCGAACGGCAACTGCACGACGATCATGTGCAGGGGCGTCGCGGGCTACGACGGGCCGACCGGGGTCGGCACCCCGCTCGGCATCGGCGCCTTTTAGAGGCCAGCCCCGCCTACCTGCCGTAACGGTCCGACGAGAGCACGAGCTGCTCTGGGATGGCGGCGCGGGGCGGCGGCGCCGGGTCGGCGCGGACCGAGACGGTCTCGGCGACGCTGCGGCTGACCTGGTGCTCGCCGTCAGCCGAGGCGACGGTGACGCCGTCCTCGTCGGAGGCGGCGATCTTGCCGTCCAGTCCCGGCTCCAGCCCGGCCGCTTTGAGGTAGTGCAGCAGCTCCTCGGCCTCGTTCTCGAAGCGCAGGACGGTGACGTCGGCGCCGATCTCGACGTCTGCCAGCAGCGCCCCCTGCTCGCGCACGCCCTCGACGATCGGGTGGCCGTGGGGGCAGGTGGTCGCGGCGCCGATCGCCGCCCGCATCCGCTCCTCCAGCACCGGCGACATCGCGTGCTCGATCCGCTCCGCCTCCTCGTGGACCTCGTCCCAGGGGATGCCGAGGACGTCGGTGAGGAAGCGCTCGATCATCCGGTGGCGGCGGACGATGTAGCTGGCGTGCTCGCGCCCGGACTCGGTGAAGTCGAGCGATTTGTCGGCCCGGCGCTCGACGTAGCCGTCGGCCACCAGGCGGCCGATCATCTCGTGCACGGTGGGCGGCGAGAGCTGCATCGCGCGGGCGATGTTGGCGCCGGTCATCGGCAGCCCGGCCTCCTCGAGCCAGAACATGATCTCCAGGTACTCCTGCTCGGCGACGGTCGCGTCGGACGACACCCTCTCTCCCTTCTGGCCTCGGAACCGGTTCGGCAGCGAGTCTAGATGACCGGTCACGCCTGCCTGTGCGGCGGGAGCGCCGGTTGCCTAGCGGCGCTCGACCAGGGTCGAGACGACGGCCTCGTAGAAGCCCTCGCCCATCGCCCCCTCGGTGACCGTGACGTTGTCCCAGGCGGCGAGCGCCGCGCGGACGCCGGGATCGCGCTCGGGTCCGTTGGCGACGACGAAGAAGCGGCCGACCGCCGCCGCCACCTCGAGGTCCTCGATCGAGTCGCCGACCGCGATGCACTGCGCCGGGTCGTAGCCGCGGGCGCGGGCATGGGCGGCGACGGCGTTGGCCTTGCTGACCATCCGCGGGACCAGATGGTAGGCGTGGGTGCGGCCCTCGACCGCGGCCATCGGAGTGCCGATCGCGCCGTTGTCGAGCAGCCGCAGGTCGTCGTCGCCGTGCTCGCCGAGCAGCGCGTTTGCCTCCCCGACGTCGACCTTGCCGCGGAAGAGATGGGAGAGGACGCGGCCGTGGTGCCAGGGCGAGTGGTACTCGAGCCGGCCCGGGAAGTGCTCGAAGAGCATCCGCGGCACGCCCCGGGCCTCGATCTGCTGGTAGATCGTCGCCTCCTCGGTCGGCTGCATCTCGCCGGTCATCAGCGTCTTCTCGCCCTCGATCGCGAAGGCGCAGCCGGCCTCGTAGATGTAGGAGGTCTGCCCCATCAGCCGCGCCGCCTCGGCGACCTGCGGCTCGCGGCGCCCGGACATGATCACCACCTCGACCCCGGCCCGCGCGCAGGCCTCCAGGCCCCGCGCCTGGGTCAGCGAGAACCGCCCCTCGGCGTCGTGGAACAGCGAGGCCCGGCTGCCGAGCAGGGTCCCGTCGAGGTCGGTGTACACGCAGCGCAGGGGCAAGCTGGCGGAAGTCAACCAGACGGCCGGCCCTGCTCGGCCGGCGACCCGTCAGACGCCCGAGCCCGAGGCGGTCAGGCTGGCGATCGGCTCGCGGCGGTGGACCTGCCTGGTGAGCGCGGGGGACGCGCCGGGCAGGCCAGGCCGACCCTCGCCCCCGTGCTCGAGTTGGAGGACGAGGGCGGCGAGGACTTCGCGCGCCATCTGGGCCAGGTCGGCCAGGGACTGGTGGGAGTTGCGCTTGCTGCCGAGGTCGACCTGGGCCATGCGTTCGATCCCGATCCGGCGCCAGACCTCGATCAGCATCCCGATCTCGACCCCGTAGCCGGTGAGGAAGGGGATCTCGGCAAGCAGGTCGCGACGAGCGGCGCACTCCCCCGCCAGCGGCTGCTTGAAATCCGCCAGCTCGGGGACGAACAGCTCCAGCAGCGGCCTCGCGGTCAGCTCGGTGACCCGGCCGCCGCCGTCGGCGATCTCCAGCTCCTCGATCCCCAGCGGGCGCCGGTAGAAGCCCTTGACGAAGCCGATCGGCGGCGACTCCAGCAGCGGGCCGAGGAGGCCGGTCACATAATGGGCTCCGAAGTCCTTCACGTCCCCGTCGAGGTAGACGACGAGCTCCCCGTCCAGCGCCGAGAGGGCGCGCCACATCGCGTCCCCCTTGCCCTCCACCGGCCCGGTCTCGGGCAGCAGCTCGGCCTCCTGGAGGACCTCGGCGCCGGCCGCCCGGGCCAGCTCGGCGGTCCCGTCTTCCGAGGCGGCGTCGACGACCAGCAGCTGGTCGACCAGCCCCGCCTCGCGCAGCTCGCCGACGGCGGCGACGGTGGCGCCGATCGTCGCCGCGGTTTCGCGGGCCGGGATGCAGACGCTGACCGTCTCCCGCTTCAGCGCGCGAAGGGCGGCGACCTCGTACCGGTGGTGGTCGAAGGTGGCTAGCATCGTCTGGCTTGAGTTCTTCGTTGCTGAAAGCGCGGGGGTTGACCCTGGATGCGAGCCGCCCGCTCGTCGTCGGGATCGTCAACGCGACTACGGACTCCTTCTCCGGCAGCGGGGAGAGGTCATCCGCGAGCTGGATCGAGGATGCGCTGAAATCTTACGAGGCCGGCGCGGCGATCGTTGAGGTCGGCGGCGAATCCAACGTCTCCAACCGCCCTCCGGTGCCGCCGGCGCTGGAGGCCGAACGGGTGGTCGCGGTGGTCGAGGCGCTGGTCGCGGCGGGGGCGACGGTGGCGGTCGACACGCACCGGGTCGCGACGGCGAGGGCGGCGCTGGCGGCGGGGGCGGCGTTCGTCAACGACATCAGCGGCCTGGCGGACCCAGCGATGGTCGAGCTCTGCGCCGAGACCGGCGCCGGCGTCGTGCTGATGCACACCGAGACGCCGCCGAAGACGCCGCTCTGGGACGACGAGCTCTACCCCGACGGGGTCACCGCGCGCCTGCTCGAGTTCTTCGACCAGCGGCTGCGGGCGCTGGCGGACGCCGGCGTCTCCCGCGACCATGTGGTCCTCGACCCCGGCCCCGACTTCGCGAAGACGCCGCGGCAGACGGTCGGCGCGCTGCGCGAGCTCGACCAGCTGACGCGGTTCGGCTGCCCGCTGATGCTGGCGGTCTCCCGCAAGGACTTCATCGGCGCCCTGAGCGGCCGCCCGCCGCGCGAGCGCGGGGCGGGGACCTTCGCGGCCCTGGCGGCGGGGCTGCGGCGCGGCGCCCGGCTGCTGCGCGTCCACGACGTCGAGGGCACGATCGACTTCCTGCGCATCTGGGAGGCGCTCGAGGAAGGCGTCGAGGTGCCGGTCGACCTGCGGATCGAGGAGACGGTCCGCCGGGAAGCCGCGGCGGATTCGCTGGATCCCGCGTGAGCGCCGGCGCCCGCTCGCTGCTCGGGGCGCCCTGGTCGATCGCCATCGACCCGGCGCGGCGCGACGGGCGGATCGTCGCCGAGAGCTCCGAGCCGGAGCGGCGGGCGCGGCCGGTCGGGCTGCCGTCCGATCTCGATCCCGGGTTCGCCGAGGCGCTCGGCCGCGCCGGCGTCGAGCGCCTCTACTCCCACCAGCTGGCGGCGCTGGAGGCGGCGGCGCGCCGCAACCTGGTGATCACCAGCGGCACCGCCTCGGGCAAGAGCCTGGCCTTCAACCTGCCGGTGCTCGACGGGATCGCCCGCGACGGCAAGCGGCGGGCGCTCTACCTATACCCGACCAAGGCGCTGGCCCAGGACCAGGCGCGCAAGCTCGCCCAGCTGCGCCCGCCGGGGCTGCGCGAGGCGATCTACGACGGCGACACGCCGCGCGAGGAGCGGCCGGCGATTCGCCGCCGCAGCAACCTCGTGCTGACCAACCCGGACATGCTGCACGTCGGCATCCTGCCCTCGCACAAGGGCTGGGGCGACTTCCTCGCCAACCTCGGCTGGGTCGTCGTCGACGAGGCCCACACCTACCGCGGCGTCTTCGGCTCCCACGTCGCCAACGTGCTGCGGCGGCTGCGCCGGGTCGCCCGCGCCTACGGCTCCGAGCCGCGCTTCCTGCTCGCTTCGGCGACGATCGCCAACCCGGTCGAGCTGGCCGAGCGGCTGGTCGGGACGCCGTTCGAGCTGATCGACGACGACGGGGCGCCGCGGGCCGGGCGCGAGATCGCGATGTGGAACCCACCGCTGATCGACAAGGCGACCGGGACCCGCCGCTCGCCGCTCGGCGAGGCCGCCGACCTGCTGGCCGAGCTGGTCTCCCAGGGCGTGCGGACGATCTGCTTCCTCAAAAGCCGGCGCGGGATCGAGCTGATCCAGCGCTTCGCGCGCGAAAACCTCGAGCGTCGCGGCAAACCCGAGCTGGCGGCGCGGATCGCCCCCTACCGCGGCGGCTACACGCCGCAGCAGCGGCGCGAGATCGAGGGCCGGCTGAGCAGCGGCGAGCTGCTGGCGGTGGTGGCAACCGACGCGCTGGAGCTGGGGATCGACGTCGGCGAGCTCGAGGCGGCGATCTGCGTCACCTTCCCGGGAACGGTGGCGAGCCTGCGGCAGATGTGGGGCCGGGCGGGGCGCCGCCGGCGCGGGCTGGCGGTCTACGTCGCCGGCCAGGACGCCCTGGACCAGTTCTTCTGCCGCCATCCGGAGGAGTTTCTCGAGCGGCCGGTCGAGGCGGCGATCCTCGACCACGGCAACGAGCAGATCGCCGCCCGGCACCTGATCGCCGCCGCCTATGAGCTGCCGCTGACCGAGGAGGACGCGGAGATCTTCGGCGAGGGCTGGCGGGAGCGGGCCGAGCGGCTGGTCGCGGCGGGGGAGCTGCGCGGGGTCGGCGGCAAGCTGCTGCCGCGGCGCAGCGAGTTCGTCGCCTCGCGAATCGCCCTGCGCTCCGCCTCGGCCGACTCGGTGGCGGTGATCGAGCGCGAGGCCGGCGAGATGCTGGGCCTGGTCGAGGCCGAGCGCGCCTTCACGACGATCCATCCCGGCGCCGTCTACCTGCACCTCGGCCGCTCCTACGAGGTCGAGCGGCTCGACGTCGAAGAGCGGCGGGCGATCGTCTCCCGCTTCGACGGCGACTGGTACACGCGGCCGAAGAAGGAGACCGAGATCTACATCGAACGGGTGCGCGAGCAGCGCCAGGTCGCCGGGGTCGAGCTGAGCTTCGGCGAGGTCTCGGTGACCGAGCAGGTGATCGCCTTCCAGCGGGTCTCGGTCGCCGACCAGGAACCGATCGACGTCGTCGCCCTCGAGCTGCCCGAGCAGAGCTTCGTCACCCAGGCACTCTGGTACGTGCTGCCGGAGCGGTTGAGCGGAGCGCTGCCGCCAGACGTGCTGCTCGGCTCCCTGCACGCCACCGAGCACGGGCAGATCGCGGTGCTGCCGCTGATCGCGATGTGCGACCGCTGGGACATCGGCGGCCTCTCGACCAACGTCCACTTCCAGACCGGCCGCTCGACGATCTTCATCTACGACGGCCACCCGGGCGGGGTGGGGATCACCAGGCGCGGCTACGAGGAGTTCGAGCGCCTGCTCGGCGATGCCGAGCGGCTGATCGCCGAGTGCCCCTGCGAGTCCGGCTGCCCCTCCTGCGTGCAGAGCCCGAAGTGCGGCAACCTCAACGAACCGCTGCACAAGGCCGGGAGTCTTGAGTTGCTGCGTTTGATGGGCCGGGGTCGGGAGTAACGCGGTCCGGATGAGGCCGAGCGACCGGCACGGATACGCCGCTTCCCCGACGTCCTGCGTAGCGCCGCTATGCAGGAGTCGTGTCATCGCCGTCCCGCTTGGTCGTCGACCTCCCCGGCCTCGCGCTACTCCCGACCCCGGCCCATCGCGGGGCACGAGCGAATGAGTTCTTCGAAATTGGGTTACCCGAGGAGACCACGGCAGGTGGCGGTCATTGGCTCCAGTCGGGTCGAGCTGGGGTCCGAGGCCTGGGCGCTGGCCGAGGAGGTTGGGCGGCGCTTGGCGGACGCGGGGGTGACGGTGGTCTGCGGCGGGCGCGGCGGGGTGATGGAGGCGGCGGCGAAGGGGGCGGCCGAGGCCGGTGGGACGGTGATCGGGATCCTGCCGGGCAACTCGATCGACGAGGCGAACCCTTACTGCACCCACGTGATCGCCACCGACGTCGGCCACGCCCGCAACCTCGCGGTCGTCGCTTCCGGCCAGGTGGTGATCGCCATCGATGGTGAGTGGGGGACGCTCTCGGAGATCGGACTTGCGCGCGCTCTCGACCGCTGTGTCGTGGCGCTGCGCAGCTGGGAGCTGGTGGGCCGCGAGCAGATGAGGGACGCTCCCGGGGTGATCGCGGTCGAGACCGCGGCCGAGGCGGTCGCCGCGGCCCTTGCAGAGCTCCGCTGAGTTGGCGGGGCATGGTCAGCGGGGGCATCGGATCCGACCTTGACCACACCCGGTTGTGGTCAAGGTCGGCCGCGTGGCGCCGCGATGGGCGCGGGCCAGAGTTGGCGCAGGGCGAGGACCGCGAAGGCGTGCGACCAGGCCAGCGGGGTGGTCGAGCGGGGGACGCCGGTGACGGCGTCCACGCGCTCGGGGAGCTCGCCGGCCGGGGTCGCGGCGCGCCGCAGGTCGGCGAGCAGGTGCAGGGCGGCGGCGCGGTCGGTCCGCGCCGCCGCCGCGTCGCGCTCGCTCCTCGCCAGCGCCGCGAGAGCCCAGGCGCTCCAGGCGGTGGGCGCGGTCCAGGGGTCGGTTCCGGGCCAGCCCTGGCCGGGGGTGATGCCGAATCCGGTTCCTCGGGAGAGCAGGCGGAGGAGGGTGGCGCGGGCCGTTGGATAGAGGGCGGGGCGGGGGAAGGGCCGCACCGCCCAGGCCGCGGCGGCGTCGAGGCCGGAGGCGGGTTCGCCGGCGGCGCGGATGAGGCCGCGGGGGGTCACGAAGGGCGCCAGCGGCGCCCCGGCGGCGATTGCGTTCCCGAGGTAGTCGCCGGACGGCCCCTCGCGGTAGTCGGCATGGCCGCGCCAACCGAGTTGCCGGTCCGCGCGAAGC
>DATAEW010000045.1:0-13785 GCA_036257815.1 Solirubrobacterales bacterium
CCACGTTGAACGGCTCCTGGTCGAGCAGCGCCGCCAGCTCCTCCTGGTCGAAGTCCTGGTCGACCTCGCCTTTGCGCAGCGGCACCTTGGCGATCGTCCGCACCCCCGGCCCGGGCGGGATCCGCAGGCAGCGCAGCGGCGCGATGACGCCGCGGCGCGCCGCCTGGGCGAGGTCGAAGCGCGAGGTCTGGGTCGGGAAGAGGTCGGCGACGTGGCGGGCGATCAGCGCCCCGGTCGCGGTCATGCCGATGAACACCGGACCGGGCCAGGCGCGGATGCAGGCGCTGGTCTTCTCGCCCAGCGCGGTGTGGGCCTCGTCGCAGATCACGATCGAGTAGGCGTCGGAGACCCGCTTGTGGTTGCGGACGAACCACTGGTAGGTCTCGACCGTGACCGGACCGTCGGGGTCGTCGCGGCCGTCGAGCAGCGGCGGGCGCAGCCGCTCCTTGTAGCCGCGGTCGGAGATCTCGCCGATGAACTGGTCGACCAGGTTGCGGCGGTGGGTGAGGATGAGGACGCCGCCGGTGCGGGTCGCCTCGATGAAGCCGACCGCGGCGACCGTCTTGCCGGCGCCGGTCGCGTGCTCGAACCAGAAGCGCCGCGCGGCTCCCGGGTCCTCGGGCGCCTCCTCGATCGTCTCCTCGTCCTCCTCGGAGGGCTCCTCCTCCCAGTCCTGGGGCTCCTCGTCGGGGGCCAGCTCCTCGTCCTCCAGATCCTCCTCGCCGTCGAGCGAGGCGGCCGGGGCGACCTCCTGCTCCTGCGCCTCGGCCGCCGCCGCGCCGTTCTCCGCCGCGCCGCCGTTGCGGCGCTCGCCGTCGGCGACGGTCTGCTGCTGGGCCATCAGCTCGGCCAGGGTGCCGGAGAGGGCATCGACCTGGTGCGGGTTGAGCTCCGCCCCGTCGCGCAGCTGCGGCGGCTCCTCGGCGAGGAAGCGCTCGAGCCCGAGCAGCAGCGAGAAGTTGCGCCGCCACTCGATCGACGGACTCTCGGCCCCGGCGCCGAGCTCGCTCAGCGCCGCGTCGAGGGCGCGCCGCCGTGCGGTGCCGGGCGCCAGGGCCTCGGGACCCTCGCCTTCGAGCAGGAACGGCTCGCGGACGAATTTCGCCGCGCGCTCGATATCTGCGCTTGAAGGGACCGCCGCCACGGCGGCAACGTCGCTGGTCTTGGCCATAGAAGGCTTTCCGGTCTGCCCTGCCGAGCTCACGAGACGTTCGACCGAGCAAGTGAACGAGGCTGCGGAGGTTTGGAGTCCCATCCCCCCGGAGATCTCAGAGGTCCGCGAACCCACGGACCGTACCCACGTATTGTAATCAAGGAGCGGATGAATCGGCGACTTTCATCATCCATCGCGTCCGTCGCGCTGCTCCTCGGGGCTCTCGCATGGAGTGGCTGCGGCGCCTCCTCGAGCGACGACTACGGCGGCCAGCACCCCGATTACGCGGGGGCCCTGGCCGGCTCGCCGCCGCCGCTGGCAAGCCTGCACCGCGAAGCCGACGAGCTGCTGCCAGGAGGCCTTGACGCCTACGAAAAGCGCCTCGCGGAGCTGCGCGGCTACCCGGTCGTCGTCAACCTCTGGGCCTCCTGGTGCGGCCCCTGCCGCTTCGAGTTCCCGACCCTGCAGAAGCTCTCCGCCCGCTTCGGCAAGCGGGTCGCCTTCCTCGGCGTCAACTCCCAGGACTCCGACGACGCCGCCGCGACCTTCCTCGAAGAGGCGCCCGTGCCCTACCCGAGCTACACCGATCCCGACCAAGCGGTCTTCGACTCGCTGCGTGCGACCGGCCTGCCCGACACCGCCTTCTATGACCGCCAGGGGAAGCTGGTCTACCTCAAACAGGGCCCCTACTCGAAGCCCGCCGAGCTAGAAGCCGATCTCACGCGCTACGCGCTGAAAGGCGGATAATCAGCCGATGGAAGCCTTTGTCATCGTCGCGGTGATCGGCTTCGGGCTGCTGCTGATCGAGCTGCTGCTGCCGACCGGAGGCCTGCTGGCGGCGCTCGGCGTCGCCGGCCTGACCGTCGCCGGCCTGATCGCGCTCAACTCCGACAGCGAAACCGCGGATTGGGTGGGCGGGGCGCTGATCGCGCTCGGCGTCGTCTCCGCGATCGCCTTCTACTTCGTCACCCGGAAAGTGATCGCCGCCCACCGCCTGGGGCCGGTGCGGTCCGGCGCCGAGGAGCTCCTCGGCGCCGTCGGCGAGGCCCGCTCCGACGTCGATCCCGACGGGCAGGTCCAGCTGGCGGGGACGCTCTGGTCCGCCCGGCTCGCAAGCGGCGACCCGCCGGTGCGGCTGGGGGATAAAGTCAGGGTCGAGGCTGTCGAAGGGCTGACGCTGATCGTCCGCCCGCAGGCGCAATCGGCGGAGCCGACGAGAGAGGGAGTCAGCTGATGGCAGTGGTGGGTGGAATCCTGATCGTTCTTGCGTTCTTCGCCCTGATCGCGATCGGCGCCTCGGTGCGGATCCTGCGCGAGTACGAACGCGGGGTGATCTTCCGCCTCGGCCGTCTGATCGCGCAGAAGGGGCCGGGCCTGATCCTGCTGATCCCCTTCGTCGACCGCATGGTCAAGGTCGACCTGCGGACGGTGACGCTGAACATCCCGCCGCAGGAGGTGATCACCCGCGACAACGTCCCCGCCGGCGTCAACGCGGTCGCCTACTTCCGCGTGATCGACTCCCGCAAGGCGATCACGGAGGTCGAAAACTACCTCCTCGCCACCTCCCAGATCTCGCAGACGGCGCTGCGTTCGGTGCTCGGCAAGGCCGAGTTCGACCAGCTGCTCTCCGAGCGCGAGCGGCTCAACGAGGAGCTGCAGAAGATCATCGACGAGTCGACCGAGCCGTGGGGCATCAAGGTCACCGCGGTCGAGATCAAGGACGTCGAAATCCCCGAGCAGATGCAGCGCGCGATCGCCCGCCAGGCCGAGGCCGAGCGCGAGCGGCGGGCCAAGATCATCAACTCCGAGGGTGAGTTCCAGGCCGCCCAGAAGCTCACCGACGCCGCCGACATCATCAGCACCAACCCCGCCTCGCTGCAGCTGCGCTACCTGCAGACGCTGCTGGAAATCGGCACCAACCAGAACACCACGGTCGTCTTCCCGCTGCCGATGGACCTGCTCGAGGCCTTCATGGGTCGCAGCCAGGGCGGCGCCGCGCCGACCGCACGGCCGCCGGCCCCAGCCGCCCCGCCGCCCGACGACATCCCCCCCTCCCGGTCCTGAGCGCGCCGGAGATCCGCATCGACCAGCTGAGTGGGCTGAGGACGATCCTCGCCCCGGGCCGGGCCGCGCGCCCGGATCAGTTCAGCGGCGCCGCCCACGGCGCAGAGCGGGGCACCGAGGAGAAGCGGGCCAGCTGCCCTTTCTGCGAGGGCCGCGAGGACCGCACGCCGCCGGAGGTCTACGCGACGCGGCCGGGCGGCGGACCAGCGGACGGTCCCGGCTGGACGACGCGCGTGGTGCCGAACCTCTACCCGGCGCTGGGCGACCCGCCCGCCGCGCCCGGCGAGCCATCGCGCGGTTCCTTATGGACGGATGGCGACCAAAAGGAACCACGGGCTGGGAGAACCGGCACCGAGGCGGGGGTGTCTGCCGCCGGCGGCTCACCGGGCGCCGAGGCCGGCGCCTTCTCCAGCAGCGGCGACCCGCTCCTGGCCTCCCGCCGCTCCGGAGAACCGGACCTCTTCTCCTCCCGGCCGGCGATGGGCGCGCACGAGGTGCTGATCGGCGCCCCCCGGCACGCGACCGCCATGTCGGAGCTCGACGAGGACCAGTTCGCCGCCGCGATCGCCACCTGGCGGGAGCGGATGCGCGCCCACTCCGAAACCTCCTACGTGCAGCTGATCGTCAACGAGGGCGGCGCCGCCGGCGCCTCGCTGGAGCACACCCACGCCCAGCTCTACGCGCTGCCCTTCGTCCCCGCCGCGGTCGCTCGCGAGCGCGAGCGGGCCGGCGCCTACGGCGAACGCACCGCCGGCAGCGGCCTGCTCAGCGACGTGCTGGTCGAGGAGGTGCGGCGGCGCGAGCGCCTGGTCGCGATCGACGAGGAGGCGGCGCTGATCTGCCCCTGGGCCTCGCGCTCGCCGTTCGAGCTGCGGGTGCTGCCGCGTCGCGAGCGTGCCCGCTTCGAGGAGGACGAGGCGGGCGGGGCGATGATCCGCACCGCCCTGCGGCTGCTCGCCGCCCGCTTCGACGGCCCGCCGGAGCTGAACCTCTGGGTCCGCACCGCCCCGCGCGGCGCCGAGCAGTTCCACTGGCACGTCGACATCGCCCCGCGGCTGACGACCAAGGCGGGCTTCGAGCTCGGGACCGGCGTCGACATCAACGTCTACCCGCCGGAGCGGGCGGCCGCCGACCTGCGCGAGTGCCTCTGATCCTGGGGCCCCCCGCCCCGCCTTTTGTCACCCTGTGGGTTACAAAGTGCAGGAAGCGCAGGTGCAGGTGCAGGTGCAGGTGCAGGGCGGGGCGGGGCGGGGCAGGGCAGGGCAGGCAGGGCAGGGCAGATCTCACGTCCATTCCTCGCCGATTCGTTCGTCTAAGAGAGGAACGCCGCAAGCCGAGAGGAGGCTTCCCTATGCCCGGAACGCAAACCAGACGCCATTCCGACGCCCTTCTTCTCCTCGTCTGCCTGGCTCAGTTCATGGTCATCCTCGACGTCTCGATCGTCAACGTGGCCCTGCCCTCGATCCAGGACTCGCTCGACTTCTCCGACACCGGCCTGCAGTGGGTCGTCAACGCCTACACGCTCACCTTCGCCGGCTTCCTGATGCTCGGCGGGCGGGCCTGCGACCTCTTCGGGCGCCGCGAGGTCTTTCTCGGCGGCACCGCCCTCTTCGCCGTCGCCTCGCTCGCCTGCGCGCTCGCCGACTCGCAACCGCTGCTGCTCGGCGCCCGCGCCCTGCAGGGGCTCGGCGCGGCGACGATCTCCCCCGCCGGCCTGGCGATCATCGCCGCCTCCTTCCCCGAGGGGCCGGAGCGCAACCGCGCGCTCGGGGTCTGGGGCGCGATGGCCGGCCTCGGCGGCTCCTCCGGCGCCCTCTTCGGCGGCCTGCTGACGCAGGGGCTCGGCTGGCCGGCGATCTTCGTGATCAACGTCCCGGTCGGCCTCGCGGTCCTCGCCGCCGGCCGGCGCTGGGTCCCCCGCAACGAAACGGCGTCCGGACGCGGCTTCGACGCGGTCGGCGCCGTCCTCGTCACCGCCGGCCTCACCGCCCTGGTCTACGCGATCGTCCGCACCGACACCCTGGGCTGGACCGCGCCGGGCGTCACGGTGCCGGCGGCGATCGCGGTGGCGCTGCTCGGGCTCTTCGCCCTGTATGAGGGGCGGGTCGCCAGCGACCCGCTGGTCCCGCTCGGGATATTCCGGCGGCCGCTGATCCGCACCTCCAACATCGTCATGGCGTTGCTGTACTCGGGCGCCTTCTCGATGTGGTTCTTCGTCTCCCTCTACCTGCAGGACGTCCGCCACCTCGACGCCCTGGAAGCGGGGGTGGCCTTCCTGCCGCTGACGATCGGCTTCTTCGCCGCCTCCTCGTTCTCGCCCCGGCTGGTCAAGCGGTTCGGGGCGGCTAACGTGCTGACCGGCGGCCTTCTCACCGCGGCGATTGGCCTGGCCCTGCTCGGCGATGTCCCCGCCACCGGCACCTTCCTCGACATCGTCCTGCCCGCCGGGGTGATCAGCACGCTCGGCTTCGGGACGGCGTTCGTGCCGGTGATGATCGTCGCCGTGCAGGGTGTCGAGCCGCGGGAAACCGGCCTCGCCTCCGGCCTCGTCAACACCTCGCGGCTGGTCGGCGGGACGCTCGGCCTGGCGGCCTTCAGCACCGCCGCGGCCAGCTACACCAGCTCGCACTCGGCGGCGAGCGCCGCCCTGGCGCTGACCGACGGCTACCAGCTCGCCTTCCTGCTCAGCTCGGCGACGACCCTGGTCGGAGCCGTGGTCGGAGCGACGCTGCTGCGCCGGCACCTGCGGCCGGTGGCGCAGGGAGCCGGGGCCACGCAGGAGGCGTGAGGGCCCCGGCGGGGCGGTGCCGGGATCCAGGTCTCAGTGGCAGAGGTCGGTCGCGGATGGCGACCGACCTCCTGCCACGGTCGAGGACGCCGCCGCGGCGGTAGGGTGCCCGCGTGCCGCCGAACCCGCGACCGATCCCCCGCTTCATCGCCGACACGACGCAGGAGGGGATCCCGCACGGCCGTTTCGCCGAGCGCCTGCGGGAGACCTTCGCCGCCGCCGTTGGAGAGATCGATGACCTGCCCGACGGCGCCGCGGTCCCGGAGGAGCTCGACTGGTTCCCCGAGCGCGCCTGGGGCGGCCGCGTCTGGGTGCCCTGCTCGGCGCGGAGCGAGAGCGCGGAGGGGACGCTGGAGCTCTACGGCCACGTCTCCTACGTCCTGCCCGCCGGGGGCGAGCCGGGCGATTTCGAGGCCAAGGCGGACTTCACCGACGTCCTCGCCGAGCACAACCCCGACTGGCGGCTGGACCTCAACGACGAGGTGATCGGCCGCTGGCGCGGCGAGAACGGCCGGGCCGGCGCCGTGACCCTGATCTGGGGACGCCCGCTGGTTCGCGGCGCCGTCGCCGCCACCGCCGAGCTCGACGGCGAGACCGTCGACCAGGAAGAGATCTCCCGCGACCGCTTCACCCTGATCGCCCTCGACGCCCTCGAGGGCTACGGCGACGAGGTCTTCGTGCAGGTCAAGCTCTGGAGCCGCCGCGCCGTGGAGCTCGCCTCGGAGAGCCTCTACGCCTGAGCCGGCTACGCGGCGAGCACCTCCACCCGGGCCGAGACCCCGGCGCGGGCGAGCCTCGCGTCGAAGGTGATCAGCGGTTCGTCGAGGATCTCCGCCAGCGCCACGTAGAGCCCGTCGTAGAAGCTGACGTTTTCGCGCAGCTCCCAGGCGTAGTGGACGAGGACTTCGTGGGAGACTCGCCGCAGCGGCAGCTCATCGAGCCGCCACAGCGCCTCGCCTGCCGTCGCCGGGTCCAGCGCCGCGTGGCGGACGGCGCGGCGCAGGGCGTGACCGACCTCGGCGTCGAGGAGGTGCGGCGCCCAGAGCGCTTCGTCGTCTTCGCGCAGGCGCCGTTCGGCCGCCTCGCGGCGCTCCCCGAAGGCGACGAACTCGACGATCACGGAGGCGTCGACGACCGGCATCAGTCGTCTCGTCCTTCCCTGATCAGCCGCACGATCGTCTCGGTTTTCAGCCCCGACGGACCGCGGGCGCGGACCCGCTGACCGATCTCCTCGATCTTCGATTTGCCGGCCACGTAGCTCAGCTCCCGCTTGATGTAGTCGGACAGGGTCATTCCTTCCGCCGCCGCACGCGTCTTCAGGGCCTTGTGCATGTCGTCAGGGACATTCCTGACCTGGATCATCTTGGGCATGCGGAACACATTAACCCGTGCGTCGGACATGTTGATTACCTCGGTTGCGCTCATGCACGCCATCCTGCCCGGTCAGAACGCACGCGTGGCGCGCAAGAAGCACCAATTCCGACGCCGAATCGTCATCTAAGTGAAAATTCATCCCCGGCCCCGATAGCTCAGCTGGATAGAGCGATCCCCTCCTAAGGGATAGGCCGCTGGTTCGAATCCAGCTCGGGGCACTGAACGGATCGGGCTGTCGGCCGTATCACGGATCCGCAGTGACCGGATGTGTCAAACCGACCCGTGGGAGGAACTCCGTGCAGAGCAACAAACGCAGCAGGGTGCGGGCGATGCTGGTGGCCGCCGCTGTCGTCGGCGCCTTCGCTTTTCAGGTTGCGCCGGCCGGCGCCCAGCGACCGCCTGCCGACTCCATTTCGAAGCTCGCCAAGACCGTTGAAGATTTGAGACAGCAGACGGCAGAGCTGCGCCGCCAGGTCCTTGCCTTGAAGCAAGCGAACGGATCGTCGGTGGCTGAGCAGCGGAAAGGCTCCGCACCACCGACCGACTTTGTCGCACCGGTGCCTCCTCCGCGGGCTCCCACGGGTCCCACGGGCCCCACGGGCCCGACGGGTCCGACGGGACCGCAAGGCCTCACCGGTCCGATAGGACCCGCGGGGCTGCAGGGACCCACGGGTCCGCAAGGACCTCCCGGTCCACTGTCCGGCGCCGCCGGGGGAGCCCTCACCGGCACTTACCCCAATCCCGGACTGGCGGCCAACGCGGTCTCTTCCGCCAACGTCCTCGACCACTCGATCGGGATCTCGGACCTTGCCCCCGACTCGGTTAGCGCCCTTCAGATCGGCGAAACGTTCATCGTCTTCGGCGGCGTCAACGGGATCGGCGGCAACGCCTCGGGGAACTCGAGTGCCACCTGTCCATCGGGCTCGCAGCTGCTGTCGGGTGGCTTCCAATGGGGGTCGGAACGGCCCGGCCTGTCGATCACATGGTCGAGGCCACTGGAGCTCTTTGAACCGAACGCTCAAAGGACCTGGGACGTAAGGGGACGGAACGCGAGCGGCAGCGACGCGGACCTGCAGGCCTTCGCGTTCTGCCTCAACGGCTAGCCCTCCGGAAGGGTGGGCGATTCCTGCACGGAATCGCCCACCCAAGTGCAACTTTCCCCGCCTTCCGCCCGTTATACGGAAAGTGCCGAGGGTGATCCCGATCGACCGGCGAGCGATCCGCGCGCTGCTCGTGCCAGCGACGGCGCTGGCGCTGCTCACGGCATGCTTCCCCGCGGCCCCGGCGAGCGCCGCGCCGGCGGCCTCCGGCCCCGCCCGGACGCTGCGGTACGCGGGCCGCACGGTCCACGTCCCGGCCGGCTGGCCGGTCTTCCGCCTCGCCCGGCAGCCGGGGATCTGCGTGCGGCTCGACCGCCGCGCCGTCTACCTCGGCAGCCCGTCGCCCAACCAGAGCTGCCCGGCGGGGGCGATCGGCCGCCGCCGCGCGATCGTCGTCGAACCGGCGGGCCGCGCCCGGGCCGCAACGCTCTCACGATCCCTGACCAGGCCGCGAGCGAGCGCCTCGGCCGGCGGGTCCGTCTTCACCGGGCTCGGCTTCGACGCCTGCAGCGCTCCCTCCTCGCGGACGATGGCCGCCTGGGCCGCCTCGCCCTTCCGGGCGATCGGCGTCTACATCGGCGGCGACAACCGGGCCTGCTCCCAGCCCAACCTCACCGCGAGCTGGGTCGCTGCCGAGACCGAAGCCGGCTGGCACCTGATCCCCACCTACGTCGGCCTGCAGGCGCCGACCAGCAGCTGCTCCAGCTGCGCCAAGCTGAGCTCCAGCCAGGCGACCGCCCAGGGGACCGCGCAGGCCGTCGAAGCGGTCGCCCAGGCCGGCCCGATCGGGATCGGGCCGGGCAGCCCGATCTACTTCGACATGGAGGCCTACACCCGGACCTCGAGCGCCACCGCGGCGACCCTCGCCTTCCTCGAGGCCTGGACCAACAAGCTCCACGCCCTCGGCTACCTCTCCGGCGTCTACAGCAGCTCCTCCTCGGGGATCGCCGACCTCGCCGGGGCGCTCGGCAGCGGCTACGCCGAGCCCGACGACCTCTGGATCGCCAACTGGAACGGATCCCAGACGACGACCGACCCGGTCGTCCCGGCCAGCGCCTGGACCCCGCACGCTCGCATCCACCAGTACCAGGGCGGCCACAACGAGACCTACGGCGGCCAGACGATCAACATCGACAGCGACTACGTCGACGCGGCCATGGTCGGGACGGCGACGCTGGCCCTCGGCGATGACGACCCGATCGGCTTCCTCGACCTGACCGGCTCGCCGGCCCCGGGCACGCTGCGGGTCAAGGGCTGGGCCTTCGACCCCAACGCTCCGACCGCGGCGCTGGGGGTGCGGGTCTTCGTCGGCGGCCGCGCCGGCGCCCCCGGCGCCCAGGAATACGAACTCGGGCCGATCGCCGGCCGCTCGCGCCGCGACCTCGCCGCGAAGTACCCGCAGGCCGGCGCCCGCCACGGCTTCGACGCCAGCTTCCCGACCGTGAAGTCGGGCCGCCAGCCGGTCTGCGTCTACGCGGTCGACCTCGAACCGGGGGCGGACCGGCTGCTCGGCTGCGAGGCGACGGCGATCCCGGTCGCGATCACGCTCGCCAACGTGCGCCAGACCGCGGCCGGGGTCAGGGTGCGGATCTCCTGCGCCTGGCCCGCCGGGACCGCCTGCCCGGGACAGCTGATGCTGCGCAGCAGCTTCAAGCTCGCCACTCCGCGCGGGCACGGCCGCCCACCGCGGATTCGGCTCGTCACCCGCTCGCTCGGCCGCCGCGGCTTCGGACTCACCGGTGGCCGCTCGCACGCTTACCTGGTCCCCTTCAGCGCCGGCGGGCGGCGGCTGCTGCGCGAGCACGGGGCGCTGCGGACGCAGCTGGTCGCCGCGATCCCCGGCGGGCGCCGGACGGCGACGCTCAGGCTCGGCGGCTGATCAGCGCTCGCGAACTTGACCCACATCAGATGTGGTCGATGTCGCGAGCGCGAAACCGTCCGGTGTCAGCCCCGGTCCGGGCGGTCGGGGTAGATCTCGTCGATCGTCACCAGCGCCCGGTAGGGAGCCCCGGCCGCCGCCTCGATCTTCTCGGCCCCGCCGGCGAGCCGGTCGACGACCGCGACCACTCCGGCCACCTCCAGGCCCTCCTCGCGGATGCGGGCGATCGCCTTCGCGGTCGAGCCGCCGGTGGTCACCGTGTCCTCGACGACCAGGCAGCGCATCCCGGCCTCGACCGGTCCCTCGACCCAGCGCTGCAGGCCGTGCTCCTTGCGCTCCCCGCGGACGAAGAAAGCGAGGAGATCGGCCCCCGCGGGGACCGCGATCGCCGCGCAGGAGGGCGGGATCGCGGCGGTCGCCGGACCGCCGACGGCCTGGGCACCCAGCTCGGCCGCGGCGGCCGCGATCAACTCACCGGCGGCGCGGAAGCCGGCCGGCCGCATCAGGGCCCGCCGGGCGTCGACGTAGTACTGGGCCGTGGCGCCGCTTGACAGCGTCACCTCGCCGAGCACCAGCGAGTGCTCGCGCAGCTCGGTGAGCAGCGTCTCCTTGGCGGCGTTCAGGTCGGCCACGGCGCGCATCCTAGGCCCGATGCGAGCGTTCGTGGGCGAGCCGTCTCCTAAGCGAGCGATTCGGCGAACCCCTGGCGCCAGCTCGGATGGGCCGGCCGCCAGCCCAGCTCGCGCTTCGCCTTCTCGTTGGTGGCGCCGCGCATCGCCACCGCGGCGTCCGCCATCGCCCCACCGGCTACCAGCCTTGCCAGCCACAGGGGCACCTTCCGGGGCCGCTTGGCGCCAAGCGCCTCGGCGTAGACCGGGAGCCACCTGCGCATCGGCGCCGGGTCGTCGTCGACGATGTTGTAGACGCCGGGAGGGCCGCCCTCGACCGCCGCCACCGTCGCCGCTCCCGCATCGTCGACGTGGACGAAGGAGGAGATCCCGGTTCCCGGACCGACGACCGGCAGGCGTCGCTTCAGCGTGTCCTGCGCCTGCGAGCCGCCGCGCGCAAAGTAGGTGCCGGGCCCGTAGAGCCAGCCGTAGCGCAGGACAATGCCATCGATCCCCTCGGCCTCCAGCACCTGGCATTCGAGGTCGCGGGCGGCGGCTACCGCCTCTCGGAACGGCGGCCCGACCTCCTCGAACAGCGGCGCCTCCTCGTCCTTCACGGAGTCGCCTTCCGGGCGGTAGAAGAAGGCGACGCTCTCGGCGACCATGCGCCGAGCGCCGGCCTCCCGCGCCGCCGCGATGAGGTTCCGCGTGCCCTCGGTTCGGATCCGGTTGGTCGCCGCCAGGTAGTTCGACCGCAGACGGAAGCGCGGCGGCAGCGCGGTCAGCAGGTGCACGACCGCCTCCGGCCGCGCCGCGCCGACGGCCTCGTTCAGCGCCGCGGCGTCATAGACGTCGCAGACGACGGCCTCCGCCCCGGCCGCCCGAATCTCCTCGGCCCGCTCCTCGCGCCGGGTCATCCCCGTCACCTCGTGCCCCGCGGCCACCAATTGCCGCACCGTGGGCCGCCCGATCGCCCCGCTCGCTCCCGCAACGAAGACCTTCATGCCGCGCCTCCTTTCCGTTTGACCCTAAAACCTCCGGGGTGGTCTGGGGACCGAGACGCGCAGGCGAGAGCGTGCGCGGATCGGTCCGAAGCCCGGCCCCACCTAGAAGACGAAGATCGACTCTCCGTATTCGAGCTGGTCGTATATCCGCGGCTGGTCGGCGATGAAGGTGCGGACGCAGCCGTGGCTGGCGGCGTAGTCGGGGACTTCGGCGTAGCCGTGGACGGCGTAGCCGTTGTGCCAGTAGAAGGAGTAGTACATCCCCTCCGAGTTGTAGCCCGGTTCGCGGCGATAGAAGCTGTAGTGGCCGGTGATCGTGGGGGTCGAGGGCTTGCCGGTGGAGACCGGGTAGACGGCGAACGGCTTCCCCTTCCTGATCAGCACCAGCACCTGCTTGGCGAGCGGCACCTCGGCGTGCTCACCGGCCTTCGGGTAGCGGGGCCGGTATTCCCCCCTGTCGCCGAAGACCGCCTTGACGACGCCGGGGCCGGCCTTCTGGCTGCGGTTCATCCCGTTGACCTTGCGGTAGGCGAGCACCTCGCGGCCGAGCCGGCCGTTGAAGCAGTCGCCGCCGCCGGCGACGTAGCCCATCTTCGCCATCTCCCGCTTGAACCCCTTGACCACCTTGGAGCACTCCCCCGGGTGCAGGCCGGGGAAGCTGACCCGCCAGCTCTTGCGCACGGTGGTGTCGGCGCCGAGCTGCGGGCTCGCCGCGTGGTGGGCGCTGACCGCGTACTTGCCGTCCTCGCGGACGATCACGCTCGAGCTGAAGGTGCCGGTGCCGCCGGGGCCCTTGGCGACCGCGACCCTGTGCCTGACCAGCCGGTGACCGTCGAGGTAGAAGGTCACTTCGACCCGCTGTCCGGGCAGGTAGGGCAAGAGGGTGCCGCTGACCGGCACCGTGTCGTAGATCTGGGCTCGCCCGCCGTGCAGGCCGCCGACGTCGATCTTCACCGTCGCCTTCGGCGCCGGCGGAGCCTGGTGCTTGGCGGCCGCCGCGGCCGAGCCGGGCAACGCCAAAGCGGCGACGGCGACCAGCAGTGAGACGACGCGGCGGTTCACCGGCGGCATGCTACTGGCCGAGCAGGGCGACGGAATTGTTCAACATGTGCAGGAGGATTCCCGGCACCACCGAGCCGGTCTTCTCGTACAGCAGGCAGAGCAGGAAGCCGAAGACGACCAGCGGCGGCACCGCGCTGATGCCGGTGATCGCGTGCAGGCCGCCGAAGACCAGGCCCCCGATCAGGGCCGCGGCGACCCGCGGCAGCTTCTCCCGCAGGCCGCCGTAGAGCATGCCGCGAAAGCAGACCTCCTCGCTGATCGGCGCCGCGAGGACGATCAGCAGCACCTGCACCGGGACCGCCCCGAAGCCCTCGGCGATGTCCTTCTGGTGCGGTTCGAGGACCAGCGCCGAGTAGAGCGCCGCGAACAGCAGGTAGAGACCCACCGCGGCGGCCATCCACTTCAGCGCCGAGGGGCGGAAGGCGCGAACCCCAAGCCGCCGCAGCTGCTCGCCGACCGTCGCGGCCCCCCGCTGCGCCGCGATCACCATCGGCACCAGCAGGAACCCGATCGCGGTCGCCAGCTGGACGAAGACGTTGCCGGCCGTGGTCAGGTCGCCGTCGGGTTCCTGCCCCAGCGCCGCCGCCGGCAGCGACAGCACAATCCCCGTTCCAAGCGCAAGCAAAACCCCCGCCAGCGCCATGCCCGGCCCCCAATTCGAGTACGGAAATGGAGTCGCGTGCGGCTCCCCGCGGCTTGTACTTTTTCGGCGACCCCTCATTGGACGACCTTCAACGATCAGCCGAAAAAGTT